>NZ_JAYGIH010000003.1:0-209338 GCF_034932455.1 Leptolyngbya sp. CCNP1308 | reverse complement strand
CGCGATGAACGCGACGACGAAGCAGGCGGTCGCAGCAAGCAGGGTGGGGATCATCAACACGCCAAACCAGCCCACATACAGGCGGTTCTCGGTGCTGGTCACCCACTGGCAAAACTGCTCCCACAGGGAGGCAGATTGTTGTCTCTGTAAAGTCGTGGTCATGATGAAATAAGTGCAGTTAGGTTTGCTTGATGCTTGTCCATGAAGGACAGGCAAGTTATGTATGTACTTACATTAACTGAAATGTTTCAGTTTGTAAACAACTTAGGGTAGATAACTCCCCCGCAAGGTCTGGTAATTGCGACACTCCCGACCTATGCCGTTTGGGGTATGGCCTCAGCCTTGCTCTGGCTGACGCATCCAGGCTTGTTTAGCTCTAGCGATCTGCTGGGGCGCAGGGATGGACTGAAACAGGCTAAGGGCTTTGTAAAGATGATCTTCAGCTTCGGCGGGCTGCGTAGACAGGCAGTCTAGGGTGAGGGCGTATTGCAGGTGGGCCGCAGCGAGATCGCAGTGGGCACCGACTTCGTCCAGCAGGGCGATCGCACCCCGACAATCCTCTACAGCCTCGGCCAAATCCCTCCGCTGCCCCTTCAACCGCCCCCGCCCCGCCAGAGCATTGGCCTTAATTTGCAGGTAGTGGCCTGCCTCTGCTGCCTGGATGGCTTCGCTGAAAAGAGATTCAGCCGTATCTAAATCTCCTAAATTTAAATAGGTGTGGCCCAAAAGCTGCACAAAGAAGGCGTGACGCCCGCTTTTGCCTTTGCCTCGCGTTTGGTCAATAACAGCGTCAGCTAGGGTTTTCGCAGCTTCTTGATCGCCTTGGTATGACCGCACCAGAGCTAGACAGGTGGTAGCTTTGTCGGCCCAGGGTTGGTGGCGAGTGCCCGTGGCGGTAGCGATCACCTGACTAAACCAGCTCGCAGCCGCATCGAGATTCCATAGGTCAAGGTGGTAAAGGCCGAGGCTGAGCTGGGAGTCGACCACCAGCATGGTGAGGTAGTACCAGCGGTGGGTGGCGGGGGCAGGGGCTTCGGCTTGTAGGCAGGCCTGGGCGATCGCGATCGCATTCTGCTGACAGGCGATCGCCCTCTCCAACCGCCCCTGTATCCAATACAGATCGCCCAAGATATTCGACAGCTCGCTGGCGTCGGCATTCTCAGTGGGAATGTGGTCGATGATGGCGGTGATCGCATCGGTGACCGGCTGCACCAGGCCCATGCGATATAGGGCGCTGCCCAGGGGCAGAAACTGCTGCCACTGGTTGTCGCGGCTGTGCAAAATCACCCGCGCCGCTGCGCCATAGTCGCCAATCGCAACGTAGTGGTAGTAGGCTTCTAGCGCCTGGACTGCATCTTCTAGGGTGCAGATACGTTGAATGCTGTCACTCCAGCGGCGGGCAGCCGCACGATGGGCCGATTCCCACTCAGTAGCGGTTTGAGAAGCGGCGCTGAGCTGGGCTAAGGCCCCAGCCCGCACCACGGGGTGCAGCCAGTAGCGCCCCTGACGGCACTCCAGCAGCGAACGGTTGCGCAGGGAAGTGACGATCGCCTGATGGCGCTGAGTTGGGATGTCAGCCATCAAGCACTGCACAGATTCCCAGGGAATCGTCGGCACGTCTTGGTAGCGGTAGACGCCCAGACGGCAGAACAGGCGGTGGGCGTCTGGGTCGAGATCGCGCAGTCGGACGATCTGGCTTTCTACCAAATTCTTGAGATCTACGGGGCCAAGTAAATCTTGGCTGTGGGCCTGCCAGTAGAGGGCGAGGCTGCCGTCAAAGTCGGCCTGCACGACCCCAGCGAGAATTTCCATGGCCTTGGCGTTGCCGCCGTAGGCGCTGTGCATCGCGGCTAGCACCTCCCCATTGTCAGGAATGCCTCGGTGGGCGAAGTAGGTAGCCCAAGCGGCCAGGGCCAAACCTGGCAGACGGTAGTGGGTGATGGGAATGCCGGGTTCGCAAAGGCGATCGCGGCTCGTCATCAGGGTCAGCGTCTGCCCGCGACTGTCAGCTAAAACCCTGAGCAGTTCGCTGTAGCGGCGATGAGGGCCGATGAACTGGCCCTGGGCATCTAGCGCGGGTTCTAGGTTGTCGATTAATACGGCGACCTTTTGCTGGCGCAGGTGTCGGCGCAGGCGATCGAGCGTCACCCCAAACTCGCGACCTGGTTCGACGCCAAAGTCTTGGCGCAGCCATTCTTCCACCACCCACTCTACTGGGGTGATGTCGGCGGGGTCTTTGGCCATCAGCAGCTCCAGCGTGAGATCTACGGGCTGTTGCGCCAAAAAGTGCTGGGCCAGGGTGGTTTTGCCGAGGCCGCCTTCCCCCTGGATGAGGAGAGTGCGATCGCCCTGGGCAACCAGAGCGGTGAGGTGGGCGATCGCCTCCTGACGCCCCACAAAATTAGGATTGGTCGGATGCGAAGCAGAGATCTCCGCAGGGCTGCTCAGCGTCATCTGCCCCGGTTCGGCCACAGATAAAGAGGATGGCTGTTCCCATAAAGCCGCAGCGTTAGGGTTAGCGCCCCTGGTGGATACCTCAATGCCCATCTTACGCAGCGATCGCTTCAGGGCCGACTTCAGGGTAGATTTCGTCACTTTCTCGCCGGTCACTTTTGACAGCAGCCGCCACATTTGGTAGGCCACGTCTTTGATGTGACCCTCGGTATAGCCAGCGGTGTTGGCAATATCGAGATACTTTTGGCCCTGCCACACCTGGCGCAAGATGGTGCGCTGCAAATCGTTCAGATGCCGTCCGGTGACGGTGAAGACAAGCCGATCTGCCAGTTCTACCGCATCTGAAGCCATCGCTGCTGGTATCCTCCACGGCCACAACTCTAGCCGAGATTGAAGTTTCTTTCATCTCCGGTGGACGGTTTCCGCCTTTTTCCGCCTCTGGAATAGTGGCCCTCAGCGCAATGACCGACCCTAGCCGACCGACGGCAACAGTCCCCAAAGCTACGGTGAACTTACCCAACCATAACCCATGCAAAGGGTATCAAATATGACCGCCACACTTTTCTCCTCTGCAACGGTATTTGAGAATGATTTGGCTGGGCCTTGGCAGTCTGCCCTTGGCCCCAAGCTAGCGCACCAGCGGATTACAGCCCTAACCCGACGGTATGTGACCGTTGAGCATCTGGGCGATCGCCTCACCGACCTGCCTCACCAGTTCCAAACTCCCCAGCCGCGCCGATGGAATCTGGTAAATTGGGCCGATATTTCCTCTGAACAGGTCAGCGGTATTGCCCTCGACACCTTCTGCGCCATTCTGCTGGGCACCATCAACACCGAAGCCCCAATTCGCGGCTACACCCAGGCCAGCCGCCAATACCTAGAGCATTTCTATCCGCAAATGGCGGAGTTTGTCGGCGGCACCGTGGATGCCGCCGGACAGGTGATCCGGCTGGGGCTCTGGGAACGAGAAGAGAAGCGTCACACCCCTGTTTTGACAATGCTCTACCACCGGCTGGCTGGGGCCGTTCCCCAGCCCGTTCCTCACCGGGCGAGGCCCTACGCCCGCAGCAGCAACCCCCGTGCCGATCTCTACCGCCACGGGTTGCACCGCATCGCTACCGAATACGGCGCTGCCTGCCTCTACCTGTGGATGATGGCCTATACCACCGGCCCCCTCCAAGCCGCACTGGGGGAACTACTCATCGACGAAATCAACCACATGACCAAGTTCTGGGGCTTTGGCCGCTGGGCCTACCCCAACACCGGCCTGGGAATGATTGCGGGTACCCTAACCCACGCGATGGTGAAAAAGTGGCGGCAGCCCAACCTTCAGGGCAGCCTAATTCATACCCTGCGGCGCATGACGGCTGAACTGGCCTGGGAGCGATGGAGCCTCAGCCACCGGCTGACCTTTCTCTATACCTTTGACCAGGTCATGCGAGTGCTGTGGACGTGGGATCGATCCCTAACTCGGCCCTATCTGGAGGAGTTGTTTGGCCAACAGGCCAACCATGGTTAGAGAGAGTTGACGGCTGGAAAAACCCGATTCAGCCCGAACTCAGGCAAAAGCAAACGGCGAGAGTCAATGACCGTTTACCTGGACGATCGCCGTTGATTGTTTGAGCCAATACCAGCTAGCGACCTATTTATAAGGAGTATTTGAGATGACCCAGGTAATCGATTTCACCACCCTGCCAGCAGATCTCTATGTCGAAGCCCTGCCTCAGCATGTAGCAGTGATTATGGATGGCAACGGTCGCTGGGCCACCCAGCGGGGCATGCCGCGTATTGCAGGCCACCGCCAGGGGGCTAAAACCGTAAAAGACCTGCTGCGCTGCTGCAAAGACTGGGGCATTGGGGCGCTGACGGTCTACGCCTTTTCGACCGAGAACTGGCGGCGACCGATGGAAGAGGTGAGCTTTTTAATGCGGCTGTTTGACCGGCTGCTGCGCCGCGAACTGGCCGAAATGCAGCGAGAGGGAGTGCGCATCCATTTTCTAGGTGATTTGTCGCCGCTGCCGGAGCGGCTGCGAGAACTGATGGCAGAGGCGATGGCATTAACCCGCCAGAACCAGCGGGTGCAGTTCAACGTGGCGGTGAACTACGGCGGGCGGCAAGAGCTGGTGATGGCCACGCGCCACATTGCCCAGCAGGTCGCCTGCGGCGCTCTATCCCTAGAGCAGGTCGATGAGGAGACTCTATCCCGCGCCCTGCTCACCTATCCTATGGCCGACCCAGACTTGCTGATTCGCACCAGCGGCGAACAGCGGCTGAGCAACTTTTTACCCTGGCAGCTGGCCTATACCGAGCTGTACTTTACCGACCTGCTGTGGCCCGAGTTCGATCGCGCCGCCTTTCACCAGGCCCTGCACTGGTACCAAAGCCGCCAGCGCCGTTTTGGGGGATTAGCTACACCGCCCATTGCCCAAGGGTTTTAACGGAGGCATGCTTGCAAACTACACCGCAAGACGCAGGGGTTGAGCCGTTTGTTGCGCAATAAAAAAGTGAGCCAAATCTGGCTACAGATTTTGGCTCACCCAAGGGAGACTTACTTAGAAAAAATTGTCAGTCAGCGCGGTTTGCGCGCAAGCCCTACGCTGCCTCTGCGAGGGTGGGGTAGTCGATATAACCCTCTTCCCCACCGCCGTAGAAGGTGTCGGGGTTGGGCTCGTTGAGGGGAGCATTCTTCGCAAAGCGCTCGGGCAGGTCGGGGTTAGCGATAAACAGCTTGCCGTAGGACACTAGGTCGGCATCGCCGCTGGCGATCGCAGCGTTCCCCGCCGCCTGGTCGTAGTCCCAGTTCACCATCAGCAGGCCGTCGTAGAGCGGGCGGAACTCCTTGGTGGGGATGGGAATACCGCCGTAGCGCAGGTCGGCTTCGCTGGGTTCGAGCAGGTGCAGATAGGCCAGATTGAACGGGTTGAGCGCCTGAATAGCGTAGCCAAAGGTGGCCCTGGGGTCAGAGTCGGTCATGTCGTTGAAGGTGGCACTGGGAGAGAGACGCACGCCGACGCGATCGCTTCCCCAAACCCCGACCACAGCTTCAGTGACCTCTAACAGCAGGCGAGCGCGATTTTCGACCGGGCCGCCGTAGGCATCGGTGCGGTGGTTGCTGCCGTCGCGCAAAAACTGGTCGAGCAGATAGCCGTTGGCCCCGTGCACCTCCACGCCGTCGAAGCCCGCTGCTAAGGCATTCTGGGCGGCCTGACGATACTGATCGACAATGCCCGAAATTTCATCCAGTTCAAGCGCCCGCGGCGTGACAAAGCGCTGCATGCCCTCGTAGGTCATGGCGTCGCCCTTCGGCTGAATGGCGCTAGGAGCCACGGGTGTTGCCCCATCGGGCTGTAGAGACGGGTGCGAAATGCGCCCCACGTGCCACAGCTGCAAGAAGATCCGACCGCCATGGGCATGGACTGCCTGAGTAATTTTTTGCCATCCGGCGATCTGCTCGGCACTGTGGATGCCGGGGGTGGCAGGGTAGCCCATCCCCTGGGGAGAAATCTGGCTGGCTTCAGTGATAATTAGACCCGCAGAGGCTCGCTGCTCGTAATAAGTCACATTCAGCGACTGGGGCACGTTGCCCTCCCCGGCGCGGTTGCGGGTGAGGGGAGCCATCACAATCCGGTTGGGCAGTTCGTAAGCGCCCAGTTGAATGGGCGTAAAGAGGTTCTTTTCAGTAGACATAAGAGCTTCCTTCGGGAGGGTTAGAACAGGGGCTTTTTGCAAAACGATATCGGTCACATAGGGGCAAATGGCCTGCGCCCTGGCGGACAATCGAGACCCGAGACAACATAAACATACATAAGGGCATAAAACGGCACAGATTCTCCAGAGGAAAATGGCATTTGCCCCCTAGAAAATCAAGGCCGGAGACGATCTAAATAACGGCATGGGCTTGTAGGGGCAAGCGGCTGGTTACCCCTACAAGCGGCTGTAACTGGTTAGCTCAGAAACGGCTCAACGGCTTTGGAAAGGGTGGCCTTAGACACCGCCCCAACCATCTGCTCCATTTTTTCGCCATTCATAAACACCATGAGCGTGGGAATGCTGCGAATGCCATAGTGGGAGGCAATGCCCGGCTGCTCGTCGGTGTTGACCTTGACTACTTTGAGCTGCCCCTCATACTGCTGGGCCACCTCATCGACAACACCCGCCACCATGCGACAAGGGCCACACCAGGGAGCCCAAAAGTCGACGAGAACCGGCACATTGCTTTTCAGCACTTCGGCTTGAAACGTATCTTGAGTAATGCTGACAACTGCAGACATTGGAATACCTCCGCCAACTGGGCGAATTTCAATTATTCGAAAAACTCGAACAATCAAACTATAGCGTCTCCCGTGGCATAATGCAACTATGCGACCTATTCACCATCCCAGCTGCCAAGACATCGCTCTCGAAGGAGTTTTGTATGCCCTCGGCGATCCTGTACGCCTCGAAATTGTGCAGAGACTTGCCAGCAACGATGAGCTGTCCTGCTCTGATTTAGATTTGGGAGTGGCAAAGTCAACCCTCTCCCACCACTTCAAGATTTTGCGCGAGGCCGGGGTGCTGCACTGCCGCAAGCAGGGCACCCAGCACATGAACTCCCTCCGCCGCGACGATTTAGAGGCGGCGTTTCCCGGCCTGCTCGACAGCATTCTGAAGGCCGCTGATGCCAAAGCCGAAAGCTAGGTAATTTGGGGTTAAAGAGACCATCCTCAGGTAGGGGCACAAGGCCTGCGCCCTTGAGGGGAAAGCGAAAAATCCGAGGGTTTTCGAGACCAGAATTCTCATAAGTCGCCTCTCTAAGGCACCCCACTCCAGTGTCTACCTAAAGTGGATTAGACTCCAGAACACTGCTCTGCAGGGACTCTATCTCAGGCCCGCGATCTGGATCGCGAACGGCATCGGCAATTTTTTTAATAAAACTGGCGGTGGGTACGGCGAGCAGCAGCCCCAGGAAACCGGCAAACTTTGCTCCGATCAACAGCGCCAGAATGATAATCGCAGGGTTTAGCCCGGTGATGCCCCCCATCAGGCGCGGGGCCACCAAGTTGTCGTTAATTTGGCCCAGCACGATCGCGACGCCCAGCACCTTGAGACCCAGCCAAATATCTTGAAACGCCAGCAGCGTGCTTACCCCCAGCACTGCCACCGTACCACCAAAGGGAATGACGCTGACTAAACCAATCACCAGGCCAAACAGCAGACCAAAGGGCACATTGAGCGCGATCAGGGCGGTTGACTGGGCCACCGCCAAAATCAGCGCCAGGGTGGCCTGTCCCGAAAAATAGCCCTGAAAGCTGGGCTTTAGAGAGCTGCGAATCTGCGATCGCCAGAGGGTTGGCAGCCAGCTCAGCAGACCTTCCCACAGCGGGTCGCCGTTGATCACCAGCAGAATGGCCAAGACAACGGTGATCAGCAGGTTGAGAGCGCTGTCGAGGGTGCTGAGGGTAACGCTAATCGCCTGGGTGGTGGTGGCCTGGAGCGCGCTCGTCAGCTGATTGGCGGCTTCCACCGTGAGCTGATCGAGGTTGATGGGCAGGTTTTGAAAGACGGTTCGATCTTCTAGCAGCAGCAGCTGGGTTTTGGCGCGATCGATCCAGCCCGGCAGTCGTTCGGCAAAGTCGTTGAGCTGCTGCCACACCTGTGGCCCCAAAAAGATCACTAACACCGTGGTAACCACCACGGCCAACAGCACCACCAGCGCCACCGCCAGGCTTCTGGCCAGGCCTCGATTCTCTAGCCAGTCGATGGGGTAGTCGAGCAGGAAGGCGATCAGCGTGGCGGTGATGACAATGCTGGTGGCGGGCTGAAAAATTCCTGCCAGCCGATACAGCAGCCAACCGTTGAGGCAGATGAGGGGCAGAGCTAGCCCTGCGATCGCCCATTTGGGCAGCTGAGAAAAAGAGATCATAGGTGCCGTTCTAACGCTGAAATATCTAGCTCGGCCAAGGGGACGAAAAAGTCCCTCAGGCGCTGCGCTATTTTAGCCACCCCGCCTGACACATTTGACTCGATGTTGAGCGGTAGCACCGGATCGTGCAGCGACAGCCGCAGCAAAAACCAGCCGTTCTCGTCTAGAGATTGGCAGGCCACGCGCACCCCCTCGTAGTTTTTGGGTGCGATCGCCCAGTCGGGCTGAGTATCCACAAACTCTCGCAGCTGCTCAATCACCCCAGTGCCGTAGGTTTTAAAGTCAGGGGTTTTGATCTTGAGGCGAAATTCTTCGCTTTCCTGGGGTTCTTGCAGGGGAGCGATTAGGTCGGTGAGGCGATTCCCGCACAGGCGGGCCTTGGCCAGTTCCACCAATAGCTGACTGACCAAGTAAGCTCCATCGTCTAGGAAGTAATTCTCTTTCATGGCCCCGTGGCCCGAGGTTTCGATCGCCAGCCAGGCGGGCTGCCCCAACCCATTTAGCCGTATCGCCTCATTGATCACATTCCTGTAGCCCCGCTGAAACCGATGGTGCACACCCCCCAGATCGCCCTCGATGAACTGGGTCAGCCCATCGGAGGTAATGGAGTCGGTGACGATGGTGGTGCCGGGGTGTTGGTGCAGCACGATCGCCGCAATCAGCGCGATCAGCCGGTTGCGGTTGAGTTCGCGCCCCTGGTGGTCAACCGCTGCCCCGCGATCGACATCGGTGTCGAAGATGATGCCAAAGTCGGCCCCCTGGGCCACCACCGCCCGGCAAATCGAGGCCATTGCCGCCGCGTCTTCTGGGTTGGGCACATGGTTGGGGAAGGTGCCGTCGGGGTCGAGGAACTGGCTGCCGCTGGTGTCTGCCCCCAGGGGTTCGAGCACCTGGCTGGCATAAAACCCGCCCGCCCCGTTGCCCGCATCGACGATAATCTTGAGCCTGTGCAGCGGCTGGTCAAAATTGTCGGGATGGTTTACCGACTGGCGAATTTGCTGCACAAGGCCCGCCGAGTAGGCGGCGATCAGATCGCGGCTCTCCACTGGGCCGGGCGTAGCCGCCGTTGGGAAATTCCCCCGCTCTGCCAGTGCCAAAATGCGAGTAATGTCTCCCTTGCCGAGGCCGCCCTGGCGGGTGAAAAATTTGAGGCCGTTGCGGTTGAAGGGCAGGTGGCTAGCGGTCATCATGATTGCGCCGTGGCAGGCAAACTCGGGCAGCACGGTGCTCATAAACATGGCCGGGGTCGAGGCCATACCCACATCCATCACCCGACAGCCCAGGGAGGTCATGCCTGCGATCGCCGCCTGCATCAAGGTGGGGCCAGAGAGGCGACTGTCGCGCCCCACGGCGATCGCCAATTCTGCCGCTGGGACGCTCAACGCTGAAGAGAGCCAGGTGGCAAAGGCTTTACCCAGAGTATTGACCACCTCGGGGGTGAGGTTGACCGATTCACCGGAGACGCCCTCTAAGGCGACACCGCGAATGTCGGAGCCGTTTTGGAGAGTGGCCCAGTTAATGGATGTTGTGGATGGGGGCATGGGGCGATCGCTCCTGCTGTCATTCCCTTCACCATAGAAGCAGCCCCAGCTTTCTGCCGATTTCTTCAGCTTTTTTGCACCCCAAGCCGGGCCGCGATCGCACGCTATGGGGTCAAGCGCCACAGTTATAGCAAGTCCAGCTCGGGATCTATAGAGTTCCCCCAGGCAGAACTCCCCTTCTGGCCTGGGATGAGGTCTATCTCCCTGCGACCGATGACCAATTCGTATATCCTTAAAGGCACTTGGGCCACAGCAGCGCCTAAAAAGCTTCACCGCCAGGTCAATGTCAGAGCTATACACTCAAATCTTTCGTCTATCGGGGCAGCATCCCTCGCTGTTTTGGCTGGCGTTATTGGGGGCGATCGCGGCCCTGGCCTATTTTTCGGGCAACGTGCTCTCTCGCCTGGTCAACTGGCTGCTGCGCCGCTTGACCAAGGGCCGAGCCGATAAATTTTACCGCCTGGTGGTTCAGCCCCAGGAGTCGCTATTGCAGGGGGTTCTAGTACTGACCCTGCTCGACCTGGTGGCCTACCTGATTTTGAACCGAGATTTGCAGGTGCGGTGGTATCCCTACCTGGAGATTCCACTCACCCTGGGGTTTACCCTGGTTTTGGGCTGGTTTTTGGCCGGTAGCTTCAGGGCTTACTTCAACACCTACCTGCTCGATGCCGCCCTACAGGAAGGGCGCAAGAGCAACAGCGAAATTTTGGTGCTGGCCCGGTTCTTTGCCAACGCCGGCATTCTGCTGATCTTGGTGGTGGCCTTTGCCGAAACCCACAGTCTGAATATCTTTGGGCTGATCGCCAGCCTGGGGGTAGGCGGCATTGCCGTCGCCTTTGCCGCCCAAAAGGTGCTAGAGCAGCTGCTCGGCGGCCTGGTGATCTATGTTGACCATCCCTTTGGGGTGGACGACTACATTGGCCTGCCCGACGGCACCTTTGGCCGGGTCGAGGCCATCGGGCTCAGGTCGACCAAAATTCGGGTGGCGGGCAAGGGGTCGCTAGCGATCGTGCCCAACAACGTGATCATTCAATCCACCGTCGAAAATTTCTCTGGGGCCAAGAAGGTGATGGCCATTACCTACCTCAACCTGTACCGGGCCGTCAGCCCCGAAGAACAGGCCCTGATTCGTCAGGTCATTCTAGAAAGCACCCAGGAGCTGTCGGGCATCGACCCCCGCAGTACCGACATCGCCTTTCGCGACCTAGATGGCGGACGGCTGGCCCAGGCCCAGATCACCTTCTTCATTTTGGGGTCGGGCGATAGCTCCATGGAGATTCGTCGCCAGCTGCTCAAGGTCGCCAGCCAGCAGCTCACCCAGCGACTCAAGCAGTACGGCATCGCCTTTGACATTGAAGAGCCCACGGTCTATGTCGATGCCCCCATTACCGTGTAGGGTGCTGGGGGCCGCTGCTGTATTGCCGCTGTTTCGCTAGATTGTTGACAACCCGCCTTTCTAACATTGTTTGTAACCCTCCGCGACCTGCTCAATACCGTTGATATTCAGCTTTTAGCACTGCCGCCATTGGCGGTGTTTTTGGTCGCGCTGCTGCTGGCCCTGCTGGTTGGTCGCTATACTCCAGGGCTGTTGGGGCTAATCATTCAGCGGTTCTCGCCCCAGCAGGGGGCCACCGTCTACAACAACCTGGTCTTGCCCATCAAAGGCACGGTAAAAACCGCCGGCACCCTGCTGCTGGTGTCGCTGTCGATGGTGTGGCTGCAAGCGGCCTCAGCGGGGCTGTACGGATTTTTTCGCCCCCTGGTTGATTTAGCCACCATTGCCAGCGTGGCCTGGTTGGCCTCTCGCCTGTTTCGACAGTTTGTTCGGGTATACGGCATCAAAATGGTGCGCCGCCTGGGCCGCGAGGTAGACGAACTGCTGCTGGTGTTTGAAACCCTGGCCAATGTGATTATCGGCTTTATTGCCGTGCTGGCGTTTGCCCAAAGCCAGCGGTTTAACCTGGTGGGCCTGATTGCCAGCCTGGGCATTAGCGGTATTGCCCTCGGCCTAGCCGCCCAAAAGATTTTGGAACAGCTGCTCAGTACCCTAGTGCTCTATCTCGATCGCCCCTTTGTGCCGGGCGAGTACATTCGCCAGGGCGATCGCCAGCTGTGCCGGGTCGAGTCGATTGGGCTGCGATCGACCAAGCTGCGCACCGCCGCCAAAAGCACGCTGATCATTGTGCCTAACTCAAAGCTGGTCAATGAAGAAATTGAAAACGTCAGCCGGGCCAAGAAGGTGATGGTAATGCTGTATATGGACTTTGCCCGCCCCCTGCGCGAAGAAGATGCGGCGCTGGTGAAGCAGGTAGTGACCCGCAGCACCGAATCGCTGTTTGGCATTGACCCCGGCAGCACCAGTATCAGCTTTCCGGCAGCGACCGAACCGGCAAAAAACGGGGGCTTTGCCGCCAGTCGAGCGCGGGTGACGTTTTTTATCTTGGGCTCTAGCGAAAACTCGATTGAGCTACGCAAGCGCCTGCTAGAGCTGGCTAACGACAACATCGCCAGCGAGCTGCAAGCCTACGGCATTGAGTTCGCTCTGCAAGATCCGACGGTGTATGTTGAGTCGCCAGTTACGCTATAGCTTTGTATCGTCATCTATATCAATTACCATCGTCATTGCTTTCAACCATGCTACAAACTCTCCCCGGTCGTCAGAGTTTAGAACTTTTATGGCGGATATTTTCCGCTAGCCCCTTGCGGGGAGACTGCTCAGTCGTGGACTTCTTCAGGCGGCAGTGTAAATGACTATGAGCATCAAACCTGGCAGCAAGTATTATCCACTGTTTGAACACCTGCAAAACTGCAACCAAGCCGCTATAACGCTCACCTTTTTAGAAATTGAAGCCTTGATGGGTAGATCTCTGCCCGCCTCAGCACGAGCCAAAAAGAACTGGTGGAGCAATCGCGATAGTGCCAGTGCCCTACAGGCGATCGCCTGGGTCAGCGCAGGCTATCAAGTGCACTCAGTCGATCTGACTCAGCAGTGGGTCACCTTTCAGACCTTTCAAGCCACCTACAACGTCCAACGCAAAGATGGCGAAATCCAGTGGAACGGGGATGCTATTAAAGCGCTGAGAGCTTACAAGGGCCTGAACCAGGAGCAGTTTGCCAATGAGTTAGGCGTGCGCCGAGAAACCGTGAGCGAATGGGAAAACAGTAAGTACGAGCCCGATCGCTCTAAGCGTAAGCTGCTAGCCATGATTGCCAAGCAGGCCAACTTCGGCAATCTGGAGACAGATGCATGAACCTCTATTGACTTTTTGTGTGGCTAGACCACATAATGCTGAAAGTCGATCAGGCGTACTCATAACGTGCGATGCCCTGTCAGCGTAAGGCCATGAGCCATTGCTCTAAGGGGCTCTGGCTAGTGGTGCTCGGCCTTTCGCAAGGCCGAGCCAGCAACTCTCAACACCAGCAATTAGATCTTTGAAACTATGTTTAACCACCCTCCTGGGGAAGGTAACCTTCCCGCCACGTTCACGCTGCCTACCTATCAGCCCGATCGCCTCACCCACATTCTTGTCGGCGACTATGCCGCTGTAATCGAGGCCATTAACCGTATGGAGGTGCTGCGCTATTGTGCCAGAGTTGCATGGATCGACCCAGTGCCCACCGGGCGCAGCGGCGAGTACATCAGCGTCATGACCCGCCGCCTCACCTCCTTTGAAGAGTGATCTGGAGATCGCCATGAATCAGCGTGGGGTGGAGATGCGGCTGACCT
Organism: Leptolyngbya sp. CCNP1308; assembly: GCF_034932455.1. NCBI lineage: Bacteria > Bacillati > Cyanobacteriota > Cyanophyceae > Leptolyngbyales > Leptolyngbyaceae > Leptolyngbya > Leptolyngbya sp. CCNP1308. The sequence goes on along the minus strand of NZ_JAYGIH010000003.1, from coordinate 195,714 downwards.
AAAATTAGCAGGCAGTAACCACCCTGCGCCGTCACTCGCGACTAGCAAAGTTGCAGCGACCAAGGGACAGATCAAACAGATGAAACCCATATTCTTGCGATAGGGCCTCAAATACCTGAAGCCCCCGCACGCTGTTGCCGCGACCGTCGAGGGGCGGCGAAAACACGGCAATACCAGCCTGGTTCGGCACAACAGCGAGAATTCCGCCCGAAACGCCGCTCTTGGCCGGAATTCCGACCCGAAATGCCCACTCCCCAGCAAAGTTATACATACCGCAGGTGTACATGACGCTGAGAATGTCGCGCACATGCTCGGCCCCCACCGCCCGCTGCCCGGTGATAGGGTTAACACCCTGGTTAGCCAGGGTGGCGGCCATCACCGCTAGATCGTGGGCCGTAACCAGTACCGCGCACTGCTGAAAGTACAGATCGAGCGCTTCTTCAATGGGCTGGTCGATCATGCCGAAGTTGAGCATCAGATGGGCCATAGCCCGATTGCGGTGGCCCGTGGAGCGCTCCGACATAAACGTAGACGCATCGACAAATACCTCATTACCCACGTAGCGCTGGAACATGGCCAGCAGTCGGTTGAGTCGTTCGGCGGGGTCTGCGCCAGCGATTAGAGCGGTGGTAGCGATCGCCCCCGCATTCACCATCGGATTGTCCGGACGTTTAGAATCCTCATCTAGCCGGATGAGGGAATTAAACGGATCGCCCGTGGGCTCTACCCCCACTTTTTTGAGCAATTTCTCGCGGCCATAGTTTTCGAGGGCCATGGCGTAGACAAATACTTTTGAAATCGACTGGATGGTGAATTTCTGCGCCACATCCCCCACCTCGTAGGCGCGGCCATCTAAGGTGACCATGCTAATGCCAAACCAGTCGGGGTTGGCCCGCGCTAGCTCAGGAATGTAGGTAGCCACTTTACCACCAGAAACTCCCCTCAGCTCTTGGTAAAGCTGCTCTAAAAACGCTTGAACCTGGGACATGCACTCACCCACTCACCTACTTCTGCTCGGGGTGCTGGGCTTCGGGGCGGTGGTTGCCCAAGTCATTGAGCCGCCAGATAAACTGGTGCAGCTTGCCAAAATCACGGTTGTTAAAGTGCATAATCAACCGGGGCAGGTCAATGGTTTCATCCCTATGCTCTTCGGGTAGGGCGGCTGACTTTTCAATTTTCCCCTTGGCGAGAATGTCGCCAAATTCTTGGTTGAGCAGATCTATAGCGCCATCGGGCAGGTCGCTCTTGAGTCGAATGATCAGGCGATCGCTCGTATAGCGACAAGAGTGGTACACCCGATAAAAGCTGCTGATGGCGTGACAAGCGTCATCAACATTGTCAGTAATGGTATACAAACTGGGGTCATCGGGGCTAATTAGCCCTCGGCTCAGCAGGTGGTTGCGAATGTAGCCATCCCACCCTTGCCAGTAGTCGCCGCCGGGATGATCGACCAGCACAATGGGCATAGGGTCGGCCTTACCCGTTTGAATCAGCGTCAGCGATTCAAAGGCTTCGTCCTGGGTACCAAACCCCCCCGGAAACAGCACCAGGGCATCGCTCTCTCGCAGAAAAAACAGCTTGCGGGTGAAGAAGTACTTGAAGTTGATCAGCTTAGGATCGCCCTCCATGACCGGGTTAGCGCCCTGCTCGAAGGGCAGCTGAATATTTAACCCAAAGGATTGCTCTGGGCCAGCCCCAGCGTTGCCCGCTTCCATAATGCCGCCCCCGGCTCCGGTCATGACCATAAAGCCCAGTTCGGTCACCTGCTTGGCAAATTTCTCAGCTAGCTGGTAGTCAGGACTAACCGCCCCAGTCCGGGCTGAGCCAAAGATCGTAATCTTGCGGGTGTGCCGGTAGGGGTAAAACACCTGAAACCCCTGCTCCATATCGAGCAGGGCATGGTTCAAAATTTTCCAGTCGAGTCGGTCTGCTTCCCGCCCCATCATTCGCAAAATAGTTTCTAGCACCTGGCGAATGAGCTTGCCATGTTCGAGGTGGGGCAATTGCTCAAACACCATGGCCAAATCGGCCTGAACGCTAGAGGGTAAATCTGAGGGGAGCGCAACCATACGCCGTTGGGTCCATAGAGGCAGCATCCTATTCTAGCGACAATTCTGACCCCTGCCCTGCAAAGACCCTCTGGCGAGAGACTTACCAGTGCTAAAGGGCGACGCAAGGTCGAATCAGCCGATAGCTAAACCGATGAAAAACTGCCTGTCCTAGCACTTGGGGCAGCGGTTTGAGGCGATCGCCTACTCCAACCGCTAGGACAACCTGACGCTGACAAGGGCTAGGCTAGAGCAGGGCAAGCCTAGAGATACTTTTCGAGGGTGTTGGCCAGGGTGGTTTTGGGTACGGCACCCACAACCATGTCAACACGCTGCCCCTCTTTGAAAATCATGAGGGTGGGGATGCTGCGAATACCGTACTGGCTGGCTACGCTAGGATTCTCGTCGGTATTGACCTTAACGACCTTGATTTGGCCATCGTACTGCTCAGCAATTTCTTCGACTACCGGAGCCACCATACGGCAGGGGCCACACCAAGGGGCCCAAAAGTCGACCAGTACGGGGACGGTGCTTTCGAGAACTTCTTGCTTAAACGTAGAATCTGTTACCTGAGCGGCTGCCATGCCTTGCGTTCCTTGCCGTTGTTAACCACACGCAATCTTATCATAGCCAACCCCCGGCTTCTTGGGCGAGTGGTCAATATCTATGGATTGAACTGGGGATTGAACTGGGGATTGAACTGGCGCTAACTCACCTAAATCAGCCGTATTTTGGCGTTTTTAGGGCTAAGATGCCTAGATAAGAAACCGCCCAGACCAATGGCCTGGGCGGGGTGTGGTGTGAGGAGTGAACTCAAACATAAATGTTTGAGCGCAAATATATTCTACTGTGGACAATTGGAAATCTGCCACCGCCCGATGACATTCTCAACAAAATTGTGGTAGCCACAAATTGTTTTCGCCCCCGGGAACCTACGCAGAGGCCTAGAGTCGGCTACTTGGAAATTGAGGCCACAGAATGAGGCTCCCGAGCGTTGGGGTGAGGGGCTCACTTTCAGCGTTGCCAACCACGGGGGACTAGGGAGTTGCCTGGCCTGAAGCATGTCGTAGCACCTGAGAGATTGGCTAGAGATTAGAACAGAAAGTATCGCTGGGCCATGGGCAGCACGTCCGCTGGTTCGCAGGTTAGCAGTTCGCCGTCGGCCCGCACTTCATAGGTTTCGACATTGACCTCCATCTGGGGTTGGTAGGCATTGAGCTTCATGTCGGCTTTGCTGAGGCTGCGGCAGTTGGCTACAGCAGCGGTGGCTTTAGTCAGCCCAATGTGAGCCGGAATGCCCAAATCCATGGCGGCTTTGGAGATAAAGCTGAGGGAGGTGGCGGCGATCGCCCCCCCAAAACTGCCAAACATGGGCCGCATGTGTACCGGCTGCGGCGTGGGAATGCTGGCGTTGGCATCGCCCATCTGCGCCCAGGCGATTAGACCACCCTTGATCACAATCTCGGGCTTCACCCCAAAGAAGGCGGGCCGCCACAGGCAGATATCGGCCAGCTTACCCGCCTCGATGGAACCCACATGGTCAGCAATGCCGTGGGTGATGGCGGGGTTAATGGTGTATTTGGCCACGTAGCGCTTGGCCCGGTGGTTGTCGTTGCGATCGCTATCCTCCGCCAGTGGGCCCCGCTGCACCTTCATCTTGTGGGCGGTCTGCCAGGTGCGAATCACCACTTCCCCCACCCGGCCCATGGCCTGGGAGTCAGAGGCAATCATGCTAAAGGCTCCGAGGTCGTGGAGAATGTCTTCGGCGGCGATGGTCTCGCGGCGAATGCGCGACTCGGCAAAGGCAATATCTTCGGGAATGCTGGGGCTGAGGTGGTGGCACACCATCAGCATGTCGAGGTGCTCGTCGAGGGTGTTGCGGGTGTAGGGGCGGGTAGGGTTGGTCGATGACGGCAGCACATTGGCCTCGCCGCACACCTTGATAATGTCGGGGGCGTGGCCACCGCCAGCCCCCTCGGTGTGGTAGGTGTGAATCACCCGATTTTTGAAGGCGGCGATGGTGTCTTCTACAAAACCCGCTTCGTTGAGGGTGTCGGAGTGGATCGCCACCTGCACGTCGTACTCGTCGGCCACCCCTAAACAGGTGTCGATGGTGGCGGGGGTGGTGCCCCAGTCTTCGTGGAGCTTGAGGCCCATGGCCCCCGCTTTCACCTGTTCCACCAAGCCTTCTGGCTGGGCGCTGTTGCCTTTGCCCAAAAAGCCCAGGTTCATGGGGAAGGCGTCGGCGGCTTGCAGCATGCGCCAGATATTCCAAGCACCGGGGGTGCAGGTGGTAGCGTTGGTGCCGGTGGCGGGGCCGGTGCCGCCACCGATCATGGTGGTGATGCCGGAGGCGATCGCTGTGTCGATCTGCTGCGGGCAAATAAAGTGAATGTGGCTGTCGATGCCCCCGGCGGTGACAATCATGCCCTCCCCAGCCACGACCTCGGTGCCGGGGCCAATGATGATATCGACGTTGTCTTGAATGTAGGGGTTGCCCGCCTTGCCAATCTTGAAAATTTTGCCGTCTTTGATGCCGATGTCGGCCTTGACAATGCCCCACCAGTCCAAAATCAGGGCGTTGGTGATCACCATATCCACCGCTCCCGCATCGCGCCCGATCGGCGATTGCCCCATACCGTCGCGGATGACTTTGCCGCCGCCAAATTTCACTTCGTCCCCGTAGGTGGTGAAGTCTTGCTCAACCTCAATAACTAACTCCGTGTCGGCTAAGCGAATGCGATCGCCTACCGTCGGGCCAAAGGTTTCGGCATAGGCACGGCGGTCCATGCGATAGCTCATGGGGACTCCTCAGAGATGGGGCAAATCTAGCTAGAACCACTCTAGAATGCGGGATCTCCCCCATTTGGTCAATTGGGCTACCGGAGGCGATCGCACCTGTGAGACTGTCATGCTGTGCCTGACCGAGAGGGCTCCTGTGTATACACAAATGTGTCTCGGCTGAATTGCCCTCGCTAATCCCCCCACCCCCCTTAAAAAGGGAGGGCATTGGATCCTCTTTCTGGGAAAACTGCCCCCTTTCCTCAAGGGGGGCTCTATTGAGGAATCCTAACAGGTTGAATTTGGGGGGATCATAGCGAGCGTTTGGCTCAAGCAGAAATACATATATACGGGAGCCCGACCGGTCGGGATTCCCTTAAGCCATAATTAATATCAGTTTTGATGCAGACTAGCTAGGCCAACTCACCTCCCCTTAATTTCCATGGTGACCTTAAACGCCTCCACCCAAAGCCTCTTAGCCCAACTCCACGCGCACCTCAAAACCCTCTACGGCCAGCGGCTTTATCAGGTCATGCTGTTTGGCTCTCATGCCCGTGGCGAGGCCAGGCTAGACTCTGATGTCGATGTGTTGGTTGTCCTTACCGGTGCCGTTAACCCTGGCCAAGAAATTTCCAACATTAGCGAGTTCCTAGCCAATCTCTCTTTAGAGTACGACAAGGTTATCGGCTGCCTGTTTATGGATGAGACCCGTTACACCACCCGCCAAGGGCCACTGCTACGAAACATTCGGCGTGAAGGCATTGCCCTATGACCGAAGACCAAGAAGAGTTATTGCTCAAAGCTCAACAGAGTCTGGCTGCCGCTCAACTATTGCTGGGTAACGATTACACCGATTTTGCCGCTTCGCGGGCATACTATGCGATGTTCTATGCTGCAGAAGCTTTGCTTGAGGGAGATGGGCTTTCTTTTTCTAGTCACAGCGGTGTCATTTCTGCCTTTGGCAGAGAGTTTGCCCGTACGAAAAGAGTTCCAGCCAAATTTCACCGCTATCTGATTGAGGCACAAAACCTCAGAAATACTGGTGACTACGGGCAATTTAATGCAGTCGATCAAGTGCAAGCATCCAATATAGTTGAGCAATCAGAAGAATTCTTAGCCATGGTTCAGTCATTGATTGATTAACAGGTTCGTTGGTCGCCTAGGGCTGCATGACCACCGAGCGATCGCCGCAGAGTAACCTTTCCCGATGGCCTAGAAGCAAAACCCCCAGCTTCTCAACAAGAAACTGGGGGTTTTTGGCTAATGCGTCTGGAAGGAAATAACCCTAGCTGGCCAGATATTCGCGAATATCAGACTGGCGCTTACGCAACTTAGTCAGAGCCTCGCGCTCAATCTGGCGCACCCGCTCGCGGCTGATCGATAGCAGATCGCCAATTTTTGCCAAGGTCATCGTTTTGCCATCAGATAATCCAAAGCGGAGAGACAGCACCTCCCGCTGTTGGGGAGTCAGGTCACCCATCAGCCGCTCTAGGTCTTGGCGCAGAGAGACCTGGGTGGCAAAGTCTTCAGGCGAAGGGCCGTCATCTTCGAGCAGTTCGCCCAGTTCGGTATCCTGGTTATCGCCCACTTTGAGGTCTAGGGAGAGAGGTTGGCGAGACTTTTCGAGGTAATCGCGCACCTGTTTAGCGGTCAGATCGCATTCGATCGCTAGCTCAGCCACCGTGGCCGCCCGACCGTAACGCTGGGACAGCGTGCGCTGGGCTTTTTTGAGCTTGTTGAGCTTTTCGGTAATGTGAATGGGCAGGCGAATGGTACGGCTTTTCTCAGCGATGGCGCGAGTGATGGCCTGGCGAATCCACCAGTAGGCGTAGGTGGAGAATCGGTAGCCCTTGGTGGGGTCAAACTTTTCCACCCCGCGCTGCATGCCGATGGTGCCTTCTTGGATCAAATCGAGCAGGTCAACGTTACGCTTAATGTACTTCTTGGCCACCGACACCACGAGGCGCAGGTTGGCTTCCACCATTTTGCGCTTGGCCAGACTGCCATCGCGCACAATGGCCTCAAGCTCAGCTACGGGTACGCCCACGGCCTCAGCCCACTGTTCTAGGGCTAGGCCATAACCTGCGGTCTCTTCTAAAGCCTTCCGCTTGGCCTCTAGGGCCGACAGCTTCTGCACCTGCTTGCCCAACACAATCTCTTCTTCGTGGGTGAGCAAGGGCACCTTACCAATTTCTTTCAGGTAAGTGCGAACCAGGTCAGTGGAATTTTGCACAGTTCTCATAGATCGGCACGGTGGGGAGAGAGCGACGGGGAACGAATAGGGCAGAATGCCCATTAAAAACTGCTGCTGGCCAGCAGCCAAGGCTAAGACGTTCAAACGCCCACAGCCTGAGAATCGATCTAGCGACGAGCCCGAACCGGCACGGGAATCGGCTCAGCCTCTAAGGCCGCTTGCTCAGCTTGACGCTTGAGAATCAAACCGGCAGCTACTGCGGCAATACCAGCTTCTAAAAGGGATCCAAAGATGTCCATAGGTAAAAGGTTGTTAATTGGATATGTAAACAACTGTAACATTTATGAAGGGAAGCGTGAATGGCTATTAATACTCAGCACATTGCGATCGCGCAGGCCTGTATCCCTTAGATTAAAGCGATTGACAGGGGCATATTGCATTCCAGAAGACATATTTTTGGGGTAGCCACGGAAGAAATTCTTAAAATTCAAAAAATAATGTTAATAAAACTCTGAGAAGCTACTCATAGCGTTGAGGAGTGTAAAGCTGGTTCTAAGCGGAGAGCGAAAGCCGCGATCCCTGGGGGGTCTTGGTCACGTCGATGCGGGTTTGAAAGGCCGCCCGAAAGTGGGGAATGTGGGTAACGGTGAGAATGCAGGCAAAGTCGGCTGCGATCGCGTTGATTGCGGCAATCAGGCGATCGCACCCCTGCTGATCCTGGGTGCCAAAGCCCTCGTCAATAATCAGCAGCTGTAGCGCCAATCCCGATCGCTGGGCCAGCAGCCGGGCCAGGGCCAGCCGTAGGGCAAAGTTGACCCGAAACGCCTCCCCGCCCGAGTAGGTTTCGTAGGGGCGGGTGCCTCGGGCGTCGGCAATCAAAATATCCAGCGTGTCGATGATCCCTTGGCCGCGCTTAGTGGCCCGCTGGGTAACAAACTGCACGTGGAGCTGGTGAGCGCTCAGGCGACCCAGCAGATTGTTGGTTTCGGCCTCAAGCTGGGGCAGCAGGTTTTCGATCATCAGCGCCTGAATGCCGTTATGGCCAAAGGCCAACGCCAGCTCTTGGTAGACCCGCTGGCGCTGGCGTACGGTGGCCAGTTCTTGCTGCTTTTGGGCGAGCCCCTGGTGCAGATCGTCGAGGTGCTGGCGGGCCTGACCGAGGGCACCCAGCTGGGCCAGTAAGGTATCGCGCTGGTGCTGACGGGCGGCGATCGCCTCTTCCAACTGTTCTAGAGCCTCGGCATCGTAGGCTGAGTCCTGGTGCTGGGCCTCTAAGACGGCGATCGCGGTGCTCAACTGCTCTAGCTCCCGCCGCTGCTGCTGCTCTTGGGCCTGAAGGCTCTCGATTTGGGCCTGGCGCTGGGGCTGCTGCTGCCGGGCCGCCTCTAGCTCGCGGTGGCGCTGCCGCCAGCTTTGGGCTGTCTGGAGGGACTGGCGAATCTGCTGGTGATGGTCGATGCGGTAGTTGAGCTGCTCAAGGGCGGTCTGGGCTGCCGCCAGCGCCTGTTTCTGGGGGCCATTGTGCAGCAGAGCTAGGTCAGCCTCAAGGGTAGCTCGCTCAGCCTCAAGCTGCTGCTGCCGCCGATCGAGCTGCTGTCGCCGCCGCCGGGCCTGGGCCAGCTCGTGGTGCTTGATCTCAGCCCAGCGCAGCCGATCGACCTGGCCGCGCACCAGGGCATGGTCGCGATCGTCGTAGGCCAGCTGGGCTAGGGTGTCGTTAATCTGGTGCAGCTCGGTGCGCAGGTCGAGGGCGTACTGGTTTTCAGTGAGCGACTGCTCTAGGCGCTGCTGCTCGGCCTCTAGAGCTTGAAGCCGCTCGTGGACGGTGGCCTGGGAGGCCATTTGAGCGGTGAGCTGGCCCTGCTTTTGCAGCACCGGGGCGTAGGCCTCTAGCTCGGCTTCGACCGCCCGATACTCCTGCCGCAGCACCTGAATCTCGCGCTCTGAGGTGGCCAACTGCTCGCGAATCACCCAAATCTCTTCTTGTAGCTCTTGCTGCTGCTGGCGATGGCGGCCTTCAACTAGTTTGCGGTGGTGGGTTTTGAGGGCGCGATCGCACAGCGGGCAGACGGCCTCTGGCTGAGCCAGCATGCCTAACTTTTGGCCAATCTGAGCAATCTGGGTTTCGCAGGCGCGCTGGTTAGACTGGAGCACCTCCATAAAGCTGCGCCGCTCTAGCCCCTTCTCGCGCACCTGCTCCTGGTAGGCCCGGCGCTGTTCTAAATAGGTCAGGGTATTTGACACCTCCTGGGCGGTGGCCACCAGCTGGGGCGGATTTCCCTGATCTTGCTGGAGCTGCTGGGCGGCGGCGGTGAGTTCTTCCAGCCGGGTCTGGAGACGGGTTTGGGCCTGCTGTAACCCGGCCTCTAGCTGTCGGCGGCGCTGCTGTAGCGGTTCGGCCTGAAGCTGAAGCGCATCCAGGTGTTTGAGGCGAGCTTTGGCGGTGAGAAACTGCTGGCGGGCCGCGTCAACGGCTTCGCTTTGTAACAAAGCTGAATCTAAATCGGCGATCTGGGCCTGCAAGGCCGCCAGCTGGAGCTGGGTTTGACTCAGGCGCGTGCGGTCTTGGGCCGACTGGGCTTGCCACTCAGCCTCTAGGCTCTGGCGCTGGGCCTCTAGCGCCTGGTAGCGTTGAAAGTGCTGGTTGAGCTGGGCATCCTCCGCCTCTAGGGCCGCCAGTTCCGCCAGGCCAGTCTCAATCTCAGCGGCCTGGGCCAAACGCTGATCCTGCTGGTGCTGTTCCCGGGTTAGCGCCGCCAGGGAGGTTTCGGTTTGGTGTAGAAGGGCCATCAGGTGCTGCTGCTGCTGCCGCTGCATCTGAAGCTGCTGCTCACAGGCGGAGTGGCTTTGCTCCAGGGTGCGAAGCTGCTGCTGCTGCTGGCGATCGCGCTCCTGGGCCTGATCGATATCGTGCAGTTCTTGCTGAAGCTGGGCCTGGCGCTGTAGGGTCGGTTCGTAGTCGGCCAGGGCGGCAGTGAGTTCGTCGAGCTGGGTTTGACGCAGGGTGGCCTCAGCCTTGGCCTGGCGAGCCTGCTCTTTGGCCCCCTCGGCCAGGTGGTCGTACTGGTGCAGCTTGAGCAGGTCGGCCAGAATTTGCTTGCGATCGCCGGGCCGCTTCAGCATAAAGTCGTCGGCCCCGCCCTGGCGCAGGTAGGCCGAGTTGATGAAGGTGTCGTAATCGAGCCGCAGATGGCGACAGATCAAAAGCTGAGTGGCCCGCACCCCGCGCTGGGTCAACACTCGCCAGCCCTCCTCGGTGTGCACCTGAAACTCTAGACTGGTACCCTGGCTGCGGTGGCGGCTGCGCATCACCCGGTAGGTGTGCTCCCCCTGGTGAAACTGAAAAGTCACCTGGGCCTCCATCTCGCCCTGGTGGATGATGTCATCATCGGCGGCGACGCGGCTCTGGCCCCACAGCGCCCAGGCGATCGCCTCCAGCAGCGACGATTTACCCGCGCCGTTGGGGCCAGCCACGCAAACCACGTGCAGCCCACTGAAGTCGAGGCTGGCATCGCGGTAGCTAAGAAAATTCTTGAGGGCAATGTGCTTGGGAGTCATGGGTACATTAGCACCACTATCCCCAGCCTACAGTACAGCAGAACTTAAAGTACACCTGTATTTTCAAAAGCCGCCAAGTTTTCAAACAGAAGTGGCTGACACGAATGCTCATGTCAGCCACTTCTGTTGATTCAAAACACGGAAGCGGTGGGATTTGAACCCACGAGGGAAGGTTTACTCCCCTACCTCCTTAGCAGGGAGGCGCTTTCGACCACTCAGCCACGCTTCCAAGAAGTAGCTCTTCGTTAGTTTAGCAGACACTCAGCAGAGACTTGAAACAACCCATGACTTTTTATCAAAGCGGGCACCACCGTCGCGCTCAAGCGCTGCGGCTGGGCTGCATTTGGGGCCACAGATAGACTAGCCCAGAGGCCAACGTCAGCGCCACCGCCGCCCAAAAGAGAATCTGTGCTGGCCCATCCCAGACCGCCGGTAGCGGGGCCAGCAGCAGGGCGATCGCCGCAATCTGAACTACGGTCTTGGCCTTGCCCCACAGGTTGGCCCCCGGTACCGCGCCCCCCTGCATGGCCGGGTTGACCCGCCAGCCGGAGATCGTAATTTCCCGCGCCACAATCAGAAACACCCCCCAGGCGGGCACCTGGCCCAGCCCCACCAGCATGAGCAGGGGGGCCAGCACCAGCAGCTTATCCACCAAAGGATCCAAAAACTTGCCTAGATCCGTCACCTGGTTGAGCCGCCGAGCCAGGTAGCCGTCGAGCCAGTCGGTACTCGCCGCCACCACAAAAATGCCCGCCGCCCACCAGCGCTGGGCCGCCGTTGGAGCCTGGAGCAGCACCAGCAGCAGCGGAACGCCGAGCAGGCGGGAGACGGTAATCCAGGTGGGAATGTTCATATAATTTTGGATTTTAGGTTTTGAATTTTAGAGTTAGGGAGAGTTGAGCAGTGTCTAGCGCTTCTCCATCAAAGTCCTTTTTGGCCTAAAGTTCCTCTTCCCCTGGGAGAGGGCTGGAACGCCCTAGCCCTTGACTTTGCCGAAGCGGCGATCGCGCTGCTGGTAGGCGTAGATCGCCTGGTGAAACTCCGAGGTGTCGAAGTCGGGCCACAGGGTGTCGGTCACGTAGATTTCAGCGTAGGCTAGCTGCCACAGCAAAAAGTTACTGATGCGCATTTCGCCGCTGGTGCGAATCAGCAGGTCGGGATCGCTGATCTCAGCGGTGTAGAGGTGGCGGCTGAATAGGGACTCGTCAATGGCGCTGGGGTCGAGGTCGCCCCGCTGCACCTGCTCTGCGATCGAGCGGCAGGCCTGCACAATCTCCTGCCGCCCGCCGTAGTTGGTGGCCACCGTAAACTCAATGCCGTGGTTACCCTGAGTCTGGGTCACCGCCTGGTGAATCTCGCCCTGGAGCGATCGCGGCAGCGCCGCCAGATTGCCCACAAAGCGAATGCGGACGTTTTCCTCCATCATCTCCAGCAGTTCCTGGCGCAGCACCCGCTCAAACAGCGCCATCAGAAAATCCACCTCTTCCACAGGGCGACCCCAGTTCTCGGTCGAAAAGGCGTAGGCCGTCAGCGCCCCAATGCCCCAGTCGCGGCAGCAGCGCAGCAGGGTTTTGAGCGTATCTACCCCACGGCGGTGGCCCATAATGCGCGGCAGCCCCCGGCGCTTAGCCCAGCGCCCGTTGCCATCCATAATCACCGCTACGTGATGGGGCAGGCGATCGGGCTTGAGGTCGGCGGGCAGGGCATGGCGAACAACAGGCTTGGTGGTCATTTTTTCTCTCGGGGAGACGATGAGGGGAGACGAAACAAGCGCAGTATGTAGGCAACCCCAAGGCTGCCCAGCCGCCGACTCAAGCTTCTGAGCTGGGGCGCCACCGCCTCGCGATCTACCGATTTAGAAAACTTAGACCGCAGAATACTGCGCAGGCGACTGCTAGTCAGAGGCCGATCTAGAATACCGCCTTCCGCCAGTGAAATAGAGCCTGTTTCCTCTGATACCACAACACAGAGACAGTGCTCTACCCGTTCAGTAATGCCCATCGCCGCCCGGTGGCGGGTGCCTAGCTGGCGCGAGGCCACCCGCTCCGAAATCGGCAAAATCACCCCCGCTGACGCAATCCGCGATCCCCGCACCAGCATGGCCCCATCGTGGAGCAGCGTGGTGGTTTGAAAAATAGTTTGAATCAGTTCCTTAGAAACTTCAGCGTTGATGCGCACCCCCGGCACCATAAAGTCGCGCTCGTCGATGAGCTTGTCGATTTCTAGAATTAGCAGTGCCCCGGTGCGATTTTGGGACAGTTCCTTCACAGCATCCACAATTTCGTCGATGACGTTATCGGGCTGGGGCATGGCCTCTCGCGACGGACTGAGCAACTCCCACACCCGCCCCTGGCCCAGCAGCTCCAGCAGTCGCCGAAACTCTCCCTGGAGCATAAAGGCCATGGCCACCGCCGAGCCAATCACCAGCTTGTCGAGCACAAACCCCAGCAGCGCTAACCCCAAAAACTTGCTCAAGGCCGCTGCCAGCATTAGAAAAATCAGCCCTCGCACCATCCACAGGGTGCGCTTTTCGCCAATGATGACGAGCACCACATAGCTCAGCAGCAGCACCAGCGCAATATCCAGCGCCTGTAACACGAACCTAACCTGGTCAAGGTTTGTTAGCCATTGCTCCCAGAGGTAGTTCATGCAGCGTTAGAGGATGGTGCCTGAGCGGCTGTGCGATGGGTTGGCCTGAGCACCCCCCTTAGCAAAACCTTGCCCGAGACTAGCAACGGTTGCTGGTTAGGTAGACTTTGCTTCGGGCCGGAGGGTTTCGGGCAGACAATCTTGCCGAAGCAAATCTGCCACGGTTTCCCGGCGAATAATCAGGGTGGCGTCGCCGTCGGCCACCAGCACCGCCGCAGGCCGAGGCACCCGGTTGTAGTTCGAAGCCATGCTGTAATTGTAGGCACCTGTGCCTGCAATAGTAACCACATCCCCGCTCTTCAACTCGGGCAGAGCCGCATCCTTAATTAGAATATCGCCAGACTCGCAGTGCTTACCGGCCAGGGTCACGGTTTCTGTCAGGGGCGCGGCCATGCGGTTGGCCACTAGCGCCCGGTACACCGACTGGTAGGTGATGGGGCGCGGGTTGTCAGACATGCCGCCGTCAATGGCGGCGTAGGTGCGCAGGCCGGGGATCACCTTTTGGCTGCCCACTCGGTAGGCGGTGACGCAGGCGGAGCCAATCAGCGATCGCCCAGGTTCGCACAGCAGCTTGGGCAGGGGAATATCGTGGGCTGTACAGGCCGCGATCACGCTCTCGCATACGGTCTTCACCCAGGTGTCAATGCTCGGCGGGTCGTCGCCCTCGGTGTAGCGAATGCCCAGACCACCGCCCACATCCAGTTCCGTCAGGGTGAGGCCGTGGCGCTGGGCGGTGACCATCCACTGGGCCATGACAGCCCCGAGGTCGGTATGAGGGTTCAGCTCAAAAATCTGCGAGCCAATGTGGGCATGGACTCCCAGGCAATTTAGCTGGGGCTGACCGCTGAGAAACTCAAACACGGCTTCGATCTGGTCGGGGTCAAAGCCAAACTTGCTGTCGAGGTGGCCGGTGCGGATATATTCATGGGTGTGGCACTCAATGCCGGGGGTGACCCGCAGCAAAATGGGCACGGTTTTGCCCTCCTTGGTAGCGATCTCTCCCAGAGTCTTGAGTTCGAGCCAGTTGTCGACCACCACCCGGCAGCCCACCTCGACCGCCAGAGTCAGCTCTTCAAAAGACTTGTTGTTGCCGTGGAAGTAGATGCGATCGCAGTTGGCCCCGGCTCCGGTGGCCGTGAGCAGTTCGCCCGCCGATACCACATCAATCCCCAGCCCCTCGTCGGTGACGATGGCGCACACCGCCAGGCAATTCCAGGCTTTCGATGCGTAGACAACCAGGGCATCGCCTGGATAGTAGCGCTCAAACCCCTGGCGATACTGGCGGCAGGCGGTGCGCAGCGTATGGTCGTCGAGAATATAGAGAGGTGTGCCAAACCGCTCGACGAGCTCTACCACGTCGCAGCCGCCGACGCTCAGGTGCTCGTCTGGGGTGGTGGTGGCGGTCAGGGGCAACAGCTGCTGGTTAGGGGACAGCGTGCCGTCGGGGTTGGCGGGGGGGAGGTACTGGCGGCTGTCTGCAATCGACGCCGGTGCCGGAGGGGTTGAAACCATAGACCTTGTGCTCATAGAAACGAAAGAAATGTTCAAACAATCATGCGAGACAGCCGCGACGCTACCGGCGGGGAGCCGTGGCCCTATTCCGCCCCAATGCCCAGTGTACAATTAAGGGCTGTGCCAGTTTTCTATACCAATCAAATCATCAGCACCTGTGGGCTATCTTTCTTGCCAGGCTCCATGCCAAGACGACATTGCTGCCCTGGTGGCCCTCGATCACCTCGCCCTGGGGGGGCTGTGGTCAGCGGAGGGCTACGGGCGCGAGATTGATAGCCCCAACAGCTGTCTGCTGATGCTGGTGCATAGCCCCTATGGTAGTCAGGGGCCGGGGGGCGATCTATCGACGGCTTCGATGGCGGGCCTGAAAACTTCCTCACCCCCCGATCCTCAGACCTTTCAGTCTTCACCGGGTGTCCAAGGGCGATCGCGCCCCCCACATCCACCTCGGCTAGGGGCCGTTGAGCCTTCAGCTTCCCGTGGTGCGGCAGATCCTGCGTCTTTAGAAAGTTCTGGCGAACCCATTCTCCTTGGCCTGGGCTGCTACTGGGCGATTTTAGATGAGGCTCACATTACGGTCTTGGCGATCGATCCTCGCTACCAGCGGCGGGGGCTGGGGAAATGGCTGTTGGTGAACTTGCTGACCGATGCCTGTGATCGTCAACGACCGGATCCAGATGAAGGCCATCGTACGCTTACCCGCGCCACCCTTGAGGTGCGTCCCTCCAACAGCCGCGCTCTGGCCCTCTACGAAAGCTTTGGGTTCGAGACCTTAGGGCTTCGCCGCCGCTACTACGCCGATGGCGAAGATGCCCTGATTCTGTGGCAAAATTCCCTTAAAACCGCTGAATTTCGCGATCGCCTCCAGCAGCAACGCAGTGCGGCAAGGCATCAACTTGGGCGGCAAGGATGGCAGATAACCGACAAAAAATTGCCCCTCAACCGAACCTAAAACCGAACCTTTAAAGTTGAGAAAATTTACATTTTCTCAAGGCGCAATCTATTGACAATGGGCGATCCCAACCAATTTCTAAGCCCAAAGGAGTAGCCAAAGGAAGCGCGGTAAACCGGCTGTTTAGTAGGGCACAACTGACAAAAATCGCTGTGCTAGAATTTGCCTATCCGGCACGCACCAGGTGATTAATACCATCATGTTTGAACGCTTCACAGAAAAAGCAATCAAGGTCATCATGCTGGCTCAGGAGGAAGCTCGTCGGCTCGGCCACAACTTTGTGGGTACCGAGCAGATTCTCCTGGGGTTAATTGGGGAAGGCACGGGCGTAGCCGCCAAGGTCTTGAAGTCGATGGGCGTCAACCTCAAGGACGCGCGCATTGAAGTTGAAAAGATCATTGGCCGTGGCTCCGGCTTTGTGGCCGTTGAAATTCCCTTTACCCCCCGAGCCAAGCGTGTGCTTGAACTCTCCCTGGAAGAGGCCCGCCAGCTCGGCCACAACTACATTGGTACCGAGCACCTGCTCCTGGGACTGATCCGCGAAGGCGAGGGGGTCGCGGCCCGCGTTCTCGAAAATCTGGGCGTTGACCTGTCTAAGGTGCGCACCCAAGTGATTCGCATGCTGGGTGAAACGGCGGAGGTGTCTGCCGGAAGCAGTGGTGGGCGCACCAAAACCCCCACCCTGGATGAGTTTGGCTCTAACTTGACCCAAATGGCCGCCGACGGCAAGCTCGATCCGGTGGTCGGTCGTCAGAAGGAAATTGAGCGCGTCATCCAAATTCTCGGTCGCCGTACTAAGAATAACCCGGTGCTGATCGGTGAGCCTGGCGTGGGTAAAACCGCGATCGCCGAAGGTCTAGCCCAGCGCATTGGCAACGGCGACGTGCCCGACATTCTCGAGGATCGCCGGGTGGTGACGTTGGATATTGGCCTGCTAGTGGCCGGTACCAAATACCGAGGCGAGTTTGAAGAGCGCCTCAAGAAAATCATGGATGAGATCCGCACCGCGGGCAATGTCATCCTGGTGATCGACGAAGTCCACACCCTGATTGGGGCGGGGGCTGCCGAAGGTGCGATCGACGCGGCCAACATCCTCAAGCCCGCCCTAGCCAGGGGTGAGCTTCAGTGCATTGGCGCGACAACGCTAGATGAGTACCGCAAGCACATCGAGCGCGACGCTGCCCTTGAGCGCCGCTTCCAGCCGGTGATGGTGGGCGAGCCCAGCGTGGATGAAACCATCGAGATTCTCCACGGCCTGCGCGATCGCTATGAGCAGCACCACAAGCTGAAGATCGCCGACGAAGCCCTGGAGGCTGCCGCCAAGCTGTCGGATCGCTATATCGCCGATCGCTTCCTGCCCGACAAGGCCATCGACTTGATCGATGAGGCGGGTTCTCGCGTGCGCCTGCTCAACTCCCAGCTGCCCCCGGCGGCGAAGGAGCTCGATCGCGAGCTGCGTCAGGTGCTGAAGGACAAAGACAACGCCGTGCGTTCCCAGGACTTTGACAAGGCCGGGGAGCTACGCGATCGAGAAATGGAGATCAAAGCCGAAATTCGGGCGATCGCCCAGAACAAGGTCAATGAAGACGCTGGCGGCGAAGAGAACATGCCCGTGGTAGGCGAAGAAGACATCGCCCACATTGTCGCCTCCTGGACTGGGGTGCCGGTGAGCAAACTCACCGAATCTGAGTCTGAGAAGCTGCTGCACATGGAAGACACCCTGCACCAGCGCCTAATTGGTCAAGACGAAGCCGTGAGGGCTATTTCCCGAGCCATTCGCCGCGCTCGGGTGGGCCTTAAAAACCCCAACCGGCCGATCGCCAGCTTTGTGTTCTCCGGCCCCACCGGGGTTGGTAAGACCGAGTTAGCCAAGTCTCTCGCCGCCTACTTCTTCGGCTCCGAAGAGTCGATGATTCGCCTGGATATGTCTGAGTTTATGGAGCGCCACACGGTCTCCAAACTGATTGGCTCGCCTCCGGGCTATGTGGGCTACAACGAGGGCGGTCAGCTCACCGAAGCAGTCCGCCGTCGGCCCTACACCGTGGTGTTGTTCGACGAGATCGAGAAGGCCCACCCCGATGTCTTCAACATGCTGCTGCAAATTCTGGAAGACGGTCGCCTGACCGATGCTAAGGGCCGCACGGTTGACTTCAAGAACACCCTGCTGATCATGACCTCTAACATTGGCTCCAAGGTGATCGAGAAGGGCGGCGGCGGTCTCGGCTTCGAGTTTGAGCAAGACCAGGCTGAGTCGCAGTACAACCGCATTCGCTCCCTGGTGAACGAAGAACTCAAGCAGTACTTCCGCCCTGAGTTCCTCAACCGTCTCGACGAAATCATCGTCTTCCGTCAGCTCACCAAGGACGAGGTCAAGGAAATCTCCGACATCCTGTTGAAGGAGGTGTTCGGTCGGCTTACCGAGAAGAACATCCACCTCCAGGTCACCGAGCGCTTCAAAGAGCGCTTGGTGGAAGAGGGCTATAACCCCAGCTACGGGGCAAGGCCGCTGCGTCGGGCGATTATGCGTCTGCTCGAAGACACCCTGGCCGAGGAGATTCTTTCCGGTCGTCTGGGCGATGGTGACACCGCCACCGTCGATGTTGACGACACCGGCAAGGTTGTGATCCAGTCTGAGCAGAAGCGAGAGCTGATCTCTGCCGAGAGCTAAAACCTGCATCATCAGTTGTTGACAATGCCGTTCTCTGGTGAGGACGGCATTTTATTGTTTACCCTGATGGGGTCATGCGGTAGCGGCCTAGAGCCGCTATGCTGGCATCACCTTTGAGAGGTTTCACCATGGGCGATGTTACCGACTGTGAAAAACTGGCCGGGGTGTTTAACCGAGCCAGCGAGCAAGGCAAAGGGGCCTTTTGCCAAATGCTCTGGGGCAACCAGCCCGAAGATGTGCAGGCCCAGCTTAAACCGTTGCTCAGTCAATCAACCATTGACCTGCTAGATGCGGCGATTAGCCCGCCGCAATAGTCTTTCACAATGCACCTCTGAATGCTAAAACGAGTCTATGAAGATAAACGGCGAGCCAACTAGAACCATTCGTCTGCACCCAGAGAGCCCTGGCATTGTGCAGGTGATTGACCAACGCCAGCTGCCCCACCAACTCACCTGGATGGATCTGACCTCCGTGGATGAGGCCGCCTACGCCATCAAAGATATGGTGGTGCGAGGTGCCCCGCTCATTGGGGCAACTGCCGGCATGGGCATGTACCTGGCAGCATTGGAAGCGGTTTCGGCGCAGGACTTTCGCCGTTTTTTAGAACAGGCCGCCCAAACCCTGGGCCAGACCCGACCCACCGCCGTCAATTTGCACTGGGCGCTGAACTCTCAGATCCAGGTGCTTCAGCAGGCGGCAACGCCATCCGAAGCCGTAGATCGGCTGCGGCAAAACGCTGAGGACATTCTCGACGCCGATGAAGAGCAGTGTCGCCAGATCGGGCTCCACGGCTTGTCCCTGATCGAGGAAATCTACGCCCGTACTGGGCAGACCGTCAATATTTTGACCCACTGCAATGCGGGCTGGCTGGCCTGTGTAGACTGGGGCACCGCCACCTCACCGATGTACCAAGCCCACGATCGCGGCATTCCCCTCCACGTTTGGGTAGACGAAACCCGCCCCCGCAACCAGGGTGCCAAGCTCACCGCCTGGGAACTGGGCCAGCATGGGGTGCCTCACACGGTTATTCCAGACAACGCTGGGGGCCACTTGATGCAGCATGGCCAGGTTGATCTGGTGATTGTGGGCACCGATCGCACCACCCGCCAGGGCGATGTCGCCAACAAAATTGGCACCTACCTTAAGGCTCTAGCCGCCTACGACAACGGAGTGCCCTTCTATGTGGCGCTGCCCTCCTCCACCCTAGACTGGGCCCTGCGGGACGGCGTGCGCGAAATCCCCATCGAGCAGCGTAGCCAGGAGGAAGTGAAGTACATGGACGGTCTCTCCCCCCACGGCGTTACCTCAGTGCTGATCTGCCCAGAATCGTCCCCCGCTGCCAACTACGGCTTTGACGTTACCCCCGCTCGTTTGGTGACCGGGCTAATTACCGAACGGGGCATCTGCCCGGCCTCGGAGACTGGGCTGCTCAGCCTGTTTCCAGAACAGGCGGCATCCTAAGGGCCAGACCATGACCACCCCCAGTGAAGGCGTCACGGATGAGGGCGTCATCAAATATGATTGCCATTGGACGCCGGGTGCTCCGGTGTCCGCATCCGATTTGGCTGAGTTGATGGCGTGGCGCGATCGCCTATGGCAGGCCAAGCAAATTGGCCTCTATCCCAACGGCATCGGCTACGGCAATATCAGCCTCAGACTATCGGCCCACAGCTTTGCCGTTTCTGGCACCCAGACCGGCCATTTGGCCCAGACTACCGATTATCACTACACCCTGGTAAATGACTGGGATATCGATCGCAATACCCTACGCTGCACTGGCCCTGTTAAGGCCTCATCGGAATCTCTGACCCATGCGGCTCTATACGATTACAGCGACGCGATTCAAGCGATTATCCACGTCCACAACCGCGATCTGTGGCA
The DNA here is from genome assembly GCF_034932455.1 of Leptolyngbya sp. CCNP1308. Lineage (NCBI taxonomy): Bacteria > Bacillati > Cyanobacteriota > Cyanophyceae > Leptolyngbyales > Leptolyngbyaceae > Leptolyngbya > Leptolyngbya sp. CCNP1308. The sequence goes on along the minus strand of NZ_JAYGIH010000003.1, from coordinate 175,471 downwards.
GCGCTACCGGGGGGTGCTGCCCACCACGGCTGTCACCGTTCCCTACGGTACCCCGGCGATGGCCTATGCTATGCAGCAGCTGTTGCAGCATGGCGATTTGAACCAAAAGCGCATGTTGATCATGGCGGGGCATGAGGAAGGGGTACTCGTCTTTGGCCCTACCCTGAATTCGGCGGCCCAGGTACTGTATCAGCACATGGATGGGGATTAGCACCCACCTGTTCGGGAACTCCTGTGCTCTCAAATCGCCTGGATTGGGGCCGCTGCACGGGATGATATCCGCGTTGGGATGATGGAATTTGTCGTTGAAGACCCAACGTCAAAGCCCGTTTAGAGTTGCGTTAGGTCACGGCTGCCCCCCATCCTGCGCGTCCCTTGCTACAGTCGATAGGCAGATTAAGACGCAGCACAGCAGGAGCACCATCGTGGATCAATGGCAGCAGGGGGAAACCCTTGATCTGGAAATTACCGACCTGAGCAGCAGCGGCGACGGCATTGGCCGCTGGCAGGAGCGGGTGGTGTTTGTGCCTGACACGGTGCCTGGCGACACGGTGCGGGCGCGGCTGGTGCAGGCTAAACCAACCTTTGGCCGAGCCAAGGTGCGACAGTTACTGACGCCTTCCCCCGATCGCATCCGAGCCGCCTGCATTGTGGCCGACAAGTGCGGCGGCTGCCAGTGGCAGTCGATTAGCTACTCAGCTCAGCTGGTGGCTAAACAGCAGCAGGTGCTCGATGCCTTTACTCGCATCGGTGGCTTTGAAGAGCCTCTAGTGTTGCCAATTCTGGGTTCTGACGCGCCCCTGGGCTACCGCAATAAGGCCACCTACCCTTTGGGGCGATCGCCCGAAGGCCAGGTCAAGGCGGGCTACTTTCGCCAGGGCAGCCACAAACTGGTCAACCTCAACCAGTGCCCCGTGCAGGATGAGCGGCTTAACCCCATGCTGGCTGAGATCAAACGCGACCTGCAAGACCGGGGCTGGTCGATCTACAACGAGGGCAAGCACCAGGGGCGGCTGCGCCACCTGTCGCTGCGGGTGGGGCGTCGCACTGGGCAACAGCTGCTAACGCTGGTCTCCACCGCCCCAAACCTCAAAGATATTGAGCTCCAGGCCCAGGAGTGGCGAGAGCGTTACCCGGATCTAGTCGGGGTCTGCGTCAACCTCAACCCCGACAAAACCAACGCCATTTTTGGGGCCGAAACCCTGGTGATTGACGGCGTCCCCTATATCGAAGAAATCTTTGCCGGGCTGCGGTTTCAAATTCACGCCACCACGTTCTTTCAGGTCAACACCGAGCAGGCCGAGCGGGTCTTGCAGGTGATTTTAGATGAGCTTCAGCTCACCGGCATCGAAACGATGATCGATGCTTACTGCGGTGTCGGCACCCTCACGCTGCCTCTGGCTCAAAAGGCTAAGCGGGTGATGGGTCTAGAGGTTCAGGCCGAGGCCGTGGCCCAGGGCTTGGCCAATGCGGGGCTCAACGGCATCGACAATGTTGAGTTTCGGGCCGGGGATGTGGGGGTACTGTTGACCGAGGCAGCCGCAAGCCTGAACGATCCGGTAGATGTTGTAGTGCTGGATCCACCTCGCAAGGGCTGCGATCGCCCCATGCTTGACGCCCTGCTCGAACTTCATCCCCCTCGCATCGTCTACATGAGTTGTGACCCCGCTACCCTGGCCCGCGATCTCAAGATTCTGCGGGATGAGGGCGGTTATACCCTGGTTAAGGCCCAGCCCGCCGACTTCTTTCCGCAGACCCCCCACGTAGAATGCGTCGCATTTCTGGTAGCGTAAAAGCCAGATTGGTTTTACTGCGTTTCTCTCCGCTCCTATGAAGTTCAGCACCATTGCCGACAAAATTCAGATTACTACCGCCTCTAGTCTGACGGTGAACCCTGGTCATGATCCCGACATCATTGGGGTGGCTGCCGTTGACCAGGCCTCGTTCGGCATGCTGAGCTACATCGAAGGTGACAAGTTTGCCACCTTTGTCGATACCACCGAGGCGGGGGCGCTAATTTTGCCCCAGAACCCAGTGCTCCAGACTAAGGCCACCGATCGCGGCATTGCCTGGCTAAGCGCTCCTGACCCGCGATTGGCCTTTGCCCGAGCCATTGGGCTGTTCTATACGCCCTTTCAGCCCGCCCCTGGCATCCACCCTAGCGCTGTGATTGACTCCACCGCCGTCTGTGGTGAAAATGTCTCCATCGGGGCCAACGCGGTGATTCAGGCGGGTGTCCATCTGGGAACAGGGGTCTGCATTCACCCCAACGTGGTGATCTACCCCAATGCACGGGTGGGCGATCGCACCGTGCTCCACGCCAACTGCGTCATCCATGAGCGCACCCAGATCGGAGCCGACTGCGCCATTCACAGCGGGGCGGTGATCGGGGCCGAAGGCTTTGGCTTTGTGCCCACCCCCCAGGGCTGGGAAAAGATGGAGCAGTCGGGTATTGTCACCATTGAAGACGGCGTGCGGGTGGGCAGCAATACTACAATCGATCGCCCTGCCGTCGGCACGACTCGCGTCGGGCGCGGCACCAAGCTTGACAACCTAGTGCACATTGCCCACGGCTGCCAGGTCGGTGAGGGTGTCGTCATGGCCGGACAAGTGGGCATGGCTGGGGGCGTTATCATCGGCAACCGGGTGATTTTGGCGGGACAGGTAGGCATCGCCAACCAGGCGGTAATTGGTGACGGCGCGATCGCTACGGCTAAAGCCGGGATCCATAACGACGTAGCCCCCGGCGAAATCGTCACCGGCATGCCTGCCCTGCCCCACAAGGTTTTTCTCAAAGCCTCAGCTGTATACCGTCGCCTGCCCGAAATGTACAAAACCATCCGAAGCCTACAAAAGCATCTGCCCTAGCCCATGGATCACCAGCCCATGCCTCCTGCCCAGGACAACGACACCGACATTCAGCAGGAACTGCGCCTCAGCCGCCGGTTTACCCTAGCGGATGCCATCGGCCAGGAGGCGGGCAGTTTCATGAAAGGGGAATCTCCCATTCCTCGGCTGGTGCAGGCCAGGCACGGAGCCCAGCAAGCGCTGAAAGAATCTTTGGTAGATGGGCCCGGCGCGCTGCATCGGGTTTTGGAGCAGTGGCTGGTGGATGATGACAGCCGCCTCAGTCGATATGTAGGGCAGCCCGTCGAAGCCGTGAAAGATTTGCTGGTAACAGTGCTGCGATCGCCCGCCACCTTTTACGAACTGGTGCGCCAAACCGATGTCACCTGGGGGCAAATCTACGATAGTCGGCCCCACTTTCAGCAGCCTGGTCAACCCGCCCATCCCGACGACGAATACACCCACGAGTCGGTGCGAGAGACCTTGGAGTGCTGCCTGCACGTTCTCAACCAGCCGCCCACAGTACAGGATTTTGAAGCAAAGCCTGAGTAATTCCATCGTCGAATATAGTCATCGCCACTGGGGTTAAAATCAGCGAAGACAACCCGCATTGAATCAGGACTTAGCATAACCTAACAGCCCTATAGTGAAAAAACCGCTGTTGCTAAACACAACAGCGGCCAGGAGCACTAGTCACTTGAAAGACATCAGACGGTAAAGTCCGGATCGATACCGCGCCACACCGCTACTAACCGTCCCTGTACATCTACCAAATCCGCTGGAAACTCCATAACTGGATAGTTGGGGTTGGCAGGCTTGAGATGCACCTGATTACCCTGGCGGTGGAATGACTTGAGGGTAGTGCCGCTTTCCACCCGAGCCGCAACAATGGTCCCCTCCCGAATTCCCTGGGGATCTTTTACTGGCCGCATAATCACCACATCCCCGTCTTGGATCATGGCCTCAATCATACTGTCTCCGGTGACCTTGAGAGCATAGTCGCCCGACTGAATGGGCAGCCCGTTAAGGTCAAGGCGCTCGACGGCATCGGTGAACGCTTCGTTAACAAAGCCAGCGGCAATGGTGCCAAGAATGGGCACGCCCCGAACGTCATCTTTAACGCGAATAGTGCGCGCTTTGCCCTCGCTCCACTCAATGTAGCCCTTATTTTTGAGGTGCTCTAAGCGACTTTGAATGGGAGCCGGAGAACGCAGGTTCATTGCCCGCATCATTTGGCGAATAGAGGGAGAGTGCTGATTGGCCCGGATATACTCAACTAGCCAGTCGTAGAGCTCCTGTTGGGCGGTTGTTAAGGATTCCATAGAGATTTAGCCACGGCGTTGGGTTATGTCATGGAACAAGTGTACCAACTGAGCGGCGATCTGTCTACTCTAGCAACAAACCTTTGGGTAAGTCAGTACTAACACCAAATCTGATGCCAATCCCGCTGCTTCCCCAGAGCGAGCCAAAGGGTCAGAGGCTGGTTTCCCCTACTCATTCCCGCTTGGAAATGTTGCTGAGCCCGTACGTGATGATTGACATATTAAAGCAGCCATTGCATAACGACTAAAAAGGCTGCCTTTGGGCAGCCTTTTGTTCAGTCTAGAGGGCTAAAATTTAAGCCAATTTAACGGATGTACTCTTTTAGAATGCTGTTGCGGTTGGGGTGACGCAGCTTACGCAGAGCCTTGGCTTCGATCTGGCGAATGCGCTCGCGGGTGACGTTAAAGATCTGGCCAATTTCTTCCAGGGTCTTCATCCGGCCGTCGTCGAGACCATAGCGTAGGCGCAGCACATCGCGTTCGCGGGGGCTGAGGGTGCCCAAGACACTCTCTAGGTCTTCCCGCAGCAAGCTCTTGGACACCTGGTCTTCAGGGGTTTCGCCGTCAGACTCAATGAAGTCGCCAAGGCGAGAGTCTTCTTCTTTACCGATGGGGGTTTCGAGGGAGATGGGTAGCTGGGCCGACTTAGCGATAAACCGCAGCTTCTCGATGGTCATTTCCATACGAGTGGCGATTTCTTCTTCGGTGGGCTTGCGGCCTAGCTCTTGGGAGAGCAGCTTGGTGGTTTTTTTAATGCGAGAAATGGTTTCGTAGAGGTGCACCGGCAGGCGGATGGTGCGCGACTGATCGGCGATCGCCCGGGTGATCGCCTGGCGAATCCACCAAGTGGCGTAGGTAGAGAACTTATAGCCCTTCTCGTGGTCAAATTTTTCAGCGGCGCGGATCAGGCCCAAACTACCTTCTTGAATGAGGTCTTGGAAGGAGAGCCCGCGGTTCATGTATTTCTTGGCGATCGAGACCACCAGACGCAGGTTAGACTGCACCATTTTGTCTTTAGCTCGCCGACCAATGTGCAGACGGTGGCGGAAGCTGGCCACGGTATAGTCTTTGCCTTCGTCTTGGCCAACGGCGGCGGCCCATTCGATATCAGACGGTTCCCGTTCGAGGGAGTCGAATAGCTCGTCTTGAATGCGCTCTAGCTTAAGCAAATCGGCGATCTTGCGGGCTAGCTCAATTTCTTCTTCGGCCCGCAGTAGGCGAATACGACCAATCTCTTGCAGGTAGAGACGAATGGAGTCTTCGGTGTAGTGGCGCTTTTTGGTCTGAGCTCGGCGGCGGGTTACTTTACCCTTCGGCGCTTTGTCATCAGCGACGGCCTCGTCATCTTGGGCAACAAAATTCTCGTCACTATCGTTACCGTCGATCAGTAGATCGAGTTCAGTTTCAGGGTTGATAGTGCCGAGCAGATGATTTGCTTGGGTCATGCCGCGAACCTCGTGCTCCTTAAAATTGAAAGACAAAGACTGTGATCAGATTAACAGCTCCGTTAGATAGATGCCCACAGTTCCGAAAAAGTGCGGATCTATTTTCTAGAACTCAGTGATCAATGCCTAGCCACCTAGACGTTTACGATACTGGCTTGGTGCTGTTAGCCCGGGCTCGCCTCCGCCTCTATCTAGAGAAATACATCAGCGCCGCCATGGCCTTTCAATTTTAACTGCAATGCCAGGTGATGTACCACCCCAACTTTGCGGAAAACTTTTGAATTGGCTGAAATGCTTAAGGCACAGTCAAAACGCCTGGTTCAAATTTGAGGGCGATCGCGCAAAAACCGACCCAATAGAACATAAGAACTATCCCTCTGACTCGTATTTTCTTCCTTTATAAAGAATAATAACGTAAATCGTTGGGGGTTCCTAAACGTGAATCAAGCTGCTGACGCGGTTCGTCGCCGGGCTAAATCTTCGGCTTGGCTCGCCGAATTTTGTAGTCAATTCAATACATTTGCGCTGGCATGCCAGTATTTTCTACGCATTATTACGTAGTTTTTTCATGCGCAAAAAAGGATCCGATTTAGAGGAGCGTTAAGTCTGATCTGGTCTCGAAGCTAGCAATTTGGCAAAAATGCTTTGGCTTTGAATAACGGCCAGAGGCTCTTCATTAAATGCCGCTGCCGTCTAGAAACTCTTCGATGACGCGGTCTTGCAAACGGCAGTGAACGCCGTCTTGAGAGCGCACCGCCCCCACTAAAACAGGTTGGCGCACTTGGCCCAAGGCCTGCACTTCTTTCTCTAGTGCTTCGATGCGATCGAGCAAGGCGCGAATTACCTGGGCTTCGGAGTCGGGTAGGCGACCGTGCTCTAGAGGTTCTACACGCTCTCCGGCTCGGTACACGATGCGACCAGGAACGCCCACCACCGTGCAGTCAGAGGGCACTTCTCGCAGCACTACTGAACCGGCCCCAATTCGCACATTGTGCCCGAGATAAATGTTGCCCAGTACCTTAGCCCCGGCCCCCACCACCACGTTGTCGCCTAGGGTAGGGTGGCGCTTGCCGGTTTCTTTGCCGGTACCCCCTAAGGTTACGCCCTGGTAGATTAAGGCATAGTCGCCTACGATGGCGGTTTCCCCAATGACTACGCCCATGCCATGGTCGATAAAGACTCCTTTGCCAATGGTCGCCCCCGGGTGAATTTCTATGCCGGTGAGGAACCGCGCCAGGTGGGAAATGAGGCGCGGCACTACAGGCAGGCCCAGGTTCCACAGCCAGTGGCTGAAGCGGTGTAGGGCTAAGGCATGCAGGCCAGGGTAGCAGGTCAGCACCTCTAGCCAGTTGCGGGCCGCTGGGTCACGCTCGAAGACGATGCGAAAATCGACAAGCAGAGTGGTGAGCACAGGCAATGAATTAACTGCAGCCCTACCATCCTAACGTGGGCCTGTCGTTGACCAACACCTTTCGCGGGTGTGGATTACTCCAGCGTAAGCATTACGGCCCTGCACCAAAAGAGAGGTTTTTTGACCCTACGGAGTTGCGCTGAGGGAGTAGTTGTAGCGCTGACCCTGTTGGTGGGAGCCGACCCAGACACTGTAAGTACCTGCTGGCCAGTTTTGGTCTTGCACTCGGGCGTCGGGATTGCGGCGATCGGTGTCGCCGCCACAGCGTACGGTGCCATCAGACCCTTGAACTAGAAGGCTGGTATCGTTGCCGCCGCTGTTGACTTGAAGGGTGAGGGTGGCGAAGTCTTGCTGTAACACCATGATGTGATCGGGGGCAGTGTCAGCAAACCCGGCGCAAATGGTGCCGTTGCGATCGCGCCCGGCAATGCTAGACAGCGCAGAAATACCGTTGGTGAAGCCGCTAACGCTGGCTGTAGGGGTAGACCCAGACAGCGTAAACGCCTCGAAGTTGGCCTGCTGAGCCAGGGAAGGCAGCATTGCCAGTAGCCCCGTCGCCAGCCCTGCGGCTAGCGCCAGTGCTCCGCATTGTTGATAGTTGATAGCCATGGCCCCAGCCTCCTACGGTTCAGTTCTATGGTGCTAGGTAATCGTCGCGATCGGTAGACATAATAGACAGATACTGCAACTGTCTTCGGTCACACCCCCTCCAGTTACACTAGGCAACCGTTGGCCACTTATCTAGCGATGTCCGAATCCCCAGGAGGCTCCAGCCATGGAACTTGTGATATGGAACTTGTGATATTGATGATCTGCGTGGCGGCCTCCTGGGCGATCGCCATTCTGGTCAACAGCCTGACTCACCTCGGCCAGTTGTTAGTACCTTCCCCCTGGCTGATAGGCGGCATGGCCCTGGTGTTAACCACGTGGATCATGCGTGACGAGTAGCGCTAAAGCTCAGTCGTGCCGTAGAGTTCTGGCACCTCTCGAACCGGCGGCAGCGACTTAGCATCTCGGGTTTCGATATAGCCCGTATAGTAAGCCCCCGGCTCGATTTCTAAAGCACCGGCTACCACATCTCCTTCGAGGCGGGCCGTGCGGCTGAGGGTGAGCTTACCCTCGGCAAAGACCCTGGCCTTGAGCACCCCCTGCACCACAATATTTTGAGCTCTGACCTCGGGGCCTTCGATCAACCCCGTAGAGGAGATCTCTAGGTCACCCTTGATGTCTACAGTGCCATGGATGACGCCGTCTACCCGCAGCATACCTTCGGCGTGAAGCACCCCTTCAAACTCAGTCTTTTGACTCAGATAGGTCAATAGCGGAGCCGGTTTACGTTTGAACATCAAAATTGCCCTCATAACTCCAGAGAACAGCACTCCAAGCAATGGCCTGGGCGACATTAGCCCTAAAGAAGCTGCCGCGGCCCGAACAGCACCCTAGCTGTGTAACTAAATATTAAAAGACAATGGCTTCGGCCCGACAATAATCTGCTGGTTGGCAGCAGTTTCCCTCTCTTTAGAGGGGTGGGCGCTACCATCTACCCTCGTTATGCTTTAAATTAGAAGAAACTTGGAAGAAATACCCCCTATTCAAAATCAGCGGGGATCAATATAAATAGACGCTAAACCCTTCTGAATTCACAACGGTCTCCTCTTCCTTTTTTCTGATTCGACCCTTTTAAAGACATGGTCCTAGTGCTGGTTCGCTGGCGCTGAGACTTTTACTCCAGCGATCGCGATCGGTGCGACAGAGCCCTTACCCTGTTCTGCCGCGTTGTTATCTCACCCCATAACAAGCCCTTACAGGAAACCTACCATGACCGCTATAGATGTTCGCCTTCAGTTTGAGCAAGCCGTTCAATCCTTTGAATCGGTAGATGTAGACTGCAAGATCGCCGTACTCTGGCAGATCTACGACACCCTGGGCCAAGCTTTTGCCGCCATTGCTCCGGTAGCCCTTTTTTCCCAGGCCGTTCAACAGCTGCTCAGCCAGATTCAGCAGGTCGATCGCGACGATCAATCGGCCATCATGCGCGATATTCTCGCGGGAGCCGACACCCGCTTTACCCAGGCTTATCAGGCTCTCAATACGAACATGAAGCTGGCCTTTTGGCATCGCCTGTTCAGCCTCATCCCCACCAGCCGCCTGCCGATAACGGCCTGCCGAGACGGTTCAGCCACAACCCAGGCGCTGATCGCCCGCATCGGGACCATGGGCCTCAACGAACGGCTCCACTTTTTGCGCCGAGCCGTGGGCTAAGTTAAGGCAAGCCACTTATTGTTTCTCAAAATCTGCGATTGGCGTTTTTGGGAAGGCATTGGGCCAAGCGGTGGGTGGGAGCTGGAGTTCATGCTCCCCCCTCACTCAACTGCTAGCTCTCAGCACTGGGGGATGTTGACGGTAAAGTGAAAGCCATAGGCTCCGCGATGGGGCCTAACTGCTCTATCTACCGTTTGGCTATGCCTACCATTGAGGTTAATCAGCTCAGTAAGCGCTACCCCGTCGCGATCAAAGAGTCGGGCCTGGGGGGAACGCTACGGCATTTCTTTCGCCGTCAGTACCGTTTAGTAGAGGCGGTACAGGCCGTCTCGTTTCACATTGAGCCGGGCGAAGTAGTGGGTTTTTTAGGCCCCAACGGAGCCGGTAAGACCACCACGCTCAAAATGCTCACTGGCCTGATTCGACCCTCAGAAGGAACGGTGCGGGTAGGCGACCAGGTGCCCTTTCAGCGGCGGGCCGAGTTTTTGCAGGATATTACCCTGGTAATGGGGCAAAAGCAGCAGCTGCTGTGGGATCTGCCTGCCCTCGATTCGCTGCGGATCAACGCCGCCATCTATGGCCTCTCCGACAAAGAGTTTCACTACCGGGTCGATGAGCTCACCGAGATGTTAGCCCTTCAGGGAAAGCTGACCCAGCCGGTGCGAAAGCTTTCTCTGGGCGAGCGCATGAAGGCCGAAATGATGGCGGCCCTGCTGCACCGTCCTCGCGTCTTGTTTTTAGATGAGCCTACTTTGGGACTAGACGTCAATGCCCAGGTAGCAGTGCGGGAATTTTTGCGCGACTACAACCGTCGTTACGAGGCCACCATTTTGCTCACCAGCCACTACATGGCCGACATCACTGCTCTGTGCCGCCGAGTGCTGCTGATCTACCAGGGGCGGTTAATCTACGACGGCAGTCTAGAGGGGTTGCTCGATCGCTTTGCTCCCTACCGAGAAGTCACCGTAGATTTGTCCACGGGCTGCGATGCCGCCACCCTGAGCCGCTACGGCGAACTAGAAAGCCTGGAGGGCTGCACGGCTCGTTTGATCGTGCATCGCGATGCCCTAACTCAAACTGTCAGCCGACTGTTGGGCGATTTGGATGTACAGGACTTGACTGTCAGCGACCCGCCAGTGGAGGAAGTGATTGGGCGCGTGTTTGCGGCAGGTTCTGCTGAGCGGTGAGGGGATGATGGGTAGGTGAGTGGGTGGATGGGAAACGGCTAAACACGCAGGCCGAAGTAGGTGAGGACGAGTTCTTGGGTGCCAGTGTTGGCGACTTCGTGGTGTTCGCCGGGCGCGATCGCAATACAGACGCCGGGAGTGAGTGGATAGACCTGACCCTCAACGGTAATGGTGCCAGCGCCCGATTCGACGAAAAACACTTCGGCCATATCGGCGTGGCTGTGGCCGTTGGCGATCTGGCCGGGGGCAAAGCGGGCCTGGGCAAAGTTGGTCAGGTGGGGTAAGTCATCCCCATGCAGCAGCACCCGCTTTTTAATCGCCGGGTTGTGGGAGACCGACGCTTCGGGCACTTGATCGAGGCCGGTGATTTTCATGGTCTGGCGCAGTTCTGACTTACAACAGCTCGCACTGGCCGTGGTGGCGCAGCAGATGATCGCACAGCACCAGGGCCACCATGGCTTCGACCATGGGCACGGCGCGGGGCAGCACACAGGGGTCGTGGCGGCCCCGCGCCTCTAGCACGGTAGCTTCGCCGGTATTGGTGACGGTGTTTTGGGCTTTGCGAATGGTGGCGGTGGGCTTAAAGGCGACGCGAATAATAATGTTTTCGCCGTTGGAGATGCCCCCCTGGGTGCCGCCGGAGCGGTTGGTGCGGGTGCGCAGGGTGCCCGCTTCGTCAGTGTAGAACTCGTCGTTGTGCTCGCTGCCGGTGAGCAGGGTGCCCGCGAAGCCAGAGCCAATTTCAAAGCCCTTGCTGGCGGGGAGCGACATCACGCCCTTGGCCAGATCGGCTTCGAGCTTGTCGAATACGGGGGAACCCAGCCCGACCTTGACCCCACGAGCCACGCACTCCACCACGCCGCCAATGGAGTCGCCCTGGTCGCGGATGGCTTCGACCCGGTCGATCATCTGCTCGGCGGCGATCGGGTCGGGGCAGCGGACAATATTGCTCTCGACCTGCTCTAAGGTGACAGTGCTAGGATCCACACTGCCCTCCAGGTCTTGGATGCGCTTGACGTAGCCAATGATCTCAGTGCCGGTGACCTGGTGGAGGATCTTTTTGGCGATCGCCCCCGCCGCCACCCGCCCAATGGTTTCCCGCGCTGAGGAGCGGCCGCCCCCCTGGTAGTTGCGCAGGCCATACTTGGCGTCGTAGGTGGCATCGGCGTGGGAGGGACGATAGGCGGTGACCATCTCGCTGTAGTCCTGGGGGCGGGTATTTTCGTTGCGCACCAGAATAGAGATGGGGGTGCCCAGGGTTTTGCCCTGAAAGACGCCGGAGAGAATTTCGCAGCGATCGCCCTCTTTGCGCGGGGTGGTAATTTTGCTCTGGCCCGGACGGCGGCGATCGAGCTCGGCCTGAATTTCCTCAGCGGAAATCTCTAGGCGGGGGGGACAGCCATCGATGACCACCCCCACCCCACCGCCGTGAGATTCGCCAAAAGTGGTGATGCGAAATAAGTCCCCAAAGGTGTTGCCCATAGATCGGTAATGCCAGTATCGGCCAAGGTAGTTTTACCGATCCTACTATTTAGTTTCCTGATTGGTTTCCGCCAGCTTCAAATAATAGCGAGGATTCACCGCCTGACTGTTGCGGTAGACGCTGTAGTGCAGGTGCGGGCCAGAGGATCGCCCGGTGCTGCCCAGGTAGCCCACCACATCGCCTCGGTTAACGCGATCGCCGATTTTGACCTCCAGTTCGGACATATGGGCGTAGAGGGTTTCGTAGTTATAGCCGTGGTCAATTTTGACGTGGTTGCCGTAGCCGCCGTTGTAGTCAGCCCGCACCACTACCCCTTCGGCCGTCGCCAAAATCGGCTTGCCCACTGGCCCGACAAAGTCTACGCCCTCATGCATTTCGTAGCCCCGCAGGCCAAAGGGGTTGGGCCGCAGCCCAAACTCTGAGGAAATCGAGGCCTCCCCCGCTATCGGTTTGCCGCTGGGGAAAGCTGCCGCCTGCTCGGCCTCGGACTCAAGAGTTTGCTCTAGGGCTGGCTTTACCGCTCGAGAGAGCATGACCTCTAGACTGGGCAACTGGCGGCGGGCTTCGTCGAACATGACCTCGGCAGGAGCTTCCTCAGCTACACCACCGCGAGGAGGAATCTCCGCTTCAGAATTGGGGACGCGGGTATTCTCAAGACTTTGCTCGGGCAGGCCAGCGCGGTTCTTGAGCACCTCAATTTCGTTGCCGATCGCGTCTAACTCGGTCAGCACTTCGCTCGCAGTTTCAGACAAGTTTTGGTTGCGCTGGGCCAGGTGCACGTTTTGATAGAGCAGCAGGCCAATCCAGGTGAGGGGTAGCCCTACTACTAAGGCTAGGCCCACCAGCAGCGGCACCGGACGCAGCCTCAGGGTGATAGGAGATTTGCCAGTTGCCGTAATCAGTACGGTGTAAGGCTTGAGCTGAAGACGGGGCATAGCAAAACTAGCAGGGAAAAGTGGTAGCAGACGTTAACCATCAGACCAAGATGGATTATACGGGGATCAGAGCATTTGCACAATTTCACGGATCGTTTGCAGGCCAACGCCACAGTGACTCCAAGGTGCAATTCTAGAATGTAGGGATTGTTCTGGCCGTTGTCGAACGTGGCCTGGGGCACTCCGAGCCGCTGATCATGGCTGTGTAAAGAATCCGTTACACTGAGTAAATAGCGCTCTACAGAGAATTCGTGCGATGGATGTCACCTGGCTCGACAGCAACTCTTGGCTGATTACCCTGGGGGGACAGCGCATTTTGGTTGACCCCTGGCTGGTGGGAGAGCTGGTGTTTGGCCAGCAGCCCTGGCTGTTTAAGGGCGAGCATCCCCAATCTCGGCCTTTGCCCGAGGCGATTGACCTGATCTTGCTTAGCCAGGGGCTAGAAGACCACGCCCATCCCCCCACCCTAAAGGCTCTCGATCGCACCATCCCGGTGGTGGGGTCGCCCAGTGCGGCCAAGGTGGCAGAGAGCCTGGGTTACAGCCAGGTCACAGCCCTCAACCACGGCGAAACTTTTATCCTCAATCAACAGGTGACCATCAAAGCGATCCCCGGCGCACCCGTAGGGCCGCTCGTGACTGAAAATGGCTACATTCTGCGCGACATGTCGGGCGATCGCGAGTCGGGGGCCTCTCTGTTCTACGAACCCCATGGCTTTCACCGGCCCGAGCTGAAGGCAGAGGGGCCTGTGGATGTGGTGATCACACCGGTGGTCGATCTGGCGCTGCCTGTGGTGGGGCCGATCATTCGCGGCCAGCAAGGGGCTCTAGAACTGATCGATTGGCTCCAGCCTCAGGTGGTGCTGCCCACCGCCGATGCGGGCGAAGTCACCTACAGCGGATTGCTGATCAACTGGCTCAAAACAGTGGGCGATCCCCAGGCGTTGCAGGCGGCGATCGCGGCCAAAGGACTGTCAACCCGAGTGTTAGCTCCTGTTGTAGGTCAATCGCTGCCTTTGAACCTCATACCTCGCCAGCCTTTGGCCACGGGGGTTTAGCGAGGATTTAGCGATCCCCACCAGCGGCAATGGGGTATCCAGGGAGGCTGTATTCAGGTAACCTTCTTTTAAGGTTAGTCAAGTTTTAAGAAGGATCTATAGCTATGCCTTACACCACCGAAGACGGCGGCCGCCTCAACAATTTTGCCAACGAGCCCAAGATGTATGAGGCTGAGCCCCCGAGTGCCACCCAAAAGCGCAACTATTTGATTTTGGGTGGGCTAGCCCTGGCGCTGGTGGGTGGACTTCTGGTGGTGGCGATTTCCGTCTCGTAGGTCAGGTCTGCGGTTTAGCCAGCCAACTCTAAACGACAGCCGAGGCAGAGACTGCTTCGGCTGTCTTGTATCTGGAGTCGGGGTAGAGTAGGCGGAGTAACGTCTACCTCGGGTTAGCATGGCAAACTCGCCCCATTGGCTGGAGGGTGTAACCGGCAGCGGCAAGACTGCCTGGCTGCTGGAGCAGCTGCGCCCAGATGCTGCGGCGCCGCTGGAGCTGGGCCAAAGCCACTTAATCTTTGCAGCCAATGGCGACAACCGCCTGCGGCTGGCGGCGCGAATTGGGGATGTGGCCCCCGGCGTGGCGGTGGTCACGACCACACCCAACGGCTTCATTCAGGACGAAGTGACGTTGTTTTGGCCGCTGCTGGTGGCCGAGCTGGGCCTGTCGCCCCAGTTTCCGCTGCGGCTGCGGCCCGAGAATGAGCAGGAGTTAACCGCCAGTCATTGGCGACAGCAAATTCTCGACGGCACCCTGACGGTGGAGGGCTGGTTAGAGGCCCAGACCGTGCGGCGATCGCTCGATTTTTTGCAGCTGGCCGCCGCTGGAGGGATCCCTGCTGAAGATTTGCCCGTGCTGCTGCCGGAGGGCATTCCCCCAGGGTTTGCCCCCGAGACGGTGTGGCGGGCGATCGGTCAAGCGCTGGTAGACTGGCGCGACTGGTGCCTGGCGCGGGGTCTGCTCACCTACGGGGTGATGACCGAGCTGTACTGGCGGCATTTGCTGCCCCACCCCCTCTACCGAGAGAAATTGCTGGCCCGCTACGGTGGTCTATTTGCCGATGACCTGGATGAATATCCGGCGATCGCCGCCCAGTGGCTCCAGGTGTTTATCAATGCCGGGCGGCCCGTGGCCATGACCTGGAATCGCCACGGCAAGGTGCGAATGGGGCTGGGGGCCGATCCTGATGCCCTGGAGCAGATGCGGGATCAGTGCCAGGTGACAGAGCAGACCACCCCGGCGACCAATGCCCTGGCCTACCCCTGGGGCGATCAGGTGGTGGCGTGGGTGATGGATCCCCTGGCGCTGCCCGAACCGCTGGCCTGTTTTGAAACCCTGCAAACGGTGTCGCGGGGGGAGCTGCTGCGCAAAACGGCGGAGCGCGTGGTCAAGGCGGTCAACCAGGGCCAGGTGGCCCCCCAGGAGATTGCGATTATTGGGCCGGGTCTAGATGCGATCGCCCGCTACACCCTGGCCGAAATTCTCAGCGATCGGGGGCTGCCGGTGGCCTCCCTCAGCGACCAGCGACCGGTGATTCACTCGCCCTTGGTGCGATCGCTGCTTACCCTGCTCACCTTTGTGTATCCCGGCCTGGGGCGGCTGGCCAGCGCTGAGGAAGTGGCCGAAATGCTGGTCGTGCTGAGCCAGATTCCCCAAGCCCCCGAGATTGGCCCCTGGTTTGAGGCGGTGCAGATTGACCCGGTGCGGGCCGAGCTGCTAGTTGACCACTGCTTTGAACCCAGCCTAGAGCAGCCCGAACTGTTGCCCGTAGAGCGCTTCGATCGCTGGGATCGCCTCGGCTACAAGGCCACCGAAGCCTACAGCCGATTGCGCCAGTGGATTGAACAGCAGCGCCAGCAGCGCCAGCAGCGCTTGACGCCGGGGGTGATTAGCGTACTCGATCGCGCCATTCAGGCCTTTTACTGGGGCGGCAGCCACCTACCCGCCGACCAGCTTGCCGCCCTGCGCGAGCTGATGGAAACCGCCCAGCACTACTGGGCGGTAGAAGATCGCCTGCGCCAGGTGGCCCCGATGCTAGATCAAAAATCTACCGTAACGCTAAAAAATTCTCTAGAGCGGTTTATTCTACTGCTGCGCCAAGGCACCGTAACCGCCAACCCCTACCCGGTGGAATCGGCCCAGGTGATTACCATCGCTACGGTGTACCAGTACCGCCTGCAGCGCCTGCGCCACCGCTGGCACTTTTGGATCGACGCCGGATCGCCCCGCTGGCTGGCCGGTACCGACAATCTACTGTTTGGCTATCCGCTATTTTTAGGATCCTACCGGGGTCGCCCCTGGACGACTGAGGATATTGAAACGCTGCACCGCGATCGCCCCGAGCGCATTGTGCGCGATCTGCTGGGACGAGTCAGCGATCGCGTAGTGCTCTGCCACAGCGAACTGGCAGTCAGCGGCCAAGAGCAAATCGGCCCTCTGCTCACCCTAGTCACCGCCAACGCCGACGCTTAAAAGCAAATAGGGAAAGAATGAAGAGTGAAAACTGAAGAAAGTCCCAAACTCTTCGTTCTTCACTTTTCGTTCTTTTTGTTGTCCGTCCCATGGCCGACAACAAAAGAGGGACACTGACTAGCAGCATCCCTCTTTCATGGCATTTGCCTCAGATGAACTGGGGCTTAACGAAAGCGCTTTTTGCGACGCGCGACGGCTTTGCGCTTGCGCTTTTCTTGGGGCGTCTCGAAGTGGCGACGACGCTTAACTTCCGAAAAAACCCCGGCCTTAGAGACCTGCCGCTTAAAGCGACGCAGGGCCGATTCAATGCCTTCGTTTTCACCGACAACGACTTGAGTCATACGAAATCGCTTCTTTACTCCTTGGGTATGCCTAACAAATCAAACAACAGGTTGTCAAATTCACACACTGTTCAAGATTGCCCCGGAGCGGTCGAGCCACCTCCCATTGCTCCAGGCAGAGTCGTCATGGTCAGCTGTCAGTACGAAGTATATACAGACAGAAAAATTCGGGCATAGTTGTCCGTAATTTTTATCAGACTAGCACAAAATAGGCCGTTGCCCAGCCCAACCCCGTTGGGGCCAAACGGTGGTTAGGCGGTGTAGGTCTTGGGCCGAGGGAAGGGCAGTTGCCCAGTGCAGAGCCCCTGGCCCAGCCGCTGCTCACAGAAGGATTTTTCGTCGGGAGCCAGCTGGTCGTAGCTGATATCTCGCCGCAGCACAATGCCGTTGTGGCCCGCCAAAAACCGGGGCAGTTCTGCGTACTCAATGGTGCGGAGGGTGGCCATGTCGTAGCTGGTGTAGGTGGTCAGCTCTGGGTCGGCAAAGTCAACATCGATCACGGTTAGCACCTTCCTCGGCGGCAGATTGCTGTCGATCAGAGCGCGCGGCCCAGACCCCAAAAGGCCGGTGTGGAGCAGCTGGAGATTGCCCCGGTGGCCAGGATAGTAAGCATGCTGGTGGCCGCTGATGTAAGTGTGCACGTTGTATCGCTCTAGCATGGCCCGCAGCTGATCGGCGTTGGCGAGCACTTCGCCGGGTTTATCGCGCCCCACAGCGATGCCGTAAAGGGGCAGGTGGCTGAGCAAAATGCGGGCCTTAGCCTGCTGGGCGGCGTCGCTGGCTAAGGCTTGCTCGACCCAGGCCAGCTTTTCCTCGGGCAGGCGACTGGTCGAGCCATCCCAGGTCATAAAGAAAATCCCCTGCTGCTCAAAGGTGTAGTAGAAGGGAAAATCGGTGCGATCGATAAAGTTAACCCCAGGGCTGTGTTCTGGGGCCGTCCAGTAGGCCGTGGCTAGGTCGCGTTCCTGCTGAAACAGAAATTGATTGTTTGGCCCCCTGGCCCCCGAGGCATCGTGGTTGCCGATAGTAAAGCCGAAGGGCACGGATTGCTGGCGCAGGGGAGCCGCCACATGGTCGTCAAACGCCTGCCACATAGCCCGAATTTGGTCGGGTGTCAGCGATGGACTTTGCCCCGCTACCATGTCGCCGCCGCACACTACCAGATCGGGCTGCCAGAAGGGCAGTAGGGCGATCGCCTTATCCACTTCAGGGTCGTAGTCGGTGGAGCCGTAGGCGCTGTTGAGGTCGCTGATCGCTACCAGCCGGACATCCTTACGGAGCGGGTTGGCCAGTCCTCCCGCTACACTGGCCACGATCGCCTGGGCTTCGGCAGACAGCGCTGGCGGAGCTGGAGCCACATCTGTCACCGCCCCTTCGCGGGCCTCAGTGGGGGATACTGCCTCTGCCCCAGGGGCCGGAGTCGCAGGGGCGGGGGGTTCCGAGAGCAGTGCCCGCTGGGAACAAGCAAGGCATACGCTGAGCACTATGCCCAGGCAGAGGCCGGTGAAAAAGCGTTTAAAACCCATAACCAAGAAAGGCCAAACCACAGGCCTAAACTTACCCCATCTATCCGACTTTTGGGCGGGGGGTTTGCCGGTCGGATGGCTGGGTCGCAGGTTGAAAGGTTAGTAGGTTCGAACGTTCGGGCTTACTCATCCAAGCGGCAAACTTGTGAGTCCCAATTGTCTATCCAGAACTCAAGTTCCTCTGGCTAGAATTTGGAGAGATTTTCGGCTCACTTGCCGCCCGCGATATCAATAAATGACCCGGTGGTGTAGGAAGCCTCTGCCGAAAGCAGCCACAGAATAGCATTGGCCACTTCCACCGCCTGCCCGCCCCGCTGCATGGGCACTGCGCCTTTAACGCGCTCGACCCGATTGGGCTCGCCGCCGCTGGCGTGAATATCGGTGTAGATAAAGCCGGGGCGCACCGCATTGACGCGAATGCCCTCGGCGGCCACTTCCTTAGCAAGGCCGATCGTGAGGCTGTCGATCGCACCCTTGGAGGCGGCGTAGTCCACATATTCCCCTGGCGACCCCAGCCGCGCCGCCACCGATGACACATTGACGATCGCCCCACCGGCTCCACCGTACTTCGTTGACATGCGCTTTACGGCTTCGCGCGCGCAGAGAAAGCTGCCGGTGACGTTAGCGGCCAAGACTCGGCTGAGCCGGGCGGCATCGAGTTCGTCCACGCGCCGCTGCTGCTCTAGAATTCCGGCATTATTCACCAGGGCCGTCAGCGTACCCAGTTGTTCATCCACCGTTTGAAAAAGGCGTAGCACATCGTCTTCTAGGGAAATGTCTGCGGCGACGGCCATCGCCCGTCCACCTGCCTGGGCGATCGCGTCAACCACGCCATGGGCTGCCGCTGAGTTGTGCAGATAGTTGACGCAGACCCCATACCCCCGCTCGGCGGCGAGACGGGCTGTAGCGGCCCCAATACCCCGACTGCCGCCGGTAACGACTAAAACCTGTGCCATCAGCTGCTGGACTAAAACGACGATAGCGACTCGAATTTGGCAGATTTAGATTCTAGCTGCCGCTGGGTGCGGGCGCGATCGCAGCTAAAAGCTTACCTGGTTATCTACGTTACTGGAGTATGCTTTAAGCCTGTTGATTTAGATCCAGCTCTGAAAAAACGTCTTTAGCAATTAACAGGGCATTGACGGCAGCGGGAAAGCCGGCATAAATCGACATTTGCATAATGACTTCGACAATTTCGTCTCGGGTGCAGCCTACATTTAAAGCGCCTTGAATGTGAGCTTTTAAAACAGTGGGTGCATTGCCCAGGGTGACCAGGGATGCGATCGTGGCAATTTGCCGCTCTTTGGGCGATAAACCCTCGCGGGAGCAAATATCACCGTAGGGAAACTCAATAATAAATCGCGCAAAATCGGGGGCAATATCCCCCAGAGCATCCATGATGCCCTCGCCGATGTGGCCATGAATTCTGGCCAGCGCCTCTTGCCCACGGGCATACCGAGTCGAATCCATTGGGATGTCTTTCTTCAAAATGGTTTGCCGGGTTGTCGTTACTTGGCTTCCATCCAGTTTGGCCCGGCGTGGGCTTCGACCTTGAGGGGCACCTTCAGCTCTACGGCAGACTCCATCACGGCGATAATCTGGGGTTCTAGCTCTGCCCACTCGTCGGGGGGCACCTCAAACACCAATTCGTCGTGGACTTGCAGCAAGAGGTTGGCCTGATAATTTTTCAGTAGCTCATGCAGGCGAATCATGGCAATTTTGATGATGTCGGCACTGCTGCCCTGGATCGGGGCGTTGGCCGCCGCCCGCAGCGATCCGGCATCGTAGCCGTTGGTGCGGAGAGCATCGAGGTCGATGGTGGCGGGGTCGGTGCCGCGCAGCGATCGCAGTTTGCCATCCGTAAAGTTGAAATACCGCCGCCTGCCGCAGATGGTCTGCACGTAGCCCTGGGCGATCGCCTCTCGCTGCATTTGCAGCAGGTACTCAAAGACTTTGGGGTAGCGATCGTAGTAGCGATCGATAAAGGTCTTAGCCTCGGTGCGGCTCACCCCGGCCTCACGGGCAAAGCGCACCGCTCCCATGCCGTAGATAATGCCAAAGTTGATCACCTTACCGGCGCGACGCTCTTCAGCAGTGATGTCGTCTTTCTCGAACAGCAGCCGGGCTGTCAGAGCGTGGACATCGTCGTTGTTGTTGTAGGCCTCCACCAGCACCGGCTCACCGCTGAGGTGGGCGAGAATGCGTAGCTCAATCTGAGAATAGTCTGCCGCCACCAGCCGCCACCCGGTTTCGGGAATAAACGCGGCGCGGATCTGACGACTAAAGGCCGTGCGAATGGGAATGTTTTGCAGGTTGGGGTTTGACGACGACAGCCGCCCGGTGGCCGTCACCGCCTGGTTAAAGTCGGTGTGCACCCGGTGAGTATCAGGGCGAATTAGAGTGGGCAGAGCATCCACATAGGTGGATTTCAGCTTGGAGAGGGTGCGGTGCTCCACTACCAGATCCACCACGGCGTGGTCACCCTGGAGCTTTTCGAGGGTAGAGGCATCGGTGGAGTAGCCGCCCGACTTATTTTTGCGCGACTTGCGCTTATCGAGGCCCAGCTTTTCAAAAAACAGCGTGCTGAGCTGTTTAGGCGACCCCATATTGAAGGTTTCCCCAGCCGCTTCGTAGGCGGTTTTTTCCAGGCGGGCCAGGTCAGTTTCAAGCTGCTTTGAGAAATTGGCCAGGTAGTCAGGGTCAACGCGAATGCCGGTGCATTCCATCTCCGCCAATACCGGCTCCAGGGGCAGCTCGACCTCGGCAAACAAGGTTTTGAGGTCAGGGACTTCGTCTAACTCAGCTTGAAGCTTGGATACCAGGAGATAGGTGGTGTGTACGTCGGCTCCGCAGTAGTTGGCCACCGCCGCAATCTCTACATCGGCGATGGTTTTGCCCTTGGGCACCAGGTCTTCGTAGCTCTGGGCCACCAGGTTGAGGTAGCGCAGGCTGAGGTCGGTAAGGTTGTGGCTGGCCTCGGGGTTGAGCACATAGCTGGCCAGCATGGTGTCAAACACCACGCCCCTCAGGTGAATGCCCTGGTGGCGGAATACCAGGCGATCGTACTTGGCGTTTTGCAGCGCCTTGGGGAATTCGTCGCTCTCGAGGATGGGACGCAGCGCGTCTAGCACCATCTCCAACGGCAACATTTTCCCGTCGCTGTGACCTACCGGAACGTAGGCCATGTCTTCTCGACCCGTGCCCCAGCAGCAGCCGATGCCTACCAGCGTGGCGTCCCTTGGCTCTAAGGACGTTGTTTCGGTGTCCCAGGAGACAGGGGTGGCGGGGTTCTTTTGCTGAGAGAGAATATCTAGCAGTTCGTAGAGCTGGGCCTCGGTGGTGATGATCTGGGGTGCGATCGCCACCTCATCCACCCCCTGGGCGTTGTCGGTTTCCTCCGCCGTAAAGAAGGCCACATCCGCGCCGCCCGTATCCTCAAAGCGGCTGGAGCGACTAGGTTCTGGGCTGCTGGTGCCCCCACTCAGCGCCTGACTGGCCTTCGCCGCCGTCTCCTCTGCCGCTGCGCCACCAAACGCAGTTTGCAGCTTGCCTAGCCGATTGACAAAATTCTGAAACTCCAGCTTTTTCAGCGCCGGAATCACCACATCGGGGTCAAACCCATCCAGCTTGCAGGTAGCCAGGTCGATGGGCAACTCCCCATCGGGAATATCAGTAATAATTTTGGCCATGTAGCGCGAGTGGTAGGCCGACTCTTTGCCCTCGATCAGCTTTTTCTGAGTCGCGCCCTTGATGTTGTCGATATCGGCGTAGACGGCATCCAGGTCGCCGTACTCCGCCAGCAGCTTGGCGGCGGTCTTGGCCCCAATGCCCTTCACGCCAGGGATATTGTCCGACGAGTCGCCGCACAGGGCCTTGTAATCGACCACTTGATGGGGGTAAATATCGAGCTTGGCCTTGACCTCCTCAATTTTAAACTCCTGGGCCAGGCCGTTCTTGGCCCCCTTGGCAAAGGCGTTGCCCAGGTGCAGCACGGTAATGCACTCGTCGGGGTCAATCAGCTGAAACAAATCCTGATCGCCGCTGAGAATTTTGACGCAAAACCCTTCGGCCAGGGCTTTAGTGGCCAGGGTGCCGATCACATCGTCGGCCTCAAAGCCGGGGGCGACGTAGATATTCAGCCCAAAGTCGGTGAGCAGTTCGTTGAGATTTTCGACATCTTCTAGAAACCCCTCCGGCGCTTCGGGGCGGCCATCTTTATAGGTGGCGTCGGCCTGGTGGCGAAAGGTGGGCGCAGCCAGGTCAAAGGCCACGGCGGCGTACTGGGGCTTTTCGACCTCCATCATGTCGAGCAGCGACTTGAGAAAGCCGTAGCACACGCTAGTTGGAATACCCGTGGAGGTGCGCAGGCCGCCGTCGGCATTTTTGGCAAACGCATAGTAGGAACGGAAGGCCAAAGAATGGCCATCTACCAGCATCAGGGTGGGCTTGTCGGCGGAGGAGTTGGCGGCCACGGCGGGTTCTCGGGGTCGGGGAATGAGTTCCTATTGTAAGGGGCGAGGTCAATCTTAACTGCCTAGAGCACTGACTAGGACGCGGAGCAGATCTTCTAGATCGGCGGGTACTCGGTAGAGATCGAGGTCTTGGGTGACCCGACGAGACTGGCGATCAAACTGACCAAACTGCCAGATATTGCCCGTCGAAATGGCTCCTTGTAAAACCGGTTGGTCTGACTCAATCCATTGATCTAAGGCAATCAGCTCGATCGCTAGCTGCACAAAACCCCGCTCTAAATCTTCGTTTTTGGCTTCAATCACCAAAAAAGTAGTGCCATTTTGTAGCAGGTAATCAAGCGATCCCTTGAGCTGGTTGCTCACCGCCACCGGATATTCCACATTCAGGGTGGCCTGGGTGTAGTGCAGCACATCGGTCAGCACTGGAGCGATGAGAAATTCTCGCCGGGCCATTTCGCTGGTGAGGCTGAGGCGGGGCAGGCTTTCTTCGATACGGGTTTTGAGATCGTTTAGGCGATTGAGCGGGCCTGGGTAGCGAGGCAGGTGTAAAGCCTGGCGCTGAAGTGACACGCCAAAGTAGGCCAAAATATCCTGCGGCGCAAAGTTGAGCTTGAAGTAGTCGGCAAACGTGTACGACTGTTCGGGCTGGATAATGGCAGCTCTAGGCATATCTCAGACCGTTTAGGGATGAAGTGGGGGGCGTAATCCTAGTGTATCGTTCCACCGAAGGGGCGATCGCCATGCTAACCAACGCGATCGCGTATCAATTTGCGCAACCAGGGCAGTAGGCTCATCCAAAATGGTTGATACTGGCCGCAGCCCATGTTCTGTTGGGGGTAACGCCCATGCAAAAGATGCCAAATCTGAAGCCGTTAGGCTGTGTTTTGACGATCGCCCTGGCAACCCCTACACCACTCCCTGTCGGTGCCCAGAGCACCCCTCCCCGGATCGCCTGTGAAACGATGGTTTCTCTAAGCCAGGGAGGCACTTTAACCTATCTACTAACGGGCAGCCTGCCGGAAACTACTGCGGCGGACAATCGGCAAGACCCGATCGCACCAGCCTTGACCCTAACGGTGCAGTGGCAGAATCAGACGGGGCGGGTGCAAACCCTGCTCAATGCCGCTGCCCTGAGCGATTATGAGCAACTGGCTCCCGATGCTGACTATGCTCAACTGCCCTTTGAAGGCCCTTTTCGCGGTCAGCCCAACAACGCCGACCATCTCTATGGAACACCCGATTCGGTGCATGGTCTCTACGTCAGCCTGCGCCCCACCAGCGGACTGCCCCAGCAGATCCAGACCGTTCACTACTTGAGCCCTAGCAAGTACGTGCGCTCAATGGTGGGCACCTGCCAGACTGCAAATGCCGACCTCAACGGGGCGATTGACGAGCAGTTGTCGCTGCTACAAGAACGACTTCAAGCCCAGGACTGGGCCGCTGCCGATCGCATAACCCGGCGGTTGCTGGCCCCAGGGACAACCTCCCTGCCACCGTTTGATCCCCTACCCTCTGATCCAGTATTGTTGCGGCCAGAGCTGATAAAGGCCATTGACCAGATGTGGCTGACGGCCAGCAACGGGCGATTTGGGCTCCGTGTGCAGCAGCGTCTTTGGCAGGCGGCGCTGGCCGAGCATCCCAACGATGGTGTAGCGGCGGTCAATGCCTTTCGCGATCGCGTCGGCTGGAAGCTGGCGGCTCCTCGCGCTGAGGTTGACTTCATTAGCAGTGACTGGTTGAACGAGTCGGAGTTGACCTACTCCTTGCAGGCTCCGGAGGGCCATCTGCCTTGGGCTGGCGTGTCGGATGAGGTGGTGCAGGCAGTTGCGGTTCCACCAGCCGGGGTGCATTGTGGCAGCTGCACGGTCGATGCCATGCAGCTGCGCAACGAACACTTCTATAGATACATTCCACAACTGATGGAACGGGCAGCGTTGTATCTAGACCGGCCAGTTTCCCAGAGTGCAGAATAGCAACGCTTAATCCAGCGCTGTCCAGTCGACTTAGGACGGCAGATCGAGGTGTGGTGGCCGGAGATGGGGGTGAGGGGGCGATCGCCCCGTCTGTCCACGCCCATATCACAACCGGCAACCCATAGGGTAGGCTAGGAAAGCAAACGACACACCCTAAACCCATGGCCAACCTCGAACCTACCGTCACCCCCACCATCGAGCGCTCTAAGGCGGGCTTTAACGACTACGCCGAGCGGCTAAACGGGCGGGCCGCCATGCTGGGGTTTGTGGCGCTGGTGCTGTTTGAGCTGGCTACCGGGCAGGCGATCGTCACCTGGCTGGGCCTACGCTAGGTAAGCTATTGCCTGTATTGGGAACGCTATTTATCTGAGACAGATTCCCCCAGGTCTTTGCCCTAAACGTTTTCCTCGATAACCCCCCTTCGAAAGGCGGGCAGGGGGGATCTCCAAAGGCCAATTCACCGTCATTAACCTTCATTAACCTTGCTACATTCGGGAGATCGACCCATTAAGGCGCTTTTTAGAAAACAACCGTGGCTGGCTACAGCGCTCACCGTAGGCGCTGTCGATGGCCTTATGGGGGCGACAGAAGACAAGGTTTCTTTAGCGTTGTTTGGCCTGCTGCTAGCGGGCGGGGCCGTCACCCTGAGTTGGGGACAAATTCAGCGCCACGCTACCTCTAGCAAAATGCCGGTGCTGTTGAACCCACCTGGGCAGGTTTACGTTCCCACTTCCACCGGGCGGAACGACCTACAGGCCAGCACAGGCGACGAGTCTACCCCCTGAAGCGGGCACTTGGTCTGGGCGCAGGAGCGGCAGTTGGCGTTGAGCAGGTGCTCTAGGCTGCGCTGGCGGTAAAGGCTGACATTTTGGCGAATGTAGCCCTCGACTTCGAGTTCTGACAAATTATCGGCGATCAAAATCGCCTGGGGAATTTCTAAGGCCTGGCGGCTGAGGTTGATTTGGGCCAGGTTGTCGCAAAAGCTAATTTGGGGTGAATGCACGATCACCGGCAGCTTTTGAGGCTGGCTATGAAAGCCCTCGGGTCGCTGTTGGGCATAGTGGTCTTTGAACTGTAGGGTGACGGTGCCGTCGGCGTAGCAGCGGCTGCGAATATGGCGCTGAAAGGGCACGGTGAGAAACCCATCCGGAGCCAGGCTGTACCACCACGACTTATGCCATCCCTGGGATGGCAGATTGATAATGTGTTGTACCTCGTCGGGGTCAAAGCCCGATCGCGCCAGCAAGGCCTCTGCCTCAGTGAGCGAAACATTCTGTGCCAGGGTGGCGAGGTCGGAGTGGCAGGGGGTAATAGCCTGGTACTCGCGGTGGTTGTGGACATCGGGCAGCGGCGGCGCATCGGGGTACGACCCGGCCAGCACGCAGTTGATGTGCTCGAAGGTGAGCAGGGCATCCATACGGCCCTGGCCATGGGCACTGTGACTTTGGGGCAGGGGCACGCCGACTTCGACGGTGACGGAGCCAATTTCGTGGGGGTGGGCGATCGCAGGCAAGCTCTCGGTGAGCAGCGATCGCAAAAACCCATCGTCGGCTACAGCCAGGGCTAACTGCGGGTCGGCGGCAGACAGGCCATTTCCTGGCTGAGCGCGTTGAAAAGGCTGGGCGAGAGGAGAGCTAACCATAGGTAAACACTCGCCAAAATGAGGAGTATTGCTAATGCTGTTGGGCACAGGGTTGCTGGGCAAAGCTAGATCTAGCCACCAAACCCGTGGTGTCACTGTTCTATCAAGCCGACCCGCAGGCGTACAGTCCAAGGCCAGGAAACGTTGCACAGGTTTGCACAGCGCAATGTAACCGCCGTACTTCGTTACCGTTTTTGGTGCTCACCGCATCAGAACCGCATCCTCAATAAAAAAGCGCCCCGACGATGTCACGCGGGGGCGCTTTTGCTTTACCTAGGGTTCAAACACACAACCAACCAAAACTAAGCATTCGTCGAGTCATCCACCGGGGTTTCGACATCGTCTAGCACAACGATGTGGACGGGGGTGGGCGCGGCGGGCTCAGCGGGCTGGCCGATTTTGCTGTAGGCCAGCGCCACTAAGGAGCGAAAGCCGCGCACTAGGGGACGCACAACGCCGTAGCGATCGCCATACTCCGTGGCCATATCGGCATCGAAGCGATCGACCTGGGTCTGTAGGCCAGCCAGAATTTGCTGGGCCCAGCCGACTTTGCGATCGTTGGCCAGGTAGCGCAGGTCGGCAAAGATTTGCGCCCAGGTGGGGGCCGGGGCATCGGTCTCAGTAGCGACCTCAGCCTCGATGGCTTCAGCTTGGACAGCTTCGGCTTGGACGGCTTCGGCGACTGCATCGGCAACCGCTTCAGCGGCGGCGGCATCGGCGGCTTCATTGGCCCTGAGTTGATCAATCATTTCGGCCAGGGTTTTGCGGCCCTGGGTTTCGATTTCGCTGGAGCCATCTCTTAACTCAGCTAGAGCTTCAGCGGCAGCAGCTTTGACAATTTCGCGAATGCGGCTGGCGCGCTGGCCACCTTCTTTTTGAGCTTTTTCCCACTCGGTCTTGACGCGGTCTTGTACGGGGTTAGTCATGGGGGCTTCTCCTAATTAAAAATGGGGTTGAAAAGTTAAATTTTCTGGTTTTTGCTAGTTCAAGCAGGAGGCCGGGGTTACTCTCAGGTGGTGTCCCACGGCCCGACTTAGCTAGGGTTAGATGACGGCAACAGAATCTACGTCAATTACGGTTTCATTGATCTTGACCGCTTCTGCCATGGCCACAGTCTCGTCAACCTGGCGGAGGTTGCGTTTGCGATCGAGCAAGATCTGAGTGATTTCGGTGATAGCGATCGTGGCGATGAGGCCATCATCTAGCCAGCCCAAAATGGGAAACATATCGGGGGCAATATCAATGGGGCTCACCAGATAAACTAGGGTGCCAAACAGCACAACCCAACGATATTTCGAGTTGCGGAGCAACTGACGATACCAGTTCATAAAGGGCTTACCAAAAAATCGTTTTGCCATTGCTATCTCCTTTCGCCGATATGACTATCTTGACAGAGGCATGGGATTGGCACAGGTGTGGCTTACCCGTGAAAAAGCGGGGTTTTTACACCGAATCGACCGTAGAGGGAAAGCCGTAGGGGAGTGGGCGAGCAGGGGAAGTTGGAGAGGAGAGTTTTGAATTTTGAATTGAAGAGCGGAGAAGTTGCGGGAGATGGGGAAGAAATCGCGTTGCTGGGAAACTCCGGGGTATGATGTGGCAGATTTTTCGCGGGCACCTGGGTTATGTCATCCTTTCAACTGCGCATTTATGTTCCGCCGCATCCGTTGGTTAAGCACTGGCTGGGGGTCGCCCGCGATGCCGATACGCCGGGGCCGCTGTTTCGCTCAGCGATGGAAGAACTGGGCCGCTGGCTCACCTACGAGGCCATCCGCGAGTGGGTGCCGACCATGGATACGACGGTGAATACGCCCCTCGGCCCGGCCCCGGCCACCTTTATTAACCCTGAGGTGCCGACGATGATCGTGCCGATTTTGCGGGCGGGGCTGGCGCTGATGCCCGGTATTCAGGCGCTGCTGCCCCTAGCCTCGGTGTATCACGTGGGCTTCGTGCGCAACGAAGAAACTTTGGAGGCGAGCTGCTACCTCAACAAGCTGCCGGCCCAGCTCGACCCCGCCACGCGGGTAATCATCAGCGAGCCGATGCTGGCCACGGGCGGCACCATCATGGCGATGATGGCTGAGCTGACCCAGCGGGGCATTGACCCAGCGGTGGTGCGGATTATTTCGATTGTGGCGGCACCGCCGGCCCTGCAAAAGCTGGCGGCGGCCTACCCCACCGTGACCATCTACACCGCCATGATCGACGAGACGGTGAATGAGCACGGATTTATCGTGCCGGGGCTGGGGGATGCGGGCGATCGCACCTTTGGCACCTAGCTAGCTTGATCAGGGGACACAGAATCGGCGATCGCCCGAAAATCCGTCAGAATGTAAATAGGTAGGGGGTACGATGGCATCGCACCCTAAGCTTTGGCACAATGGAGTATTCTAGGCAACGGTTCATCGGGTTTCTTTTTTGGGGTTAGGTAGGCAAAACCTATGAGTCAGCAAGACAATTTCGTCGGCGGTTTTTTACTCGGCACTCTGGTGGGTGGCGCTCTGGGCGGCGTGGTGGGTGCGCTGGCGGCATCGCGCATGCAGCAGTCGGGGGGCAAAGCCAAGTCTGCACTACCCAAAACTAGCGGCAGCCTGGCTTTTGGCGAGTTTGACGACCCCGACGAAGAGAGCATTGAAGCCGCCCGCCTCGGCCTAGAAGACAAAATTGCCCAGCTCAACGATGCGATCGATGACGTGCGGCAGCAGCTTGGCAGCGTTAACGGCCACTCTGAGCGCCCTTGGGAAAGCCCCTCCCGCATAGACTCTTAAGCAAATCTACCGGGTTCGCGCCGTGCTAGACGAAGCAAACCGTTACACTAACTGACAGACTTAGACGCTCCGTGTATTGTTGATAACGACTACTGCCGAGGTTCTCAAATGGACATATTGGTACAAACCCTCACCACGTTTTTATCGATCTATACGATCCTGCTGATCGTGCGCATTCTTCTGAGCTGGTTTCCCAATGTGGATTGGTTTAGCCCGCCCTTCTCGGTGCTGAGCCAGCTAACTGACCCCTACTTGAACCTGTTTCGCTCGATCATTCCTCCCCTAGGCGGCATTGATCTCTCGCCCATCCTGGCCTTTTTGCTACTGTCGTTTTTGCGGCAGGGGTTGGTTGCGATCGCCGCCGCCACGGCATCCTCCTACGCCTACTTCTAGGCTTCCACTGCCAGCTTCAACTTAAGCCCAACCGCTAGCTCCTCTCCAAACGGCAGGGATTTAGCGGTTGGGCTTATTTGCTTGAAAGGATTGCTGCTCTTCGCGGTGCAGGGGCCAGGGTTCCCTATAATGGGGGCTTGTGACGTTTTGCCATTCACCCCCTAGCTATGTCGTCTGACTCTAACCGCCCAGGCCAAAGCGCCTCCAGCCTTGACGAAATTCGCGCCGCCCGCCTGCAAAAGGTAGAAGACCTCAAGCAGCTCGGCCAAAACCCCTTTGCCTATCGGTGGGATGTCACCCACCACACCGCCGACTTGCAGGCCAAATATGCCGATTTAGAAGCCGGGGCCGAGGTAGATGCGACCGTTTCCCTGGCCGGCAGAATTTTGGCGCGGCGGGTGTTTGGCAAACTGGCCTTCTTCACCCTGCAAGATGAGAGCGGCATCATTCAGCTCTACCTTGAAAAGGCCACCATCCAAGAGCACATGGGCGCGGCGGATGAGCAGGCCTTTGAACACCTGAAGCAGCTCACCGACGTGGGCGACATTCTGGGCGTGCGCGGCACCATCAAGCGCACCGAGAAGGGCGAACTCTCGGTCAAAGTGCAGGAATATGCCTTGCTCACCAAGGCGCTGCTGCCCCTGCCCGACAAGTGGCACGGCCTGACGGATGTGGCCAAGCGCTACCGCCAGCGCTACGTGGATCTTATCGTCAACCCCACCGTGCGCGACACCTTTCGCAAGCGGGCGCTGATTACCTCCGGCATTCGGCGCTATTTGGAAGATCGGGGATTCTTAGAGATCGAAACCCCGGTGCTGCAAAGCGAGGCCGGGGGAGCCGAGGCGCGCCCCTTCGTCACCTACCACAACACCCTGGAGATGGATCTCTACCTACGCATCGCCACTGAGCTGCACCTGAAGCGGCTGGTGGTGGGCGGCTTTGAGCGGGTGTTTGAGATTGGCCGCATCTTTCGCAACGAGGGCGTGTCGACCCGCCACAACCCCGAGTTCACCAGCGTGGAGTTTTACCAGGCCTACGCCGACTACCACGATTTGATGAATCTGACGGAAGACCTGATTGCGACCCTCGCTAAAGACATTCTGGGTACGCTCAAGATTACTTACCAGGGTGTAGATATCGATCTGACCCCGCCCTGGAAGCGGGTGACGATGCACGACCTGGTGCAGGAGCACACTGGGCTAGATTTTCGCCAGTTCACCACTCTTGAAGAAGCCCAGGCGGCGGTGAAGGAGCTCAAACTGCACGGTGCCGACGACTGCGACTCGATTGGCAAACTGCTGAACGAAGTCTTTGAGCAAAAAATTGAAGAAACCCTGATTCAGCCGACGTTTCTGATCGACCACCCGGTCGAAATTTCGCCCCTGTCGAAGCCCCACCGCAGCCGACCTGGGGTGGTAGAGCGATTCGAGCTGTTTGTGGTGGGCCGCGAGACCGCCAACGGCTTTTCGGAGTTGACCGACCCCATCGACCAGCGGCAGCGCTTTGAGCTTCAGGCGGCGCGCAAGGCAGCGGGCGATCTGGAAGCGACCGGGGTGGATGAAGACTTCCTGACGGCGCTGGAGCACGGTATGCCGCCTACCTGTGGTGAAGGCATTGGCATCGATCGCCTGGTGATGCTGCTCACCGATAGCCCCAGCATTCGCGATGTGATCGCATTCCCATTGCTGAAGCCGGAGCGGGAGGAGTAGGGGGAATATGGCCAAAGAACGAAAACAGAAGAGCGAAAAATGAAAAGAATGGCTGATAGGCTTAAATCTTGGCATTTTGGGCTGTTCTAACCCAGATTTCACCTACAGATGCGCTTTAACGAAAAGCTCCCGACCTAGGCCGGGAGCTTTTCAAATATAGGGAGTTCAGCTAGAAAGTGGGGTTCTGTATAGTAAGGGTGCAGTGGGCTTGCCCGGTTACGACGTACCCACGCATAAGATTCCCACGCTGGAGCCCAAATTCCGTAAGGAATTGCTAAAAAATCGAAAACTTTATCGGGTATTTACAGCCAGGGTAAATGTTTTGCTGGTTTGACACTAAGTTGAGCACAACCACGTCTGGGCCTAGATCGGCGCAACTTTGGCACGATGCAGCAGGCGATCGCCCTGACGGTAGCCCACATGGCTCACCCTCACTGGCTGTCCTGGCGACAAAACCCCTGCCTTGGGCTGGTGAATTTGCGGATCGTAGGACACTTCAGCCCCGACCGTTTCTATAGGAGTGACGCCCCAATTCTGCACCAGGGTTTCTACGGGGCGCACCAGAGGGAGCAGTTTTTGGGCGGGAAGATCGGCCTTGTACTGGGCGGCGTGGGCGGCGGTGGGCCACTGCACCAGCCAGGGCTCTAGCTGGGCGATCGCCTCCTGCTGCACCTGCTGGCGCACGGCATCGGCCTGGGTGGTGAGCTGGGTAGTGAGGCGATCGCACTCCTGCCGTAGAGCTTTAATCTGATCTATCAGTTCAGCCCCGGAGCCACCTGTCGGCTGAGGCGCATTGGGCGAGCTAAACCTGTTCACTAATGCCTCTAGCGGCAGTCCCAGGGTTTGGCCGAGGCGTTGCAGCACGTCCAAGCGCAGTCGCCCGACCTGCCCCTGGCGCAGGCTGTCGATCGCTGTGCGGGGCACGCCGCTTGTCTGGCTGAGGGCACGGTAGCTGACAATATTTGCCTGGGCCATCAGCGATCGCAGCGCTGGGCTGTAATCTACCCGGTTAGAACTCGACATTGC
This sequence comes from Leptolyngbya sp. CCNP1308, assembly GCF_034932455.1. Taxonomy (NCBI): domain Bacteria; kingdom Bacillati; phylum Cyanobacteriota; class Cyanophyceae; order Leptolyngbyales; family Leptolyngbyaceae; genus Leptolyngbya; species Leptolyngbya sp. CCNP1308. The sequence goes on along the minus strand of NZ_JAYGIH010000003.1, from coordinate 143,206 downwards.
CATAGTCCCCCGCTACACCCGCTAATAACTGATGCCGCCCTAAAAGTTGAGGTCTAACTCTTCCGGCGGGCGGTTTTGCAAATCGGGGAGATTGCTACTGGGGGTTGACCCTGGGTCGCGCATGCCTTCGCCTAGGGGATCGCGGGGACGGGCGGTGGGCGAGGGCGTAGGCCTAGGTGCGGGGGCGGTTTGACCACTGCCGCTGGCGGTACCGCCGCCCTGGTTGATAATCACGGGCTGATTGGGCCGGGGGTTGAAGGTTTCAAAGGTGACGGCGCGCACCAGGGGCGGGTTTTGGCCATCGGTAACCCGCAGGGTCACCGTCGTGGTACCCGCCGGGCTAAGGGGCATCGACAGCGACCCCTGGAGGCCCACCGTCCCTGGTGAAGGCAGCAGTTCGACCTTGGCCGTTGATCCGCCCTCGACCCGCCAGGCCACCTGGAATCCGGGGATTTGCTGGCCCGGCTCTACTGGCACCAGATATTTAGGCTGGGCCTCGCGTCCGTTGATGGTGAACGCAGCAATGCGCACCGGGCGGGGCTGAATATTCACCACCTCGCTCTGTTTAGCCGCTGGCAGCTCGCGATCGCCCAGATTCACAGGCACCGGGGTGAGTTCAAACTGGTACTGACCCACCTCCACCATGCCGCTGGGCACCCCCTGGCAAATCAGGCGATCTTGAAGTTGGCAAAAGGGCTGAAGCTCTTCGGGCAGAGACACCTGGGCCGGGCCATCGGGGTTGCGCAGGGTAAACCGCCGCCCCCCTAGGGTGGTGCCATCGGGCCGCTTCACCACCAGCAGCAGGTCTTGCAGACTCTCGGGATTAGTCACAATCCAGCTGACGAGAATGCCAGCTTCGGTAACGGGTGGGGCCAGGGTCGGCGTACTGGCCGAAACTTGAGTACCGGCTTCAGAATAAATCACCTGCTCGGGGGCAAGCTCAACCACGGTGGGCTGGGGCAGGTCGGCCACGGTAACCAGGCTGCTCTCGGCCTGGATAGGCGCTAGATTGAGGCCCATGTCGGGCATCAGAGTCAGCTCAAAGCGGTACTGACCCGGCTCCCGCAGGTCGAGGGGCACCTCGCGACAGGTGAGTAGCCGTCTGGTCAGATCACAGTAGGGCAGTAGGCCAACCGGCAGGCCCTCCGATAGGTCGTAGGTTTCTGGGCCATACACCAGGGTGCCGTCCGGAGCGTAGCCGCGCAGCAGCATGGTCTGCACCTGGCGAGGGTTGCTCACCTGCCAGCTCAGGCGCGGGCTCTCCCCGCGAGCGATCGCATACTCACTCTGGGAGGGCGAAATATCCATTACGTAGGGATGGGGCGGCGTGCGCAAAAAGAGCCACCACAGCAGACCGCCAAGACTGCCCAGGGCACCTATCCCAGCGGCGATCGCTAGCTGGCGCTGCCACCGAGGGCGCGGCCGCGGCCCAGGCATCGGGGCCAGGGTGATGGCTGCCGCCGTTGCCGCACTCTCCACCACTGGGTCGGTCTGGAGTTCTGGCTCCTGCCACTGTTCGATCTGAGACCCTGCCATAGCCGTTGTTTGTCCTCACATTCCAGGGCAGCATAGCGACTTAGCGGTGCCCCTGCCAACTACCCTGGCCTACCAATGCTCTAATGGTGACATTCTATCTATCTCAAGCGGCTATCTATCTCCAGGGTGCTATCTATCTCAAGAAGGAGTTCCAAACCCAAAAACCCGTCGAGACTAGTCCTTATCCTACAAAAGGTTAGAGCCATGACCGAAGACGTGATCGAAGATGTCTTTCCCGAGGCCGATTCTCCCCAAGACATTCAGTGGGTTGCTGACTCAGATGAGCAGCCCACCTTTCCAGAGGGCGCTTGGACCGATAAAACAGCTCTGGTTGAAGCCTTTCTAGAAGGCAGAAAGTGCCAGGTTAAGTTTGAAGGGGTCTACTGGACTGCGGTCGCCGCCTCCCCCGATGTGGCGCTGGGGCTTGGCGATACAGTGGCCGTTCTGGGCCGCGAAGGCAACGAATTAATCGTGCAAAAGCTGCCCGATCGCCAACTGGGCCTTCAGTCGCCCAGTCCCCAGGGCCAAGCACCCCTGCCAGATCCCCTGTTCTAAACCCCTGAGGTCGATGACCTGACCCCAAGCCCCCGTTGGGGTCACCAGAACTGGGGAATACCCATCATCGGCAGGGAGGTTTTTAGTGGGGATACTTTTAGGCTGCGGCCTTAGCCGCGCCCATGCGAATCTCTGAGCAAAACGAGGCCATTTGCACCCCATCCCCGGTCTTGAGCACGCTGGTGCGCATGCGCAGGTTGGGGTTTGCGAACCACAGACGTTCTTCTATCTGCCCGGCATCGGTGGGGGTCACGATGGTCAGCACATCGTCTTCAACCCGGTAGTTGCCCTGGAGCGCAGGCGACGACGATGCAGCCTGCACCAGCGTCCCGGCCCCTGCATCGGTAGGGGTCATAACTACCATCAGGGCGGTGCCCTCGATTTTTTGGGTTTCCCCCTCAATTTGGCTGTCTTGGTGAATCCGCAAGCCGCAGGCAATGTGGCTCGGGTCGTGGCCGAGGGGGGCGCAGGCTTGGGCCAGGTCGCTGTCGGTGGCGGGCAGAAACTCAATCAGCAGATTAGACTGCCCCGCTTGGGAACTCTGACTGGCCAGGTTATGAACGGTGCGCTGCGAAAACCACTTGCCGGACAGGGTTTCAAAAAAGTTCACAATGTCCATGGGAGTAATCTGCGTTTCGACAAATAGTCACAGTCTTTAATTCTAAGGCGAAGCGCTCCTTTTTCTGGGACAGATGCTTGCCGAAGTGGATTACAACAACGCTTATGAGATTGCCAGAAGGGTTAGCATTCTGCTCAATGCGCTGGCTTTAGAGGAGGTTCGCAACCAGCTTTTGTACGGATGAGGAAACGTTTCGAAGACATTTTGTGTACAAATGTTGCGAGAGGAAAAGTGCTGAACCCCTTTTCCCGTAAGAATTTAGAAGCATCACAGAGTGATAAGCTAACGGTTACGCTGAAAGCTGTTTTTAAACGCTGTTCTTGTAAATTGGTGACGCCTTCCATGACCGCAGTGAACCAGGTACCTTTGTTGCTCCGCGCCGCCCGTCATGAGGTGCTAGAGCGTCCCCCGGTGTGGATGATGCGTCAGGCTGGGCGCTATATGCAGGTGTACCGCGATCTGCGCGATAAATATCCGTCCTTTCGCGATCGCTCCGAAAATGCCGATCTAGCGATCGAGATCTCGCTGCAACCCTGGCGCGCCTTCCGCCCCGACGGGGTGATTATGTTCTCGGATATTTTGACGCCGCTGCCGGGCATGGGCATTCCCTTCGACATCGTGGAGAGCAAGGGGCCGATCATCGACCCGCCGATTCGCACCCAGGCGCAGATTGACGCGGTGCACGAGCTAGATCCTGAGACAGCGCTGCCCTACATTCGCACCATTCTGCAAACCCTGCGCAGCGAAGTGGGCAACGACGCTGCGGTGCTGGGCTTTGTGGGCTCTCCCTGGACCCTGGCGGCCTACGCCGTGGAGGGCAAAACCTCTAAGAGCTACACCAACATCAAGGGCATGGCCTTTAGCGAACCGGCGATGCTGCACACCCTGCTGGGCAAGCTGGCCGACAACATTGCCACCTACGTGCGCTATCAGATCGACTGCGGTGCCCAGGTGGTGCAGCTGTTTGACTCCTGGGCCGGGCAGCTCAGCCCGATGGACTACCACACCTTTGCCCTGCCCTACCAGCAGCGGGTGGTGCAGCAGGTGAAGCAGACCCACCCCGATACCCCCCTGATTCTCTACATCAGCGGCAGCGCCGGTGTGTTCGACCTAATGGGCGAGTCTGGCGTGGATATCGTCAGCGTTGACTGGACGATGGATATGGCGGAGGCTCGCCGTCGCCTTGGCCCCAGCATTGGCGTGCAGGGCAATGTTGACCCGGCGATTTTGTTTGGCTCGAAGGAGCTAATTCGCGATCGCATTCTCGACACCATCAAAAAAGCGGGCAATCGCGGCCACATCATGAACCTGGGCCACGGCATTTTGCCCGGTACCCCCGAAGAAAACGCCGCCTACTTCTTTGAAACTGCCAAAAACGTCGATAAGTTGCTGGCGACCGTTTAGGGTCAGGGAGAAGGTTGGAAAGTTAGAAAGTTCGAGCTTGCCAACCTTCTAACCTGTCAACCTTTCAGCCAATCCAGCAAAATCAGGAGCTAGGCTGCAACGGATTTAGAGCCACCCTCTATGCTCTCCCTTACCCAGGGCCATCTGCGTCTGCTGGAGATCTGCCCCCGGCGCTATCAGTACACCTATCTAGAGCATCACACGGTGCCCACAGATCCCGCTGTGCTAGAGCGGCAGCGATGGGGCACTGAGTTTCACCGGGTAATGCAGCAGCGAGATTTGGGGCTACCCGTCGATGATCTGCTGAAAGAAGATGCGGCCCTAGACGCCGCAGTCTGTGGCCTGCTGACTGCTGCACCAGATCTCTTTGTGCCCCAGGGGGATGGCTTTCGCCAGAGCGAGCACCGCCGCACCCTGGCTTTTAATGGCTACACCCTCACCGCCATCTACGACCTGCTGGTAATGGGGCCGACCAGCGGCCAAATTATCGACTGGAAGACCTACCAAAATCCGCCTCAGCAGGCCCAGCTGGCCCGAGAGTGGCAGACTCGCCTGTATCTCTATCTATTGGTTGCAACCAGCCACCTGTCCCCAAACCAGGTGACGATGACCTACTGGTTTGTGGCCCCTCCAGCGGCCCAGGCGGCACCGCCCCCCCCCAGCAGTATTACTTTTGCCTACACCGCTGCCCAGCACCGCCGCACCGAGGCCGATCTACAGCGGCTGACCGACACCCTCACCGCGCTGCTGGCCACCGAGACCGAGCTGCCCAAGGTAGACCCGGCCCTGGGCTACTGTGCTCAGTGCCCCTTTGCGGTGCGCTGCCAACGGTGGTCTGAGCGCTTTGGTCTAGAGGGGGCCATGGTCTTACCGGCGATCGCAGATATTGCCGAGGTGCCTCTGTAAATACTGCTCCAATATGCTCAAACTGATCCCTTGAACTGGTCTGTAACCCAAAGAATCAGCATAGATTCTGGTGTGCCGCATCTTTCTAAAGGCTAAGATCGAGACAATAACAGAATGACCTTGACGATTTTACACTACTCATTCCCAAGGGCATTTCTATGTCGCAGCCCCCTTCTTCTCCGTCTATGGAAGCTCTAGCCGAGCAGCTACAGGTCTGCGAAGCCCGCTACCGCACGCTGTTTGATAATGCTCAGTTAGGCATTGTGCTGACCGATGCCAAGGGCTACTACCTCGATGCCAACGCCAGCGCCTGTCAGCTGTTTGGCTACAGCCGCGACGAGTTTGTTGGGCTGCATGCCTCAGATATCGTGGTGCAAAGCGAGGTATCCCACATCGACTCGGCTCTGGGCGAAATTCAAGATCGCAGCGATCACCACCGCGAGTGGCAGTTTCGCCGCAAAGATGGCACGGTGTTTGTGGCGGAGGTGATCGCCACCCTCATGCCCGACGGCACTCTGATGGGGATGATTCGCGACTTGAGCGATCGCAACGCGGCCCAGACCTACCGCGATCGCATGGCGGCAATCGTCGAATCGACTTCCGATGCCATTATTAGCACCGACCTCAACGGCATCGTCACAAGCTGGAATGCCGGGGCAGAGGTTATCTACGGCTACACCGCCGCCGACATCATTGGCACCCCCGTAACGCGGCTGTACCCAGCGGACAAGCTGAGCGAGGCAACCCTGATTTTGGAGAAGATTCGGCGGGGTGAGCGCATTGAACTGCTAGAGGCCCAGCGGCACCGCAAAGATGGGCAACTGATCTACGTTTCTATTGCCGCATCACCACTGAAGGACAGCCGGGGCAGCATTCTCGGCACCTCGGCCATTGTGCGCGACGTGACGGCGCTGAAGGAGCGCGATCGCGAGATTGCCCGTATGTCTCGGCTCTACGCCGCCCTAAGCCAGATCAACCAGGCCATTGTCTGGACTGCCGACCGCGACGAGCTGTTGCAAAAGGTGTGCCAGGCGCTGGTAGACGACGGCGGCTTCTGCATGGCCTGGATTGGGTGGCACCGCGCCGATACCGACGGGCTGAGACCGGTGGCCGTCTACGGCGACGACGGCAGCCTGCTGCCCAGCCTGATGCTCGCCGAGGATTATCAATACCCCGCCTCTGACCTGTCGGTTAGCTTGGCCGTTATCGCCCTGCGATCGCACCAACCCTATATCTGCAACGACGCCCTCAATGACCCGGCCACCAGCGCCTGGCGCGGCGCGATCGCCCACGGCAAGTTTCGCGCCTCGGCCCACTTTCCGATTTGGCTAGATGAGACCGTGGTGGGGGTGCTCAACGTCTATGCCGAACAGCCCAATGTCTTCTACGACAAAGAGGTTGCCCTGCTCCAAGAGGCCGCTGGCGATCTCTCCTTTGCTCTCAATGCCTTTGCCCGCGACGAGGCCCGCCGCCAGGCGGAGCAATCCCTGCGCGACGAAATGCGCTTCACCGACACGATGATCGAGAGCATGCCCGGCATTCTCTACTTCTACGATACCGAGGGGCATTTTCTGCGCTGGAACCAAAACTTTGAGCGCGTCTCTGGCTACTCCGCCGACGAGATTACCCAAATGCACCCCCTCCATTTCTTTGCGGACGACGATAGAGCAAGATTAGAGCAGCGCATTGGGCAGGTGTTTACCGAGGGCGAGTCTTCCATTGAGGCGGCTTTTGTGTCTAAAGACGGCACTGCCACTCCCTACTTTTTTACTGGGCAGCGGGTGCAGTTTGAAAACTCCTGGTGTCTGGTGGGGGTCGGCATTGATCTTTCGGAGCGGCGGCGGGCCGAAGCGCTGCTAGCCGAAAGCGAGCGCAAGTACCGCGAACTGGTCGAGCACGCCAACAGCATTATTCTGCGATGGAATGCCGAGGGGCGCATTACTTTTCTCAACGGGTATGGCCAGCAGTTCTTTGGCTACAGCGAAGCCGAAATTCTCGGTTGCCACGTAATGGAAACCATTGTGCCGCCCATCGAAAGCAGCGGGCGCGACCTGCAACAGCTGATGAACGCCGTTTGCGCCGACCCTACCGCCTTTGAGCAAAACATCAACGAAAATGTGCGCCGCGATGGCCAGCACGTCTGGGTCGCCTGGACAAACCGCATCGAGCTAGATGCTGACGGCAATGTGGTTGAAATTCTCAGCATCGGCACCGACATGACCGCTCGTCTACAGGCCGAAGCAGAGCGAGAAAAGCGTCACCAGGCCGAGGCTGCCGATCGCATCAAGTCGGCCTTTCTCGCCACCATGAGCCACGAGCTGCGCACCCCCCTCAACTCAATCATTGGCTTTACGGGCATCATCTTGCAGGAGCTGGCCGGGCCGCTCAACGCTGAGCAGAGTAAGCAGCTCGCCATGGTGCGCACTAGCGCCCGCCACCTGCTGGCTCTGGTCAACGACGTGCTGGATATTTCTAAAATCGAGGCGGGGCAGCTGGAGGTTGCCCGCGAGCCCTTTGACCTGCACCAGTCAATTGCCAAGGTGGTGGCGATCGTGCAGCCCCAGGCCGCCGCCAAATCGCTCGATCTGCGCGTTGAAGTCGCCCCCAACCTGGGCGAAGCAGTAGCCGACCAGCGTCGATTTGAGCAGGTCTTGCTCAACCTGCTGAGCAACGCCATCAAATTTACCGACTATGGCGAAGTCACCCTGGTTGCAGAATTAGTCGATGATTACTGGGTGCCTGGGGCAGAGTCAGCGGCGGCGGTTCGCCTGCGGGTTGCTGACACGGGCATGGGCATCCAGACAGAGGATCTGCCCGCCCTGTTTCAACCCTTTCAGCAGATCGACTCGGGACTGGCGCGCAACCACGACGGCACGGGGCTGGGTCTAGCGATCTGCCACCGCCTGGTTGACCTGATGGGAGGCGACATTCAGGCCAAGAGCACCTGGGGGGAAGGCAGCACCTTTACCGTGACGCTGCCGCTGCAAGTACCGGAGACACTATGAAAAAAACGATTCTGCTGATTGAAGACAACCCCCAAAACCGCTATCTGGTGCAGTTTTTGCTGGAGACGCGGGGCTACGAAATTCTTCAGGCAGAAACTGGCCCCCAGGGGCTGAAGATGGCTGCCAACCACCGCCCCGACCTGATCTTGCTCGACATTCAGCTGCCCGGCATGGATGGCCACGCCGTGGCCCACGCCCTGAAGAGCGACCCGCTGCTCAAATCCATCCCCATTGTGGCGGTTACGTCTTACGCCATGGTGGGCGATCGCGAAAAATGTCTCGCCGCCGGGGCTGAGGGCTACATCGAGAAACCCATTGACCCCGAGTCGTTTGGGGACGAGGTAGAGCGGTTTTTGCCCGTCGCTAAAGGAGATGTCGCCCCATGAGCCCGGTGCTAATCGTTGACGACAACGCAGAGAATCTCTACCTGCTGCGCATGCTGCTCCAGGGTCATGGCTACACCGTCGAGGAGGCCCGCCACGGTGCCGAAGCCCTCACTAAAGCCCGGCAGCGGCTCCCCGCACTCATCATCTCCGACCTGCTGATGCCGGTGATGGATGGCTACACCCTGCTGCGCCAGTGGAAGGCCGACGACCGACTCAAGGCGATTCCCTTTATGGTCTACACCGCCACCTACACCGACACTAAAGATCAGCGCCTGGCCCTTGACCTGGGGGCCGATGCCTTTGTGGTAAAGCCCGCTGAGCCCGAGGCTCTGATGACCTCAATTACGGCCCTGCTGGCTTCTCCAGACCCGGCCCAGGCCTCGGTGCGCCTGCCGCAGATCGAAGAAAATACCCAGCTCAAAGACTACAGCGAGACCCTGTTTCGCAAGCTAGAGAAAAAAATCGAGGGCCTACAGCAGACCAATCGACGGCTAGGGGCCGAAATCGCTCAACGCAAGCGCACCGAGGCCGCCCTGCGCGACAGCGAAGCCCGCTACCGGCAGCTGTTTCAAGCTATCACCGACCCACTGTTTGTCTACGATCGCGAAACCCTGGCCTATCTGGCCGTCAACGATGCCGCCGTAGCCCAGTATGGCTACAGCTACGACGAGTTTTTGACCATGACCATTCGAGATGTACGCCCTCCCGAGGATGTGCCCGTCTTACTGAAGATGCTGGCTCAGTCGGGAACATCGCTGGAGCATCGGGGTCTCTGGCGGCATCAGAAAAAAAACGGTGACATTATCAACGTTGAAATTTCTGCCTACGGGCTCACCTTTGCGGGTCGCCCCGCCTGCCTGGTGCAGGCCCGCAACCTGACCGAACAGAAGCGGCTCGAAGAACAGTTTCGCCAGGCCCAAAAAATGGAGGCGATCGGTCGCCTGGCCGGGGGCATTGCCCACGACTTTAACAACCTAATCACGGTGATTAAGGGCTACAGCGAGCTATTGCAGAGCCGCATCGCCACCGATGACCCCGCCAGTGAGCTGCTGGGTGAAATTTACAAAGCGGGCGAGCAGGCCGGAACGCTGACCCGCCAGCTGCTGGCCTTTAGTCGTCAGCAGGTGCTAGCGCCCCAGGTGTTTAACCTCAACACCGTGGTCAGCAATACCGAGACCATGCTGCGTCGCCTGATTGGCGAAGACGTTAGTTTGGTCACCACCCTCAGCTCCACCCTGGGCCAAGTTAAGGCCGACCCCGGCCAAATTGAGCAGGTGTTGATGAACCTGGCGGTTAACGCCCGCGACGCCATGCCCCAGGGCGGTACCCTCACCCTGGCAACCAAGACCGTGCATCTGGATGAGGCCTACTGCCGCACCGTGGCCGACCTCGCCCCCGGCGACTACGTGCGGCTGACAATGCAGGATACCGGCTGCGGCATAGATGCTGCGACCCAGGCCAACATGTTTGAGCCATTTTTTACCACTAAGGCCGTGGGCAAGGGTACCGGCTTGGGTCTGACCACGGTGCACGGCATTGTCAAGCAGTCGGGGGGCCACATTGCGGTGGAGAGCACGGTGGGTCAGGGGACGACGTTTCAGATTTACCTGCCTCGGGTGGCCGAACTGGTGCCCGAGGTGCGATCGCCCGCGCGATCGCGCACCCTACCCCAGGGCAGCGAAACCGTATTGGTGGTCGAAGACGAAGACGCCGTGCGCGCCCTAGAAATTCTCATTTTGCAGCGGTGCGGCTACCGGGTGCTGGAGGCCATTAATGGCAGCGATGCTCTGCACCTCGTCGAGCAAGAGCCGGGGCCGATTCACCTGCTGCTGTCCGATGTGGTGATGCCCCATATGGGGGGCCGCGACCTGGCCGACCAGATTGCCCTAAAACGCCCCGACTGCAAGGTGCTGTTTCTTTCGGGCTACACCGACGATGCCGTGATTCACCACGGCGTGTCTGAGGCGGGCGTGGCCTTTTTGCAAAAGCCCTTTACCCCGGCGGCGCTGGCCCAAAAGGTGCGGCAAGTATTGGATGGGGCAACGGGGTGAGGGAGTGAGGGGGTGAAAAAGCTGTCTGTCTTAATCCTTAAAATCTCCCGTTACACACCGACAAAACCAGGCACAAAACTTCAACAGGTGAATTTTCTAGAACCTGGTTAAACCATGGGTTAGGGTCAGGTTAACCTGAGGTTAGACACAGCTGAGTCGCTTCACATCACGCTCGTCGAGCCTTCAATCGGTAGGTTTTTCTCTACATGCCATCTCACCGTGGCAAGGAGTTTACTATGACCCAAAACGTCCTTTCAGGCCGGCGCAATGTAGCGCTGGTAGGCACCTATTCCAGCGGTAAAACAACTCTGTTAGAAAGCATTTTGTCCGTCACCGGGGCCACGACCCGCAAGGGCAGCGTCGATGAGGGCAATACCCTCGGCGATAGCGCCCCAGAAGCCCGCATCCGCCACATGACCGTAGAACTCAATGCCGCCAGTACTCAGTACGGCGGCATTTGTTTTACGTTTGTAGACTGCCCCGGCTCCGTCGAACTCCAGCAGGAAGCAAACCATGCCCTGATGGGGGTCGATGCGGCGATCGTGGTCTGCGAAGCCGACCCCAACAAAGTGCTGACCCTCTCGCCCCTGCTGCAATTTCTCGACGCCTGGGAAATTCCCCACCTGATCTGGATCAACAAGCTCGATCGCGCCAACGGCACCTTTAGCGAAGTCCTCGCCGCCCTGCGCCAGATCTCCTCCCGCCCGGTGATTCCCCAGCAGTACCCGATTCGCCAAAACCACGACCTGGTGGGCTTTATTGACCTGGTGACCGAGCAGGCTTTCCACTACCACCCCGGTGCCCCCGCCGACCCCGTGCCCCTGCCCGCCTCGCTTCAGGCAGAAGAACAGGCCGCCCGCGCCGAAATGCTTGAAACACTGGCCGACTACGACGATCATCTATTAGAAGAACTGCTGGAGGACATCGCCCCGCCCGAAGAGGAAATCGTCCGTGACCTGAGACTGGATCTGGGGGCCGATCTGATCGTCCCAGTCTTCATTGGTGTAGCCCTCAACGACTACGGCGTGCGGCCTCTGCTCGATGCCCTGGTAAAAGAAGCTCCGGCTCCAGAAGTCACCTGCGAAAAGCGGGGCATTACCTGCGCCACCGATACCGTGGCCCAGGTGCTAAAGACCTACTACACCCCCCAGGGCGGCAAGCTGTCGCTGGTGCGCGTCTGGTGCGGCGAGCTGAAGGATGGCGACAGCCTAAATGGCGATTCCGGAACGGATCGCTCCGCGAATCGCATGGGCGGCCTCTACGACTTGATGGGCAGCCAGCAAACCAGCCTCAGCCGCGCCGAAGCAGGCCGAATTGTGGCGGTGGCCCGGCTGGAGAGTGCTCAAACCGGCGACACCCTCACCACCAGCGGCAACCTCGACACCCTGCTGCCCAAGGCTCCGGTGATCGAGCCGGTCTACGCCCTGGCCATCACCCCGGTCAAGCGCAGCGATGAGGTCAAGCTCAGCGCCGCCCTCACCAAACTGCTGGAAGAAGACCCCTCCCTCTTTTGGGAGCAGCACGGCGACACCCACGAGGTGATTCTCTGGGGCCAGGGAGACGTGCATCTAAATTTGGCGATCGATCGCCTCAGCCGCAAGTACAACCTACCCATGGCCACCCACCTGCCCCAGGTACCCTACAAAGAGACCATTCGTCAGGCCAGAGAAGCTATCCACGGACGCTACAAGCACCAGAGCGGCGGCCACGGCCAGTTCGGCGATGTGTACCTCTCGATTCAACCGCTGCCGCGCGGCGACGGCTTTGCCTTTAGCGATACCATCGTCGGCGGCGTGGTGCCCAAGCAGTACATCCCCAGCGTCGAAACCGGCGTGCGCGAGTACCTCGACCACGGGCCGCTGGGCTTTCCGGTGGTGGATGTGGCGGTGACGCTGACCCATGGCTCGTACCACAACGTCGATAGCTCCGACAATGCCTTTAAGCAGGCGGCCCGCATCGCCATGCAGGAGGGCATGGCCGCCTGTGCCCCCACCCTGCTCGAACCCATCGCCCAGGTCGAAATTTCGGTGCCCAGCGTCTACACCTCCAACGTGCTCAAGCTAATCACCGGGCGGCGCGGCCAAATTCTCGGCTACGAGGGCAAGGCCGACTGGCCAGGATGGGATGTGGTCACCGGGCACCTGCCCCAGGCCGAGATGCAGACCATGATTTTGGAGCTCAGGTCGCTGACCATGGGCGTGGGCTTCTTTAAGTGGACCTACGACCATCTCGACCCGGTGCCCGAGAAGATCACAGAAAGAATATTGGCGAGTGCGGGGGGCGATCGCTAATTTCCCCTCGTCCGCGACCTAAGCCAGCCGAAACCGGGTTTCTCATCATGATGCTCAGAGCTATCTAAGCCATCCCCGAGAAACCCGGTTTCTGTGATAGGGAAGCACGCACCTTATCTAACAACGATGGGGATTGACGCGTTGTACAGCCTTTCTACTCAAGGCGTTTGGCAAACTCAGAGAGCAACGCCGGAAAATCTTCTGGTTGCGGAAACTTGTTAAAGCTATGAACGGCAGGTGTCGTTGCCCACGGCAGCTTTTCGTCTGTGTAGGTCTCGATGAACGGGCTGTAAGACTGGGCATCATCCATCATCGTCGCTCGCACGTTGACAAAGTCATCCATGCCCTCTGGGCGCGTGAACAGCCAGCTCATGCAGTGGGCACAGAAATAATGACGCGTTGCACCCCGCAGCCCACCAATCACAGGTTCTCCCAATGTTACCTTGAACCCACTGCTGGGATGAAGTGTGCTCAAACTAAAGGCGCTTGCAGTCATTTGCTGACACCCCATGCAGTGACACGCCATAGTCATTAAAGGTTCTGAGCTGACTTCAAACTGAACCCGCCCGCATCTACATTGACCTGTTTCGTGAGGTTTATTGTCTGTCATCATCGACTCCTTAGCGCTTGGCTCGACAACAGTGTTCCTTGTTCTAACCCTATAAAGTAACGTCTCTATGCCTGCAATGAGTCGAAAGCAAAAAGCAAACGTTACTGCGAAGTATTGGTTCCAGTTAACAGTAAAGCTCAACGGCGGCAGACAAACTTCGAACTCTCACCAATAACCTTTGTTCCTTCCGTTACAGCGCAGTGTTGGAATGGGATTGAGTACGTCCTTAAAGCACAAGTCTAGCGAAGGGCAATTTGCGCACATAATGACCGATCAAGAAGCATAACGGAATACCAACTAAGGTTACAAAAAAGAACTTGAGTAAAGGAGGAATCAAAACAGGAGCGACTAAAAACTGGACAGCGATAATTACCAAAATGTGAATCAGATAAACCGTATAAGCATTTGCAGATAATATTCGTCCCCATTTTCCTTTCCCATTAACTTGTTCGCGGAAAAATACGAGCAAGCCAATACATAAACCTACGCAGATTGTAGCTTCCCAAGTGCTCCAGACAAGCGATCGCCAATCCCAACCGCCACCTGCAATCAGTCGAGTTGGAAACAACTGATTTCGTGTCAAGGCATAACCATACCGTAACAAAGCTGCTGCCAAACCAATTCCCAACCAGACCCATCCTCGCTGGGTAGGCATCCTGCGAAACCAGTCATGGTGATAAGCAATGATTCCAATCACGAAAAGACTCAGGTACTGAGGCAGATGAGCGATTTCTGTAGGAATGATCCACAGTAACCCCTTCCAGGTATCGATCGGATATTGAATCCGGATGAAAAATGTCACAATTGCTAATGCAGTTAGATACGCCAAAATTAAACCATGCTGAGGATCTGCCATTTTTTGCTGATCCGGCTCAAACATCGCCTTTTGCTTCGTCATTTTACGCCATAGAACATAGCAAACCGCATAAAACAGCAGATGTACAAGGAACCAGAGATGCCCAACCTGGACTTTACCTTGACCTAGATAAACCTCAAAAAAGAATTGACTAAAAGATAGCTCAGTTGATTGAGCAAAGTAAAAGATTGGGGGGAACACTAATAGCGCAAAAACCAAAATTGGAATTCCCAATTGCCAAAAACGCTCTTTTAAGAAAACCTTGGCTCCTTTACGCTCACATGCACTGGGCACGAAGTAGCCAGAAATCAGAAAAAACAATCCCATGAAGAAAGCTGCATTGGTTGCAAAGAACGCCCCCAGAATCTCAGCCTGTTCCGGATTGAAAATTAGCCACATGCCTCCTGTAGGACCATAGGGTTGACCAGCATGATGAGCAATTACTAGCATGATAAGAAACACTCTCAAATTGTCAACAAACCACAAGCGAGAGGATTGAGTGTTCCATCTAGTTTTGGTGTGTTCCATGACACTAGTTGCTGTCGCTTCAACCTGTAAATTTAGCTACTGTAATTAATATACAATCTAGCTTTGAAACTTAACTGAGCGCTAGCGTGCATCTTGTAATTGCTTTGTTCATAACCTCGTAGCTCGGCTTGATCTGCCAGACAAACTTGTTTCAACAGTCCTAAACATAGCTTAAGAAGCCCAACGGCTCCAATCACCGGACACAAACAACCTTTGCAGCTTACCATTGCTTAACATTGTTCCGGTGCATTGCGATTGTTAGCCTGTTTACTGAGATCTTGAAGTTGAGTCATCGACTGGCAACTCCCACCTCGGATTCAGCCGATTAAACGTTTCACGCTGCTGTTTGAGGTCAACTTGCGGTAAGCACTGCTCTACAAGCTCGAATGTTTCCTCCACGAGTTGTCGCAACTCATGAACTCCGCTTACAGCATCAGCTTGAAAAACACGCTCTAGTCGATTGAAAAAACTAGGCGGTTTGATGCTCATTTCTTCAGCCCAATAGCGTGTCCACTTGAAGCCGGGATGATAAATGTGATTTAGCCCAAACAGCAAGTTGAGAAGCCATCGCACAATCATGCACTTGTTCTCGTATAGCATCGGAATTTCAAGGCGTTCGGTCAGAATGTGTTGACCATCAAACGGGCGAAATTTCAGATGCTTCTGAACCATTGCAACAGCAAGTTCTTCAGGATAAGGAGAAAGCCGATTTTGCCACTGTTTGATGATGTCTTCGCCGTAAAGAATAACTGCGTGCTGAAGATTAGACGCTGACGCTTGCTTCTCAAACACAAGCCCATTTTGCGACACATCGTAGCACTCAACAACATCAGTCACAATCCTGTCCATTGCATGTCGTGCCCAATGACCCGCTTCGACTTTCATGCCGTATAGATAGAACTGCTCTAACCATGCTTCTTTTGCTTCCTCATGCGGCTCAATCTCCCATCCTTTAACACCAACATTTTGGGCTGTAGTTTGTAATTCTTCAGCAGACGGCAATTTTGACCAAATGAAAGCTAACTCAAGGTCAGAATACTGATCTGAAATCCCTAATGCTGCCGAGCCAAACACAAAACACGCTTCAACTTCAGGGTTAGCCGTGAAAGCAGGAGCGATTTTGTGAGCCAAAGAAATTCGCCATACGCTGTGTTCAGTCATGTTGAGGATTCATAGTCTCTTTACCGCAACAATGTAGCGCAGCAGGCTAACTATGTATTAAGCGTCAAAACTGCTGGATAAGCCCCTGATTTTGGGGTATTATCGGCCACCTTTGAGGGTTAACTTCTGAGTTTAGAGGTTTTATCCATCAATTATGCTGGATAAGATCTCTCGCTGGGTGCTTATCCAGCAGCTTTTGGGTTTGAATCTACAAGAGCATCTGCGCCCCCGATCGCTCCTCCACGGTTGACGGGGAGCTTTTGTACCATTACTCTCCTACGTTAAGCCGTTCGCGCAGAGCGGTCGTCATACAGAACTCGAAAACTTTGGCGCTGCCGGAAGGTGCTACCAACACCAACCGACAGCTCACCCCGCAAATCTCTGAGGCAGATTGCGAGGCTAGGGAGATCGTACCCTAGTCACTCCAGTTTGCACGTCAACTGCGGGTGGCTAGGGTTTTCGTGTTCTGTTTTCTTCCCATCACTAAAAGGAAACAGAACCGATGTTTAAATATCAAGAGCCAGCAGCCAGCGACAACTAAGAGACTCAAGGGACCGGGTCCCTACCGCTTTCATCAGAGATTGGAGGGCAAGGCAAAGGAACCCGGTCCCAGCCTCGCTCCTTAAACCCTGAAAAGGTGCGCCACATGCTCTTTGGCAGTTTGGCAGGCATAGACCGCACCATCAAAATCCTCCACACCCTGGGCTACGCCGACCCCAACGACTGGAGCGACCCCATCCCCGCGCCGCCCAGCGGTGCTGTTGGCGCAGCCTCTCCGGAGGGGATGTCGTGGATGGCGATACTGACTAAGACCCTGCTGATTGAGTAGTTTCTTGCCAAGAAACCGTGTGCCCGCTGCTTGTAGCACAGTTTTGGAACAAACAGCAGGCACACGGTTTCTAATTGCAAATTGGCACAGCAATGAAGCTTACAGTACCTTCAATGTATTAAGCACAGGCCCCAATACATTAAACTGGCACAGCAATAAAGCTTACTCATGTGCCAGTTTATTAGTTGCAGCCCTCAATGAAGCTTATTGGCACAGCAGTGAAGCTTATTGCGTCGTCAATGTATTGGTTGCAGCCCTCAATGAAGCTTACTGGCCCAGCAGTATGGCAACTGCGCCCCACAGCTTCGCTCTGATGAGTCTAAACGTCAACCAGCATCTTCCATGACCCAACCGCCCCTCCGCATCATCTCCCTCATCCCCAGCGCCACCGAGATTGTCTGTAGCCTAGGGCTGGAGGAATTCTTAGTAGGCCGCAGCCATGAGTGCGACTTTCCGCCCGCCGTCAAGGCTCTGCCCGTCTGCACTGCGCCCAAGTTCAACCCCGAGGGCACCAGCGGCGAAATTCACCAGCGGGTGAGCGACCTGCTCACCTCGGCCCTCAGCGTCTACCGGGTCGATATCGAAATGCTAGAAGCGCTACAGCCCACCCACATCATCACCCAGGCCCAGTGCGAAGTCTGCGCCGTCAGCCTAGGGGATGTAGAAGCCGCCTTGGCCGAACTCACCCAGGGCCAGCCTCAGCTAATTTCGCTTTCTCCCAACCGCCTGGCCGACGTTTGGGACGACATCTATAAAACTGGGGTGGCCCTGCTGGGGAAGGCGGGGCAAGCTCAGGGAGAAGCAGTTTTGGCTGGGCTCAAACAGCGGGTGCAAACCTGTCGCGATCGCACCATCAACCTCCCCTCCCCCACCGTCGCCTGCATCGAGTGGACCGAGCCGCTGATGGCCGCTGGCAACTGGGTGCCCGAACTGGTGGATATGGCGGGGGGCAAATCGCTGTTTGGCCAGGTTGGCCAACATTCCCCCTGGATGGCTTGGGGCGACTTGGTTGCCGCTGACCCCGAGGTGATTGTGATAATGCCCTGCGGCTACGACCTGGCCGTGACCCGACGCGAGAGTGCGGCGCTGACCGCCCATCCTCAATGGTCGCAGCTCAAAGCGGTAAAAACTGGCCGAGTCTACCTGACCGATGGCAACCAGTACTTCAACCGCCCTGGCCCTCGCCTGGTCGATTCTTTAGAGATTTTGGCGGAAATTTTTTACCCAGAGCGAGTTGCCTATGGCTACCAAGGCCAGGGTTGGCAGCCCTTTAGCTCTGGGCCTGATTAGATTTTCTGCGTGAAGTTTAACAGAGCACTAGCTACGCTGACGCTTTTGTAGCGCCTCTAGCATCTGCTGCTTAACGGCTTCAGCCCAGAGGCTAAAGTCTTCTCGGTTTTCTAGCGCATTGCGAGCCGAGGACGAGAGAGCAGAGGCAGATTGCGATGTTTTTGTTTTCAAGGTAGCCATGTCGCTATATCAGAGTTTCTAATATCTCTGATATAACAAATTTGCTTGGGCTCTAGCTACGGCATTATGCGCCCCTTGCATCGACCTGGCAAAGACCTGCATATTGCCCGGCGATCGCGCAGCGTTCCCTTTGGAAATCGCCCTAGGTTTGTGTTGATTCCCTTAGAATTTTTCGGCTTCTGCGAGGGCCATGGCCCTGTTGGCGGCATAGGTCTGCACCCGATCTTGGGCCACGGGATAGCGCTCATCTTCGGGGGGCACCTCAGACATGAGATCTGCCGCTCGCTGCCAGCGCACCGCCAAATCAAGCCATTCGGCGGCGGTGGAGGCCGATTTACCGTCTTCTACCGACTGCTGAGCAATGCGCACCGCCAACACGAAGGGATCTTGCCCCGTTGGTGCAGCGGGAGCCGGGGCCGGGGGCGGTTCGCTGGTGGCAGTGTCTTGAGAGCCCAACCTCAGCTCAACACCCAGCCAGTCTTTGGTCGCCCAACCCACCAGCAGCAGCAGCAGCGCCAGACTGGCTCCGCCAATTAACCCGCGCCAAAAGGCGCTGCGGCTCGAAGCCGGCTTTTTTTGGTAAACATCGTCTAAGAATGGGTTGCGCTGGCGGGGGGCGCGCAGGTCACGCCACAGCCGAGCTGCCGGGTTAGGCTGCTTGAGCACGATCGGCTCTGACCACAGCAGGCTATTTTTGGTGCCGCGCTTGATTTCGTCGAGCCACAGCAGCTGCTGCTCCTGCACAATGCGGCTGTTGATATTGACCTTGTTAATGCCCCGAGGGCTGATCGACTCCAGCACGTGGCGCACTTGGTCAACCACCGTCTCCCGAGGCAGGGCATCGGCGGTGGGCGCTTCTACGAGCAGCTGCAAAATACCGCTGTCTTGAATGGCGCGGGTGCGAATGCCTTCGTCAGCAAAGTGCTCATTCAAAATTTGAATGATGGCGGCTACACTCCCCTGACGGGCCTGGAAGTCAATGTCGTCAATGGTTGGATGCATGGCTCAAGGCTGCCGCACGCCACAGAATTCCGCAGCATAACGCAGGTATAAACGGCTGATCTCGAAATTATATCAACCGCTGTCCAACCTGGAACGTTCTGAGTAAATCCTCAGGATCCTGAGGGTCGGCTTTATGGGGCTAGAAGGCCGATTTCTGGGGGCTGGCGGAGCCTTGAAACCAGTCTAAAGGAGATGCTGAAAGCGATCCTCGGCACCCAGCTGTTTGACAACCGCTTTGATGTCTTGGGTGCGGTCTTTACGGACGATCAGAGTGGCGTTGCCGTCGCGCACGATCACCACGTCCTCTAGGCCAATAGTGACGACGACCTCGTCGGGGTTGGCGGAGTAGACAATGCTGCCTTCGGTATCGAGGGCGACGTGGGTGGCCAGATCGACGTTCTTCTCGCCGGGCTGTTTGAGCAGCCGCTCTACGGCGTTCCAGTCGCCCAGGTCATCCCAGCCAAAGGTGACGGGCATAACCTGAGCGCGATCGGTGTGCTCCATCACGGCGTAGTCGATGCTGAGCTTATCGAGGCTGGGATAAGCGTCAACCCCTTGGGCAATCAGCGCCTGCATGAGGTCGGGGGCGTGGGTTTTGAGCTCGTTTACCATTACCCCGGCAGGGAAGATGAACATGCCGCTGTTCCAGCTGAAGCGACCGCTGTCGATGAAGGTTTGGGCGGTGGGGGCGTCGGGTTTTTCGGTGAAACGGCTGACGGTGTAGGCGCTGAGGCTGCCGTAGGTGCCGGTGGGTTCCCCCTGCTCGATGTAGCCGTAGCCGGTGGCGGGGTAGGTGGGGGCAATGCCCAGGGTGGCGATCGCCCCCTGGCTCGCGGCCAGCTCTGCCGCCGCTGCCAGGGTCTGGCAAAACGCTGCTTCGTCGGCAATCCAGTGGTCGGCGGGGAAGAACCCTACCAGAGCGTCATCGCCATAGCGTTGGGCGACTTCTAGGGTGCCCCAGGCCACCGCCGGGGCGGTGTCGCGACCCATCGGCTCGACCAGCAGGTTGGCTTCGGGCAGCTCTGGCAGCTGCTCGCGCACGCGATCGGCCAGGTGGGCAGCGGTAATCACCCACATGTTTTCCCAGCCTTCGGCCAGGGGCAGCAGGCGATCGGCGGTGGCCTGCAGCAGGCTGCGATCGCTGCCGTCTAGGCACAAAAACTGCTTCGGGCGCGCCAGGCGGCTCACCGGCCAAAACCGCTCGCCTTTACCCCCCGCCAAAATAATAGGAATTAGCGCCGCCATAGAAATTTTCCCTAGATTTTTAAGTCATAACGGCGGCCCGGCAGGCCACCTCCATAAGTGGCTCAATCCTATCCTTTGGAAGGAGATAACAGGGCAAAATTCGCTTAATATTGATTAACACATCAACCTGCTGCGAAGTTTTAGTGGGGGTCGGAAGGTGTTCCCGACGCCGCCCCTGGGTATAGAAAATTGGGTTTAAAACCCGTGCTGAGGCTACATCAGCCAGTCGTGACAGGGGATATGGTGGTAGGGCGTCGCAGCAAGTTAAGCAGGTATCCATGACAACCCCTTTGCAGAACGTTGAGCCCAAAGAAGGCCATTCCACCGATTCTGACCAGGCTGCAGCCTCAGACCGTCACGCCCCGGAACCTGCTGCGGTGGAACTGATGCCTAATTCTTCGTCGCCAGATGGCTCTCCAGGGGCGGTTCGACGCGTGGTTAACTCGCTGCTGTGGGGCGGTCTGTTTGTGGGTACGGCGGCGGCTTCGGCCCTGGTGGGGGCTGCGATCGCCCTCACCGTTCCCCTGCCCGACTTTATGGGGGGCAACACCAACCGCGCCGCCAGCTTTGGCGACCTGTGGCAGGCGGGCTTTCGCTACCAGGTGACGCGGCCGGTCAATATTTTGGTGATGGGCATTGACGAGGTGCCCAATGCCCAGCCCAACTCCGAAGCCACCTTTACGGGGCGAACCGATACGCTGCTGCTGGTGCGGGTCGATGCCGAAGCCGGTACTCTCAACGTCATGTCTATTCCCCGCGACACCCGAGTGCAGATTCCGGGCTTTGGCATGGACAAGATTAACCAGGCCAACGTGTTGGGTGGCCCAGAATTGGTCGCCCAAACCGTGGCCTACAACCTGGGCAATATTCAAATTGACCGCTACGTGCGCATCAACACCAGCGCATTCCGGGAGATGGTTGACCTGGTGGGGGGCATCGAGGTCAACGTGCCCAGCCGCATGGAGTATACCGATCGCACCCAAGGCCTCTACATTGACCTGTACCCCGGCTGGCAGACCCTCAGCGGCGACCAGGCCGAACAGTTTGCTCGCTACCGCAAAGACAGCGGCGACATTGGCCGGGTGCAGCGCCAGCAAATGCTGCTGAAGGCGCTGCGGGAGCGGTTGACCAACCCCACCGTGATTCCCAAGCTGCCCCAGGCGCTGCGGGTGCTACAGCGCTACGTCGACACCAACCTCACCCTGGAGGAAATGCTGGCGATCGCCAACTTTGGCCTCGAAATTGAGTCTAACCAGCTGCAAATGGTGATGCTACCCGGTCGTTTTAGCACCCCAGCCGAGTTTAACGCCAGCTACTGGCTCCCCAACTGGGAAGCCTCCGCCACCGTTATGCAAAGCTTCTTCCAGGCGGAGGGAGTGAGCATCTACGCCGACAATTCCCAGGCCAGCTACGTAACCGATCTGTCTATTGCGGTACAAAATGCCTCGGGCCAGCCCGAGCAAGCGGCTTCAGTGGCCCGCTACCTGCGCGAAAACGGGTTTAGCAATGTCTATATCGTCAATGACTGGTCGGGCACCATGGCCCGCACCGAGATTCTCGCCCAGCGCGGCGATGTCGATAGCGCCCGCACGGTCGAATCGCTGCTGGGGGTGGGGCAGGCTCTGTCGGAGTCAACCGGCGACCTCAACTCCGACATTACGATTCGGGTGGGGCAAGACTGGGTCGAGCAGGTCACCCAAACATCAGAGTCTCAGCTCTAAGATGGGCTAGGTACCGCCTTACTACAGGCCCAGCGCCCCAACTTGCCCCATGTCGAGCCTTTATCCGCCCAATGCTCAGGATGATCTGGCGCGCGATCGCAATCGCCTCGCCGCCGATCGCTCGCTGCTGTCCTTTGTGCGCATCAGCCTGACGCTGATTGGCATCGGTGTGGGGCTTGAGCAAATCCTCAGAGCGCTCTCCCCCAGCGGTCGCTACATCGATGCCTGGGCCTACGGCCTCAGCCTGGTGTATGTCGGGCTGGGGGTGCTAGGCCTGGGGCTGGCGATCGCCGATTATCTAGCCGAAAGCAGGCGGCTGCGATCGCCCCAGTACCGATATCGACCCCGCCGGTCGGTGGGAAAAGCTATCGGGCTCGCGGTCTTTGCCACTGGCGCGATCGCCTTTGGCTGGCTAGGGTTTGAGCTGCTCGGATAGAGGGATTGGCTAAGGCAGCAACAGCGTTATGCCCAACCCCATCAGCCCCACCAGCACAATGGTGACCACCGCCCAGCGGTTTAACACTTTAACCGGCAGCAGCACATAGTCTTGCTGCTCAAGAGCGGCTAGGGCCAAGCGATGTTGAACCAGCGCAAACCCCAACAGCAATAGCCCCATACCCACAAAACCCAGCCCCACCAGCGCTGGGTTCGGGACGGCCCGACTGGCTACCGGTGCCGTCTGTCGCCCCAGGCTGCGCGTAATTTGCTCAAAGGCTATACCAACCCCGATCAGGCCCAGGCAAATTCCAGTCCAGGCATTGAGGGTGCGCTCGGCAGCGGCTCGGTTGCGTTCCCGGGCAAGTTCGTTGGTGGTATTCACCATGGGGGGCAGGGGAAGATCACTCATGGTTCTAAGCATTGGGTGTACCCGGCATCGCCAGCACACCGTCTAGCCAGCGGGCGTCAGTATATTTTGAGGGTACGATAGTTTCGCTGAATAATAGTTGATGTATTTGTCCCTGCTGCTATGAGCCCATCCAATCCGGCCCCCAATTCGGCGACAGAGTTGGCCAAAGAGCGCAATCGCGCCGCCGAAGAGCGCACCCTGATGGCCTGGATTCGCACCGCCCTTGCTCTGATTGGCTTTGGCTTTGGCATCGATCGCATTGTGGCCGCCATTCACCAAAATCTGGGAGACTCGGTGAATCCCCTGCGGCTGACCCGCGTTTTGGGTCTATCCTTTGTGGCCCTGGGCACCTTCGCGCTGATGGGCGCGGCCCTTGACCACAACCATCAGCTCCAGCGCATTCAGCGTAACGATCTGGTCTATCGATCGCGGCGGTCTCCAGCCCTGGTTGTCGCCTACATCTTGACAGGGCTGGGGGCGATCGCCTTTATCGGCATTTTAGTGAGCCCCCTAGTCAACTGAGGTCAACCGGGTCAACCTAAACCCACCGCCTTCAACCTAGGGGCCGACGGCAATAGATCGCCCGGCAATAAATCGCCGCCCAAAGCAACGAAATTTGCCTGAAGAAATCATTTTTTCCCTCAGGTAAAAATATCGTCTAATATCCTGGATTGGCTGGGGCTGGAGTGTAACAAAGTCCAGTCAATAATTTTACACAGCTAGATGTTTTTTAGCCGCTTTTGAGGTGGGTAAGGCTGCCTTAGAGCGGCTACGAACACCACAGCACCCCTTGCGAATAAAGGTTAAATGATTCAGGAGACACCTAGGAATCTATTAGCTTAAGTCTAGGATGATAGGGAAATTTAAAAATCAGGCGTTCCATGGACTCTATGCAAACCCAAGTCACTCTTTTGACCAATAAGATTGACGCCCTGCATCAAATGATCGATCAGGTCAATGATCAAGTGGCGGCCTTAATCGCCACCCAGGCCTGCTCGGTAAACTCTGAAGAGCCTGGCATCAGCCGCTTTGCCTACGGCAATGCGCCTCGCCACAGCCCCAGCATGCTAGACAGCGTTTGTGAGCATAAAGACATTCTACTAGACAGCAGCTATCTCGATTTAGACCGCCAGAGCACCGAAACCCATTTCTCCCCGGACGTGCAAATTCAGCGGCTCACCGCCCAACTGACGGCGGCCTACAATCGCATCGCCGCTCTAGAAGAGCAGTTGTTAGCGTCCCGAGCCCATTAGTCTAATCGGCATCTAGGCTGAGGGACAGGTGAGCATAGCGCCTGGGCCCTGCTGAGTGGATGCCTGAGCGTAGATAACTCAGTCCTGAATATAGGGTTCGCCAGCGTTTAGAGCGGCTTCGGCTCGCACAAACTCGCGCCCCAAGTAGGCCGCATGGTCGAGGTAGGTGATGGGGCAGGGGTTGGCCGGGTCTTCAAAAATGGCAATCGAGAGTTCTTTGGCGGTGCGACCGCTGTAGGTGCAGGTGGGCACGCGCTCGACGGGGCCACGCACGGGTAGAGGTTTGCCCGTAGCCGGATCACAGGCCAGCCCTTTGTCGTTGATGATGTTGGCAAAGTGCTTGGCGCAAATTAGCCCCTGCTCTACGTCTAAATAAATTAGAAAATAGCCCGCCGGGTCTAGCTCAATGTAGCGTTTTGAGAGCTGGTTATCGAGGGCCTGGCGCTGGGCTCGATCGATCGGTTGGGTGCTAGAGGGTAGAGTCATTGCGGGTTAGGCGACAGCGATCGCAGCCTGACAGTACTAAGGTTAGGACTCTCTATGGTAGCGTGCTGAGCTGCCGCCTCAACTTCCGAAAGGCGAGATTACGCTTCAGGCTTCGAGGCTGTAGATCGGCTGGGGCGCTGCCTTTCCCTTGAGACAGAATTCCCCAAAAAAATTACAGTGGTAGTCGGGGTCGGGGCCGAGGGCCTGCCTGGTGGCGGCATCCAGCAGAATTTGATTGGGGCTGGCTCGACCCATCAGCCGGGCGGCGGTGTTGACCGTGTCGCCCAGCACGTTAAACTCGCGGCGGCCCCGGGGCTCGCCAATTTCGGCGGCAAACACCGGGCCGTAGGTCAACCCCATGCGGCAGGTAATGGCCAGGGGCTGGCCCTGGCTGAGGGGGGGATGGAGTTGGTTGACCAGGGCGCGAATGGCAGCTAAAGTCTCGACGGCCCGCAGGGGAGCCTCGGGGTCGGGGGCCAGCACGCCAAAGTGAATTAACAGTTCTGAGCCCACCGAGTGGTAGGTCACTTTCTGCAAAATGCCGCGCCGCCGCTCTACCGCCCCGTTGATCAGGGCAAAGGCCTGGGAAAAACAGGCGACAATGCCGTCGGTATCGTCGGGGTAGGCGGCATCCACCGCCTCTGGCAGGCCAATCAAGTTGACAAAGGCCACCGCCGCCGTCGGAAACGCCGGGGAAATGCGGCGGGCGGCAGCGGTGTTCACCAGCAGCTGAAGCACCGGTCGAGGTAGGTAGCTGGCCAGAGGTTCAATGGTGGCCAGACTAACTTGAATTTCGCTCAGCAGGCCCGGCACGCTGCGGTCAAATAGCACCGAGCTAGCTGGGCGGCGGCGGCTCAGGGTGAGATCGTACTCGCCCAGCGCCAAGGCGCTCAGGTCATCGACCACCAGCCAGCTATCTCCAGCGTTGGGTTCGAGGTGCAGGGGGTGAGCTGTGGGCTGAAGGCGATCGCGCCCGGCCTGGCTCAGGCATACCCGGCCCACCACCCCAGCCCCCTCGGTGCGCTTAGCCTCCAGCACCGGCTGCCCCAGCAGCACGTGGGCGCGGCGCAGGGGGGTGCCAATATCGGCGGCCACAAACTGGCCCGGATGAATGCCCAGCCGCATGCGCAGCGACAGGCAACCCTGGGCGGTCTCGATGGCGGCAAAGTTTTCCATGGCTCGCTGCATGCGCAGGCCTGCGTAGATGGCCTGCATGACCTCGGCATGGTCACCCTCAGATTGGTAGGCCTCGTGGCGAAACTGTACCAGCATGGCATCGCCGGTAAACTCCAGCAGATTGCCGCCAGCTTTGCTAACCAGCTCCACCATCTGGGCAAAGTAGTCGTTGATCAGCGCCAGCAGGGCTTCGGCTCCGGCCCGGCCCGCAGCAGCGTTGGCCGCAAACAGCGGCGTAAACCCGGCTAGATCGGTAAATAGCAGGGTGCCCCGGTGCCAGCAGTGGCGGATCTGCGGGCTGAGGGGTGGCTGTTGAGCCACGTCTCGAGGCACATAGTCGATCAAAATATGCTGAAGGGTGCGCAAGTGGTCAAATACCTTGACCATGGTTTTGGGCGAAGGATCAACCCATAGGGCGGCGTACAAGTCGGCGGGAACCAAATCTCGCAGGCTGCGCTCAATGCTCTCCAGTTCTGCCACTGCCCCTATCCATTGCTGATCCAACTCAATGTCTGTCCTGTTCTAGGGTGCCCAATCAACGGCTATGGCCCCATCAGGTTAGCTCTGCGCCAGGGCAAGGGCTGTTTCCCGGCAGCAGCTTGAGTGGTAGCTCGGCGTTAATGGCGTCGATTTCCTGCTGCTCTAGCTCGTTGACCTCAGTGATGTAGCGGGTCAGCAGCGTTTTCATGCGCGGGGCATAGAACCGATGCAGGCTGTAGTTGCCCAGGGCCGGAAAGCCCCGCCGTTTTTTGTGGCGGCCCCCGGCACCGGGGTCAAACAGGGTGATGCCGTTAGCGATCGCCCACTCAATCGGCGCGTAGTAGCAGGCGTTAAAGTGCAGATTGTCCATCTCCATTGCCGAGCCCCAGTAGCGACCGTAGAGGCGATCGCCCTTGGTCAGGCAAAACGACATGCCAACGGGGGCGCTGTCGTCTTCGCCATAGGCGGCAAAAAATACCATGCGGTGGCGGTAGTCGTGGTGCAGCAGGTGGAAGAATTTGCGGCTCAGGTACTTGCTGCCCCACCAGCCAAACTTGTCGCAGGTGTCGGCATAAAAGTCGTACATTTGGTCGCACAGGGCATTGCTGATGGCATCCCCGGCGATCGCCTCCAGGCGCAGGCCCGCCGTCGCCATTGACTTGCGCTCGCGCTTGATGTTGCGCCGCTGGTTGGCGTTGAACATGCCCAGGTAGTCGTCAAAGTCTTTGAACCCGTGGTTTTGCCATACGTAGCTGTGGTGCAGCCATTCCGAAAAGCCCAGCTGGGTCATGGTGGCCCGCCACTGGGGGTCAACGTAGAGAAAGTGGCAGCCGGAGATATTGTTGCGATCGCAAAATCCGTCAATCACCTCTACCATGGCCCGAGTAATGATCGCTTCGTCGGCGTCGGGGGCAATGAGAAACCGATAGCCCTCTGCCGGGGTAAAGGGCGACATGCCCAGCAGCTTAGGGTAGTACTCTACCCCCAAGCGTTCGGCAAGATCGGCCCACTGGTGGTCAAAGACAAATTCACCCCGGCTGTGGCCCTTCAGGTACATGGGGGCGGCTCCCACCAGGGTGGTGCCCTGCCAGATAGCCAGATGGCAGGGCAGCCAGCCCGCATTGGCCCCCACGCTGCCCGATCGCTCCATATTGTGCAGCCAGCTCCACTCCAGAAACGGTGTCGCTAGGGGCTGAGCCAACTCATCCCACACGGTCTCGGGAATCTCATCAATGGAGTGCAGCCAGGTAGCGGTCAGCGACGGCACAGAGGGATAGCCCATGGATGTATTAGTCAGTAGGAAAGAGTTGGTTATTCTCCAGGGTAAAGGAATTTCCAGCCCCTTGCAGGGGTTGGGGTAGCACACGGTAGTGCAAAAACACTTCCCCTTCCACCACCCGATGGGAGAGTAACTGCAATCGGGGCGCCAGCGCCACCAAAAACCCCGCGCCATCCACCGGGGTTGGGGCCGTTGCCCCGCCCAAAATCAGCGGGCACACGGTCATGAATATCTCGTGGACGCAGTGGTAACTCAGCAGTTCTGCCGTCAGCCTGCCCCCGCCCAGCAGGGCCAGGTGGTGGATACCCGCCATTCTCAACTGGGCTAAGATCCAGGGCCAATCCCAGGGTTGGGTTTTGGCCTCGGGCACTGTCCAAATGTGCTCGAACAGCCCCGTTTCCGTCCAGCAATGGGCTCCAGCGGCAGTCGTGACCAACCCTCTGGGTACCGGCTGCTGAAAATACCGAAATTTGGGGTCGAGGTTGCCCGAGGGCGACCAGACAATCTGCATAGGCTGGTCGGCCTGCTGCCGCTGCCGTCGCTGGGCCAGCAGGTCTGGGCTGCGCACACTCAGGGTAGTGCCGTAGGCCCGCAGGGTACCCCCCCCAAACAGCACCCCATCTACCGCTGCTACTCTTTCCTCCAGGTGGGTCAGGTCGGCCGCCGAGGAAAAACGGGCGGCCCCGCGCTGGGCATCGGCAATTTTGCCGTCCAGACTCATGGCCAGCACCAGGGTGATGCGGGG
Organism: Leptolyngbya sp. CCNP1308; assembly: GCF_034932455.1. Classification (NCBI taxonomy): domain Bacteria; kingdom Bacillati; phylum Cyanobacteriota; class Cyanophyceae; order Leptolyngbyales; family Leptolyngbyaceae; genus Leptolyngbya; species Leptolyngbya sp. CCNP1308. The sequence goes on along the minus strand of NZ_JAYGIH010000003.1, from coordinate 114,765 downwards.
AATCGGTGGGTTGGGAGCGATCGCCAAGGGTCAGGGCTATGGAGAGTATCCCTAGTTTACCGAGGCCTCTACTAGCGAGGGCTGGCCTTCGCCTAAATCCCAGCTGCTGTGGCATTTCCAGCTTTGATTGGTCAACTGCTGGTAAAAGCGCATTTCCCACAGGGTGGGGGTTTTCCAGTCGATAGCGGCTTTGGCCTGGGTGACTACGGCCTTATTGTCTTTGCGGTTAGAGCCGTAGGCCAGGGGCAGCCCCAGTTCATCCTGAATACGGAGTGGCATTTTGCGGGTGGGCGACTTAACCGTACAGGCAAAATTCACCATCACCTGCTTCAGCCAGGGAGAGGTAATCGCCAGTCCGCTCCAGCCGGATTTGGTCACTAGGCCCTCTAGGGTCACCACCGGAGTAGGGCGCGCTTTTAGGCCTCGGTTGTAGGCGCGATCGAGGCTGCGGGTATAGATCGGGGCCGCACCAGACTGTTCTTCAAAGCCTTCAATCAACAGGCAGCAGGCGTCTGGGCCTTGTTGGAGGGGTACGGCTGTCTCTCTGTGCTCGGCTAAGAACCGCTTGATCTGCTCGGCTAGGCTTCCAGTCGGGCAAACATAAATAGCAAATTTAGTCATAGGGCATTCCCAGAGAAACAGCGGACTGGGAAGTACGGTAGGGGGCCTGCTCTAGCCCACTGGCTGGATGCAGACGCTAGGGATAGAGGCAGGACAACGACGATACCTCTATATAGCAGCTTAGACTATGAATGCTCGAATGCCGTTAATGGGTCGTTATTATTTACTTAAGAATTTCGGTTTTGCTCAACTCTACAGCCGTTAGCGACCGGGCACATCAAAGGCATTTTCGATGTAGTCTTGCAACGTTAGATAGCGGGCATCGTCCACAGGCAGGTGCTTGGCGCGGTTGGTAGGGGGTTGTTGCCCCCGCCGGCAGGCCACCAGGGCTACGTCAAATCGGCAGGTGGCCTCGGCCCACTGGGGATGCTTGAGCAGATAGAGTTGGGCAGCTTTCCACAGTTTGGCCTGCTTGCTGCGGGTGATGGCCATCAGGCCGTAGGCATCCCAGTTGCCCTGGCTGCGAGTTTTGACTTCGACAAAGGCAAGCTGACCGCTGGGGTTAGACGCTCCCAGGGCCATCACCAGATCGAGTTCGCCCCAGCGGCAGTGCCACTGGCGATCGCACTGTCGCCAGCCCTGGGTTGTCAGCCAGTTGGCCACCAGGGTTTCGCCCAGGGTGCCCAGTTCGGTTTTGCTCAGTTCGGCGGTCATAGCGGAATATTCCCAGGCAGCATCCTTTAGCGTGCCCAGTGGGGGAGGGGCGATCGCCCTAGCAACAGTGCCCGCCAAAAGTTCCTACCGATAGTTCGTAAACTGCACCGCTACGGGCCAATCTTCCTGCTTCACTAGCTGCATCGCCTGTTGCAGGTCATCCTTCGACTTGCCGGTCACCCGCACCGCATCCCCCTGAATCGCGGCGGTCACCTTCTTGAGATTGTCGCGAATCAGCTTGGTGATCTGCTTACTCATCTCCTGCTCAATGCCCTTTTTGAGGGTGACGGTCTGGCGCACGCGGGTGCCGCTGGCGGCTTCCACATCGCCGTACTCAAAGATCTTGAGGGAGAGGTTGCGCTTGGCGGCCTTTTGGTGCAGCAAGTCTTTCACCGCATCCAGGGTCATATCGCTGGCGGTTTCGATGGTGATGGTGCTCTCCGCCAGGTCGATAGTGGTTTTGGTGTCCTTCAGGTCGTAGCGGCTAATCACGTCTCGCCGGGTCTGGTCGAGGGCGTTGACCAACTCCTGGCGGTCAAAATCGCTGACGATATCAAAGGAAGAACTAGAAGCCATGGGTACCGTTGGGTATCTGCGCACCAACAGACTACATCAAGGCCGACCGACAGCTCAAGACATAGAGGGTAAAGGTGCTGAGGTTAGCCACGGCAAACATCAGCGATCGCCCGATCGGCACATTCAAAATGTAGGCCACTGGGTACAGGGTGCGGGCAATCAGGTAGGCGATCGCAGCTCCCAGCGCCAGCCCCGACTGCTGCTGGGTAACATAGGCCATCAGTGCCGCCGGAGCGTAAAGGGTAATGGATTCAAAGGCATTTTCATGGGCCCAAGTGGCGCGCTGGGCGTAGGGGGGCAGTTTGGCCAGCATGGCTCGGGGCGCAGCCTGGTCGTAGCCCACCGCAAAGCGCCCGTAGCCCACCGCCAAGAACGGCAGATAAACCAGCAGTGCCGCCAGCCCAATGCTGACCAGCAAAAAACCTGGCATGGTGAGTACAGATGCCATCGATCGCTATCCTCGCTAATTTTTTCTATTAAGGAGACTGTGGGAGACGTTAACAGGTTGACAAATTAGAACGTTCTAAACCTGCCAACGTTCTAACCTTCTCCCCTTGTAACCTTCTCACCGTCCGAGAATCGCTAGTCGAAGTAAAACAGCGTCACAATCTTGCGCTGGTCTTCCGCATCCTGGCAGGTTTTCAGCAGGGTGGTGCTGTCGTGGAAAGCGAAGCAGATCAGCTGCTGACAGCGGGAAATTATTTCCTGGTTGCACACCGAACTGGCCTCTGCCAGCGAGAGGCTGTCGTTGGCTGGGTTCTCTACCAGGTGCATTACCTGCTCTAGCTGGTCTTTCGACTCCTGGGGCTGTCGCTCTAGGCTCTGGGGCAAAATGACGGTCAGCAGGTTGGGGTCGGCTTTCATCGCCCCCTTGATGGCGGCAAAGTTAGTACCCGTCGCCCCCGATGTAATGATGCGGTTACCCCCGAGGGCCAGGGCATAGGCCATTAGCTCGATCAGCTGCTGGTGGGTAATCGGCACGTGGCGCGACCCCAAAATAGCCACCCGCTTAGAACCCGACTGCTGAATGGCCGCGAGTTCCTGCAAAAACGTGTCGACTTTAGCGGATTCGAGCGACGCTTCCATGGACTGACTCAAAGGCTGCACCGAATGCGAGAATAACGCGCTTCATTGTATCAGACCAAACGGCTCAGGCTACATTCTGTCGCCAGGCCAGCCCGATCTCAGGTCGCCGACACCGGCAGTTTGAGATCGAGCAGGTGCAGCAGACGCTCTAAGTCGAAGTGGTCGGCCACCAGTTCTTGAATGCACTGCACCTTGATGGGCTCGTGCAGGCGCACCTGGCCAAACAGCTCGTCAATGCGCTCCACCGTCGAGAGGGTATCAGAGTCCACCGACACAATCGGCACCTCCAGGTCTGAGGCCCGCTCCAAAATTTCTGGGGACGGCGGAATTTGCCCCGTCAAGACGAGGCATTGGGTGGAGGTTTCTAAGGCCGCAAACTGAATGTCGGTGCGATCGCCCCCCGTCACCACCGCCATATTGGTCGCTTTGCGGAAGTAGCGCAGGGCCGAATTCACGTTCATGGCCCCAATGGTGAGGGTTTCCACCATTAGATCCAGTCGATTTGAACAGCACAGTACCTCAGCGTTAAGGCGAGCCACAATCTCGCGCACGGTGATGCTGCGCATGATGGGCGATCGCGGCAGCAGCGCCAGTACCGGAATCCCTTGATTTTCCAAAAAGGGGCGCGCCAACTCGGCGCAGGCCGCCGCCGCCTCGGTGGGCACGTCGTTGATAATCACCCCGATCAGACGCGAACCCAGCTGGGCCTTAGCGGCCAGCAGCCGATCCACCAGCAGCAGCGAATCGTAGCGCGTCACCAACAGCACCGCAGCGTCAATCTCCGCTGCAATATGGGCCACAGACAGGTTCAGCAGCGTGCCCTCGGTCAAATTGCCAGGCCCTTCTAGCAGCAGCAGATCTTCGCCTCGCTGTTCGGTGTATTCCTCCAGGCTGTAGCTGTCTAGCGACGGGCCGTTGGGGGCGAGGCGATCGGCTACCGTAGCTTCGCTCAGCGAAATGACGGGGGGGTAAAACCGCTCCCCCGGCAACCGCAGCGTCTCGACAATAAAGTCTAAATCCGGGTCTTTTTCATCCCCGTTGATCGAATTGCCCATGGGTTTACCAAACCCAATATCCATGCCCAACCCCTGAAGCTGGAGTCCAAAACCCAGTAAAATTGCCGATTTGCCGCTATACGACTCGGTTGAACCAATCACCAAACGCTTCGCTGAACTGGGCACGCCACAAGTCCTCCATGGGGGTAATGCACTGCTCCCTAACCCCTAGCGCCGATGCTGCGAAGCAATCCGGTACTTAGGTCAAAACGTCAGTGGGCACAGCACCATCCCCATTCTGCCACCTCAGGGGGTGTCAGCGTCGGGTATCTTCTCACCCTGATCTCAGCCCCGGCATGGCCTTAGTCGTCTAAGCGCAATAGCTTGCGATAGAATCCTTGGGAAAAATCCGCTGGGCGCTTCTGGCGCAGCGCCACGATCACATCAAACAAAAAATCTACAAATTCAAAGGTCGCCATCGTAATCTCATAGCTGAGATCGCTGTCACCCTCAAACTGCATTCGGCAGCGAGTCAAGTCTGCTGGCAGTACAGACACGTTCCAGGTGGCCACAAAGGCAATGCTATCGCTCCCCTCAATTTGTCGTTCCCCTTCCAGATTGCCTTGCTTATAGAGAGAAATGGCGTAAGGCAGCGCATTACGCTTATTGCCCTGGTAGTAGGGCATGTAAACGCTGATATCCTGCTTGCCTGCGGGCTGAATCGCCTCAAACGTCAAACTCATGGGTCTGGCCTTAGGTCAAGTTTCAACAAACGATCATGCGGACGATCATCGGGGCTAGATGCTTAGGATACTGGATACCCATCTCGCCGGATTGCCGATGATGACGCGACATAGAGCTAGCATTCCCCAGGAGGGTCTTAGGGGTATCACCAAAATTTTCTGCAAAATCGAGGATGATAGACCTAGGCCGAGGCCGTGCTGGGCGTTAAGGTATTGATTCTATGGCGCGGTCTGATCGCGATCGTTTTCTGTTGTGCTCTCTCCCTGATTAAATGCCTGATTTTCCTGGACGCTTTTCTCCTAGGCGCTTCTACACTCCGATCGACGAGTTGGAAATCGAAGATTTTCCGGGATTTGCCGGTCGGCGCTCTAAAGCGGCCCTGACCCTAACGGTGCTGTGGGGCATCACCGTCGTGCTCCATCTGGTGTCTTGGGGCAGCTGGGTTGTACTGGGGCTGACAGCTCTGCTTACTGCCCATGCGCTGCGAATTTTGTCGGGTCGGCCTTTGCCGCCGCCGCCGCCGCTACTGTCTACCGCCCCCAGGGGTCGTCAGATTACCGATGCGATCGCCGAAGGCCGGTCTATGTCCATCGCAGCCCCTCCTTGGGAAGCTTGGCCCTACGTATCTCTACTGGTCGCTGCTAAAAATGAAGAGACCGTTATCGAACCCCTAATTGCCGCCCTGTGCCAGCTAGACTATCCAGCCTGCCGCTACGAGGTCTGGATTATCGACGACAACAGCACCGACGGCACTAACCAGCGACTGCAAGCGCTCACCACTCAATACCCCCAACTGCGAGTACTGCGCCGTGCCGCTGGAGCCAGCGGGGGAAAGTCGGGAGCACTCAACCAAGTATGGCCCAGTACCAAAGGCGACATCATTGGCGTGTTTGATGCTGATGCCCGAGTTCCTGAAGAGCTGCTGCGCCACATTGTGCCCCTGTTTGACCAAGCTGAGGTTGGTGCTGTGCAGCTGCAAAAAGCCGTTGTCAACCGAGCTAAGAATCTCTGGACTCGTGGTCAGCAGGCCGAGATGGCTCTCGACACCTATTTCCAGCAGCAGCGTATCAGCCTCGGCGGCATTGGTGAACTGCGGGGTAACGGCCAGTTTGTCCGTCGCGCCGCCCTAGCCCAGTGCGGCGGTTGGAACGAAGAAACCATCACCGATGACCTCGACCTCACCCTGCGCCTGCACTTTAGCGGCTGGGAGATTCAGTTTTTGCTGCAACCTGCCGTAGGGGAAGAGGGAGTGGAGCGGCCCTTGGCTCTGTGGCACCAGCGCAACCGCTGGGCCGAAGGGGGCTACCAGCGCTACCTCGACTACTGGCGGCTGATTGCCCAGCACCGTCTGGCTCCAGCCAAAACCTTTGATATGGTCGCTTTCTGGATCATTCAGTACGGGTTGCCCACGGTGGCCCTACCGGACTTTGTCGTGGCGGTGTTGCGCCATCGGCTACCGCTGTTTTTACCGCTGTCGAGCCTGGCCCTGACGCTCTCTATGATTGGTATGTTTTGCGGGCTACGCCGCACTCGGCAACAGTCTGTATGGGTGAGCGGTGTGCAAACCCTGTGGGGTAACCTGTATATGCTGCACTGGCTGGTGGTAATCGCCACCATGGCGATGCGGCTGTCGGTACGGCCCAAGCGACTGCGCTGGGTCAAAACCATTCACCTGGGCAGCGAAGATGACCTCCAGGTTGACTTGCCCTAGCCTACTTTTCTGTGCCGCCCTGCCATGCCGTGGTTCGTTAAAATCGAAAAAGGCGTTGTTAGCAAAGCCACCTTTGATCAATACGTAACGGCCCACGTCGCCTACGTCAAAGACCTAATCGCCCAGGGCCACGCCGCTAAAAGCGGCTACTGGGCCGAATATGGGGGTGGTATGCTGTTGTTTAGGGCTGATTCTATTGAAGAAGCCCGCGCCATTGTGGCCGCCGACCCTCTGATTGCCAACCACTGCGTCGAGTATGAGCTGCACGAATGGCGGGTGGTGGTCGAATAGGAGGGTGTGTCGTGGCCGATTCAAGCAATGGATACAAAATTGTCAGCGATAACCGCCAGGCCCGCCACGAGTACGAAATTATAGAAACCTATGAAGCTGGCTTAGAGCTAATGGGTTCGGAGGTCAAATCAATTCGCCAGGGCAGAGTTAACCTGCGCGATGGCTACGCTCTGATCAAAGATGGCGAGCTGTGGCTGCACAATGTGCATATTTCTCCCTACACCATGACCAACAAGGCCTACAACCACGAGGCCAAGCGTGCCCGCAAGCTGCTGCTGCACCGCGACGAAATCCGCAAGCTAATCGGCAAGGTGGAGCAAAAGGGGCTGACCCTGGTGCCACTCAAGCTCTATCTCCAGCGGGGCTGGGTCAAGGCCACTATCGCTCTAGCCAAGGGCAAGAAGCTTCACGACAAGCGCGAAAGCCTCAAGCGCAAGCAGGAAGGTCGCGAGACCGCTCGGGCTCTGAGTGGCCGAGATTAGACAAGGTTGTACCGCTCTTCGCATGGGAAAGTGCGGGGAATATCCTGAACTAGGCGGGGCTATTCAATACTTACTCCGCCAAAGGTTTCGGCCTTTTTGCCTGCCCGAGCAGGGGCCGCCTTTTCGAGCTGGCGAGCCTGCTGGCGATGACTTTGAAAATGGCTGAGCCAGGCTTCCGGAGCGTTCATGGTCTCGCCGCCGTGCTGGGTCAGGCGTTTGCGCACCTGGCAGAGTACCGGGGTATTGACGCAGGCCCCTGATACGATTACCTGGCCTTTGGTGAGCGAGGGCAACTCTTTGAGCAGATCGCGCCCGGCGGCTTCAACACCGTACTTGAGGCTGTCCTGGTCTACCGGGTTGACGATGCGCATGAGAAACTGGCTCATACACTGGCTGAGCACATCGGAGTCAAGCTTGCCGGGGCGTTGGGTGATCAGCCCCACACCCATGCCAAACTTACGGCCTTCGCTGAGAATCGTCCGCAGCACCTGCTTGCAGCGAGCGGGTTCATTGGCCGGGGCAAAGCGATGGGCCTCTTCGATCAAAATGAACACCGGGTAGGGCAGATAATTTTCGTCGTCAGTAGAGATTTTATCTTTGGCGGTGTTGATGCGGGCCTGGTAGCTCTGGCGCAGTACGGCGGCACAGATTACCTGCTGTTCTTCCTGGCTGATCTCGTTCATTTGCAGCACCGTCACCTGTCCAGGGGCGAAGAGATCCTTGGGGGCGAGGTGCTCCATGCGGTGAAAGTAGTCCGATCGCTCCAGTTTACCCAATTTCCACTCCAGAGCCGGGGCCGAGGAGCCGGTCTTCTCGTTGCCCTCGTCGTCGGTGGTGCGGTCTGACTCGTAGCAGGCCGAGATTAAATCCTGCACATCCCAGCGGTGTTCGCCAAACTTATGCTTGCCTAGAAGGCTAAAGGCTTTGTTGAGAATGGCCTGCTGGCGATCGCTCATATCGGGCAAGAGCGTCAGAATGTCGTAGTAATCCAGCGACGACATGCGAATGCGAATGTCGTCGGGGGTAAGCAGCTTGACCTCGGGGCTGTAGCCGTCGTCGCTGGCAAAGCTGGGGTGGCCCCGCATGTCGGACAGGGTGCCATACTCGCCGTGGGGGTCAAAGATCAGCACGGCGGCGCGGTTGTAGGGGCTGAGTAGTTCTTCGATCAGTACCCCGGCGGTGTAGCTTTTGCCGGAGCCGGTGCCCGCCAAAATCGCCATATGGGTGCTGACCAGCTCTTTCACATCCAGCGTCACAGGCACCCGCCCGCCGGGGCGCAGCAATAGAGAGCCAATCTGAGCCGATCCCACTTCTTGGGGCTGCTTTTTGTTGATGATCTGGCGCAGGCTTTCGTCGTCAGCCAGGCAGACCTTAGCGCCGGGGTCGGGGGCAATGCGGGGGTTCATGAACCCCAGGGCGGGGTGAAAGTGACCCACCACATCGACGGTAACTTCGTAGATTTCGGGATTGGGGTGGGCAAAGCCCACCAGGGCGGCGATCGCCTCCGGGTCAATATCCGGGTCGGCAAAGATGCGATCGGGTAGGTGGTCAATTAGGCGGCGTTCGGAGATCTTGCCGAGGATTTGGGCGCTGGGGATATCCGCCAGATCCACGGTGTAGTAGACAAACTCGCCGATCTTGACCTGGCGGTTGTCGGCGGTGATGAACACGTACTGGTTGCCGGTTTCCCCTGGCCCCTTGACGGTGCCAATCACTGGAGAAGCCGAAGGTTGCTTTGACCGTGCCATAGGAACCCGCTAGAAAAGATAGTGCTGCCAGAGTAGCGAAAGTTGAACTATTCCCAGCGCTGACTTCATTAATACTAATGTCCTGCTGACGATTAGGGTAGAGGCAACGTCATCAGGACATGAAGAAGCTGTAACGCTGGCCTCGCCCCAGCGCCGGAGATTGCGGATCTCTAAAAACTAGAGCGGTCAAAAAATTGGCGTATTCACGGATACTGCTCGGCGGGCAAGTCAGTAGGCTGGGGGGAGTCGGGGGCGAAGCTGGGTTAGCCCCAACTTTCCCCCCGGCTGAGGAGATCAGGAACACTTCGCTCGATGGTTGCCCATGGCATCTGAAAATCCGACGGTTCTGTTCCAGGCGCGCCCCTCTGAGGGGGTGGCGCTTACCTCTCCCAATCTTTGTGATGGTCGCGAGACCTGGCCCATCGTCCACGCCTTGGCCGCTACGCTCAACGAGCCTGACCCTCTGCCTGCCTTAGCAGAGGTGTTGGGAACCCATTTTGGGGCGGGGGCCTGCCTGCTGCTCTGCCACTATCCCGATACCCACGGGGTCACCTACACCTGCTGGCACCGAGGCGCAGCGCCCGCTGGTGGTCAACTAAGGGTCACCGAAGCGGACTCGCCTCTGGAGGGGCAGCGCCACTTTGCTCTGGGGCTGATTCAGCAAACCCTTGATCTGTCGGCGGGTAGGGCTCGGCTGTGGTGGCAAAAGGGGGTAGCCGGGCTGCTGCGAAATGAGGCCGGGCCACCGGCTTGGCTGCGCTCTATGGCTAACTGCACCGCCATTGCGGTGGATGGGGCCGGGCTGCGGGGGGCAGTGCTGCTGCTGAGGGCTGGGGGATTGGCTGTGGAGCCCACGGTGCAAGCTAACCTGGCTAGTCTGGGGGCGATCGCCTTTCACCAGCACTATCTTCAGGGGCAGGCCCAGCGCCATACCGAGCAGCTGCGCTACCTCAACTATCTCAAAGAAGACTTTCTCAGCACGCTCAACCACGAGCTGCGCACCCCTCTCACCAGCATGATGCTGGCCATTCGCATGCTGCGCCGCCCCGACCTCACCCCTGAGCGATCGGCGATGTACTTAGATATTTTGGAGCAGCAGTGCACCCGCGAAATCAACCTGGTGAACGATCTGCTGATGCTGCAAACGATGGAGTCTAAAGTACCGGTGGCGGTGCGCCAACCCACGGATTTAGGAAAGCTGCTGACTGATTTAGCCGATCAGCACCAGGCATCGTTTCAGCAGGCTCAGCTCAGGCTGGCCTTGCAGCTACCGTCTCATCCGGTACTGCTGTCTACCGATGCAGAGCGGCTGACCAAGGTGCTGATCGAGCTGGTGGGCAATGCCCGCAAGTACTCGGCCCCCGAAACAGTCGTCACCCTGGCCCTGGCCGACAATCAGGCTGAGAACGGGCGGGTGACCCTGCAAATTAGCAACCTGGGGGCGGCCATTGAGGCTGACGACCTGCCCCACATTTTTGACAAGTTTCGCCGGGGAGCCAATGCTACCAAAGATGGCATTGCGGGAACCGGCACCGGCCTGGCCCTGGCCCGTGGGCTAGTGGAGCAGCTGGCGGGCACTATAAAGGTGTCGAGCCAGCCCAGCGATGCCCAACTCTGGCAAACCTGCTTTACCCTGGAGCTTGAACGCCATGACAGATCCCCCAATTCATAGAGCCATAATTCATCGGGGCAACACCATGCCAGCAAATTTTGCTGGTATTCTGGGCACAGGCGTGGTGGCCTGGCCAAACTACACCGTTAATGGCTGGTTTTAACCCATGACTGCGATCACCCCCGAAACCCCCAACCTTGAATCGGCGCTCTTAGACGCTGAGGTTTCTGCCCAGGCATCAGGTGTTACTATCCACACCGAAAAGCTGGCGGGGCAGCAGCGTCGTCTCTTGGCCTCTACCCATATTCCAGCCACGGCTGACCAGGTTTGGCAGGTGCTGACCGATTACAACAACTTGTCGAGTTTTATTCCCAACCTCTCCCACAGCCAGCGGTTGAGTCATCCTGAAGGAGGCATTCGGCTAGAGCAAATTGGCTCCCAATGCTTTCTCAACATCAAGTTTTGTGCCCGCGTGGTGCTGGATATGGTTGAGTCGTTCCCTAAAGAACTGCGGTTCTCGATGGTAGAAGGTGATTTCCGCCAGTTTGAGGGTAAATGGACGCTGGAGCCGGTGAAAGATACTGCTGGCGAGGTAGTTTGCCTAGGCTATGATCTGGTGATTTTGCCTCCCCGCGCGATGCCAGTGGCGCTGATCGAGCGGCACATTCGCAATGATCTGAGCCGCAATTTAAAGGCCATTAGCGATCGTACCCTCGTACTGTTCGGCGCTTAATTCACTAGCTTTCACTGCTGGGCCAAGGCTAGCTGGACACCAAAGGTTCCTGGCGTTCGGCGATGACGGCGTAGAAGGGGTCGCCACCGGCCATACCTAGCATTTGCAGAATAGACGGAACGCTAGGGGTGTGGGCGACTACCTCTGGGTTGCTAAAGCCTGGCACTGAGCCAAAGTAGCCTTTAACCAAATTGACTCGACGGGTTTCGCTGCCGTCGCGCCAGGCAGCGATCGCCTTTTGATAAAACATGCGATTTGAGAAGCTGACAATGGCGATGCCGCCCGGCTTGAGAATGCGGTAGATCTCGCCAAACACTACCTCAGGCTGCTGCAGGTACTGTACCGACACCGTGTTCAGCACCGCATCAAAGGATTGGTCATCCAACGGTAGCTTAGGATTTTCGTTGAGGTTTTGCACAAAGTAGTGGTTGAGGCGGGGGTTTTTGGCCAGCTCTTCGGCGTTCAAACCGTGGCCTTCAACCCATTCAAAGGCAATCTCTTTGGGCAGGTGTGAGACCCAGCTGCTCATCATGTCGAAGATGCGGCTGTTGGGAGTTAACCGCTGGCGATAGAGGTCTGTGAGCTGCTGAATGAAGCCATCGTCTACATGGGTGACGAAGCGGGGGGCATCGTAGAAAGCAGTGTCGCTAGACTCATCGAGCTTGGTGCGTTGGTCGGGCTGAAGCAGCATGGCAGCAGAATCTAAGGGCTTTCTTTGAGTGTAAACAAATATTAAGCCCAGGGCCACGGCTGTCTACTAAGTAGTTGCTGTAGTCCTGGGCTAGAACGTTTTAGTGGCGACTCGCCAGCCGACTTGTTCTGGGATTGTCCTGCCATCTTAGCTTTTGTCGATCGCATGCAAGCTAAGGCTCGACCCGCATCACCGGAGGCTGCCACTCGCTAAAGCCTTCCATATGGCCCCAGTAGGCGCGGAAGCCAATGATCGCCCACACCAGTGCCGCCACCAGCAGCACGATTGCCCCCAGGGTGCGCCAGTTTTTGTTGCCGCGCAGGTACACCAGCGTGGGGGCCGCCAGTACTCCGCCCAGACCAGTCAAAACAAAGCCCAACCCAGCCACTAGCGGCTGCTGGGTCTGCCCCAAATTGATAATGCGTGCCCCCACGACCACCGAAGTGAGGCCCGCAAAAAAGGCGTAGACCGCCAGCGAGAGCAAATCCCAGCCCTGGGCGATCGCGATCGCCGCCGCCACGTACAGACCGCCAAACAGCACTGTAGTTTCACCAAAGGAAATGTTGAAGCTACCCGGTACGGGCCAGGTTAGGGTCATGTGCAGGCCGGTGACGAGGGCGATCGCCCCCACCAACCCAAAGCCCGGTATCCAGCGTTTGAGGTTGGCCCCGTCTAGCCCGCGATAGACAAAATCGGCCAGCAGCACCAGCCCTGCAACCATATTGATCAGCATCAGGGTGATGTAGTCGATAAACATGACGGCAACGTTTAGAATGCAACGTTTTACATCCTACTGGGCGATCGGCCGATCAAGAGTGATGAGTTGATCTGACGATGACCTGGCTAATGGCGTTGGATGGGGCATTCAAAAGTTAGGAGCACCTGATATTGCCGTCTGCCAATCGTATTGGCTGATACTGACCCGCCCTAAACCAATTGATACGTATAGATGAAATCGATTTGCCCCTTGGCAGATCGACTGTCGGCATACCAAGTGCGGCGTGTAGTCCGCAAGGTATTCGTTTTCTTGACAAGCTTGAGAGCATAGCATCTAGGGTTCCGACTGGGCCGAGGGAAGGTTTATTCCCAAAGCGCTCAGTGACTGGTCCAAGAGGTGCAGCCGGGTACGACCTGTGACGACCTGGTTCACGGAGGGATAAAAGCCCGGGAGGAAAGATGTAGGCCGCAGGCGGTCTGCATTTGCTCCTGGGCTTTTGGTATCTACCGCTCGATGGTCATCAACAGTAGGTCAGGAGCTTAAACGGTATGGAACAGAGCATTTTTTCCTACGGCATCATTGCCTTTTTGCTGGGTACCCTCGGCATTGGGGTGTGGGCCTCGCAGCAGATTAAGGGCGATAGCGTTAATTTTTTGGTAGCAGGTCGAGGGTTGGCTTTGCCCTTAGCTGCCGCCACGCTGATGGCGCAATCGGTTGACTCTAACGCCACCCTAGGCAACACCGATCTCTCGTCGGCCTTTGGCTTTTGGGCGGGGGCGGCGCTGCCCCTGGGGTTATCCTTGTGTCTGTTGTTGACGGGTTTGTTTTTGGCCAAACCCATGAACCGCATGGGGCTAATCACCATTCCTGACTTTTACCGGGTCAAGTATGGCCGCACCGTAGAGCTGATTGCTGCCTGCATTATGTGCGTGAGTTTCTCTTTTTTATTGGCAGGCAACCTGGTGGCCGGGGGGTACATGTTCCAAAACTTTTTGGGCACCAGTTACTTTGGCGGTATTACCCTGCTGGCGCTGCTGGTGCTGGTATACACGGTATCGGGCGGGCTGTTTGCGGTGGCCTACACCGATTTTATTCAGGTGATGATTGCTTTAGTGGGGGCCTGGGCACTGCTGGCGTTTGTGTTGGCTAACTTTGGCCTGACCGTTGACCCCGGTATGGGGCCTGGGGCGATCGACCAGCTCACCGCTGTGAGTTCTGGGGCGGCAATTAACTGGGCGAGCATTATTGCCCTGGGGTTTGGCAATATGGTGGCGATCGACTTTATGGCCCGCATTTTTGCCGCCGAAAGCCCCGAAACCGCGCAGAGAGCCTGCTTTATTGCCTCTGCTGGCACGCTGATTATCGGTATTCCTTTCTCAATTATTGCGCTGGGAGCTAACGGCATTCTCAGTCAAGCGGGTATTGTGCCCGACGGCCCGGTGCTGTTTGCCCTGCTCGACGGAGTGATTCCGCCGCTGCTGGGCCTGCTGGTGCTGGCGGCGATTTTGTCGGCCTCTTTATCGACGGCGGATGGGGCCATTTTGGGAACGTCTTCTGTACTGGCCCACAACGTTGTGGGCATTCGCCACGCCACCGCCCACGGAGCCGGCGGCGACAAGCTGCTGCTGATCACCCGATTGATGGCGGTGGTCATTACGGTGGTGGGGGTGGTGCTGGGCCTGAAGGTACCCCAGACTGGGGTGCTGCTGCTGCTGGCTTTTGATATGAGCTTTGCAGGGCTGGTGGTGCCGCTGATTGGTGGTCTGTTTTGGGCCAAGGCGACCCGGCAGGGGGCGCTGGCCTGTATTGCGGTGGGATCGCTGTCGCGCCTGCTGATGTTTTCGCTGATGCCGACGATGTTTGGGGTTGACAACACCCTGCTGTATTTCCCCAATGGTTTGTTTACCGCCGATTTTGACGGCTTCCCTACGCTGATTAGCCCGCTGTTGGGACTGGTGGCCTTTGTGGCGGTGTCGCTGCTCACCCACAAGCCGCTCAGTGCTGAGCGACAGCGGAATCAGGTACTGGAGAAGGTGCGATCGCTTTAAAGCAAAGTTCCTGCTCTACTCGAAAGCCCCTTGTCCCAACATGGGGCTTGTTCGTTTGAACTCTTTGGTCGTAAGGGATGCACAATGCATCTCTGCAAAGCAAATCGATAGAATCTTCGCCAAGTACCTATAGCAAAAGCAACAAACTCGATATTGCGGGTAGCAGCTTAGCGCACTCTGTAACAAACGTTGTTGTCTCAGATAGTCCTGCGGTTGTGCCCTTTAATATTTTCATAGCCGTTTTAGCGGCTTTTTGCATAGCGTCATCTTCAGGATTTTGCCCGGCCTCAGCCAATACTTGAACTTGGGTAAGTGCCTCAGCTTTGTCGCCAGGTTCAAGAGCTGGCTCTGCTTCGATCGCGGCTTGAAGCTGCTGTAGTAAAGCTTTTAGTTCGGCTTTCTCTGCAGAGTCATCCGGGAGTTGACCAATCGAGTTAGTGACGTTACCACTAATGGTACCAAGGTTCATAACGCCACTGACGTTACCTCCCACGATGCCGCTGAGGCTGCCAATGTCACCACCGGCATTGATGTTGATTGAACTTTTTTCGGTCACGGTATCCCCCAAACTATAAACGGTTTCAACGTAAAACTTGTCGCTTTTAATCGCTGTCGTCACCATATTCTCAAGGCTGCGAATCCGCTCGTCTTTTTCTGCCATGCCTGCTAGTAGAGATTGTAGGTCGGCGTAGGGCATCGCCGACATCTCACGATACGCGGCGAAATATTCGGCACTAAGCTGAGAGCGATCGGCGATGCCCTTGACCTTGGCCTGCAACCGCACTTTGTCGTCGCCCCGTCCTTCGAGAGCGACGACTTCGAGATTTGCTTCGGGGTAGTGCTCGGCTAGCTGCTTGAGTGCAACTGCCGCCGCCGCCGGATCAATGCCTTCATGGTGAAACAAGTCTAACGTTTTAAACTGCTGCGCCACAACTCGCAGATCAACATTCTGGGTTTGATAAAGGTTCAATGTTTTGATGATAGGCGCAATGAAATCGGCGAAATCGCCCGGTTCAAAGTTCTCGTTACGGTTGTCGGGTTTACGGCAGGGGTCGGGGTCGGCTTTGGTGGGCAACTGCATATAGACATAGTCGCACTTCACTCCGTCAAACCTGGTGTCGGTTGAAATACTCCAGTCCTGGATGATTGCCCCGGTTAAGCTAGCACCGCTGAGATTGGCACAATAAAGCTGTGTTTGCACGAGCTTAGCGCGATCGAGGTTAGCGCCCTCTAAGGTTGCTTCGCTGAGCTTGGTGCCAATGAAGCTGGCATCTGCTAAGTTAGCACCCTGCAAGTTGAGGCCGCGTAAGTCCATATGATCAAAATTTTGGTCTTGCCCGTTGAGGGTAACCACTAACTGACGAATTTTAGGATTATCTAGATAAGTTCCAGTTGTTCGTGCTTTAGAAAGATCTATTGATTGAAACCAACGAGCACGAGTAAGATTTGCCTGACGAAAATCAGCTTGCTTGAGTTTGGCTGCGGTGAAATTAGCATTGGTCAGATTGGCTTCTTGAAAGCTCGTTCCTCTATAGCTACAGACTGCAATCGCAATCTTGCGAATTAAACTATATCTAGAGTCATCTGCGACCGCTTGCTTGCTGATGTACACACTTAGCCCTAACAAGACCAAAAACGTCAGAACCGCAGCCATCACCGCTAAAGTCACAGGTGTTTCCGTTGCACCTTCAGCGCCAGATATTGTTCCTAGTGGAGCACCAGCTAGAATAGCCAGGATGACCAAAGCAATCATCCATTTGTCGGACAAAATCCGAGCTGCTGTTACAGCAATTGTTCCGGCCACTACGGCAGTAATTTCAACAGCGAGTCCAAATACAAAAATCAGGAATATGAGTTTTGTATTGTTCATTGTTGGAAGCACAAGAGGAATTGTAATCGCTGCTGTAATAGCAAGCGCAAATCCCCACATCAAATTACCAAAACCTCGCCAAAGCGCAATTCCAATAAATGCGACAAACAACAGTGATGGAGCTGTGACAGCAAAAACTTTTCCGGTGACCGTTGCCGTTATTGGAATTGCGGTTGCAACAAACGCTCCTATATAAGCAGATATAAGACTGACTATCGTACTTAGGAACAGTAAGCCAACTGACAGGCCAATATTCCATCCGAAACTTGGGCCAGTGTGAACGCCCTCGAAATTAGTAGCTATTAAGCTTAGGCTGGCAAAGTTTACTCCTCGGATATCAGCACTACTTAAATCTATACCGTCTAATAATCTCCCTTCTCGCAACCTCCTCCGTAAATTCTTATGGTCAGAGATTGTAGTCATTGCTACGAGCGGTGATGATACAACTTACTGTATGAAGCTAAGCAGCCTGGCTCAATGAATGTACAACTGTAAAGCTGGAATTTCTAACCTGCAAGCAAATACTCACTTGGCCAAGCTTCTGACAGAAATCAAAAATTTCTTCTCCAATTATTTGCACGTTCGATTCAAGAAACAATTTGCTATTGTCTGACCATCATCACCACAGCCAGCGTACTTGACGTATTGACCGATGTACTCGTTAAAAGCAAAGGCTGAGGGATCATTCCTCTTTTCGCGGCGAGTACTCAAGTCTTCAAGATTGTTTTGTAAAAAAAAGTCTTGAGTATCTGATCCCATTGCTTGAAGAGTAGAAGCAGCTCTCCACCGAATAGTGATGTTTTCATTTCGGTTTTTCATCACAGCTTGCAAGGGCTCAACTGCATCACCAGTTGTAGTGGGCGGCATTTTACTCAGCGCAAAAGCAGCACCATAACGGACTTTTTCATCTGAATGCTGTAAAGCCTCTATTAGCTCAGGGACAGCCTCAGGACCAATATTTGCGATAGCAAGTGCCACCTTTTCTCGACTAAGAGCTTCACCGCAAAATCCTGTTGCACTTATAGTAGAAAATTCGTCATTTATGCTTTGCTCTTGAACATCCAGATTCGTTTCTGAGTATTCCCAGTCATCAAATAGAGTGATTAGAGTTGGCACCGCTGCTTTTGCGGCCGGGCCTATTTCAATCAGAGAATCAATTATTTTCTCGGCAAAGTATTCAGACTCACTTTTATCATTGAGCAATTCTATTAGAGGACGAACTGCATGTCCTGCATCTTGACCAAATTTTCCGATCGAGCTTACGGCAGTTGCCCTTATACCTTCTCTCATGCTTTTACGCATCTCTTCTTCTGAATTTGTAGGATCTGAATTATCTTTACCTTTTGCAAGCGAGATTAAACTTGGAATAACTCGCTCTGCATCTGCTTTAATATTACCTAGCGCTTCAATAGCAGTGTTCCTAATAGTATTGCCGCTATTTTCATCTTCTGCAATTTTCAGTAAATCAGGAACAGCTTGATTAGCATCCGCTCCGACATTTCCTATTGCTTTAATAGCACCACTTCGAATAAAAATTTCGTCATTATTTTCGTCTTTTGCAATTGTAAGCAAGGCGGGAATGACACGATTTTGCTCGTCACCACCAATATAACCCAACGCCTCAATAGCCTTGCTGCGGACGTTATGCTCCTCACCTGCATTAGATGACAGAGTTACAAGACGCGGGATGGCTTCTTGGGCGTTGACTCCCATGTGACTTAGCGCCTCAGCAGCACTGGCTCGAACGGAAGCATCCTTACTAGAGAGTAATGCTATTAGAGTAGGAACCTCATCCTGCGCATCAGCTTTCAGGATGCCTAGAATCGTCGCTGAATATGTCAACGTCGAGCCATCGGCACCACTGGCCAATGGCTCAGTGTATTTTCCACCACTCTTCATCTGTGCAGCGACGGTCGAGATGATTTGAGATTTTTCTTTTGGCTGCAAGTTTGCAAGTGCGGGGGCAATTTCCCCAAAAGTTTTACTGTCTAGATGCCTTAACAAGGCTAATGCTCTTGGCGTCCAAAGAACTTCAGAATCTAGGGGATCAAAGATGCTATCTTCCTTTAAACCGAAAAACTGCTCAAATTCCTCAAGAGCAGCTTGGGTCGCAGAATCAAAGGTGCCTGTTACTTGCAGTCGTTGACTGATTAGCGGAAAGCCCCAGTTGTTGAGCTGAGTTTGCAATAGGCGCACCTCCTCGCCCTCATCACCAAGCTTTAGGGCGGCGTTATCTTCTGGTGCATAACACATCTTGCCGTCTTCGATCGCTTTAGCAGTTTGTTCGTCAACAACGCCACTCATCAGCAGGCCATGCTGCCGCTGCAAACTTTTGACGGCGGCGGCTGTCACTTCGTCATAGCTATCGTTATTCATTATTGCTTGAGGCAAGCACCACGCTTCACGGAGGCGCTCTTTTAAGTACTCGACGTCTGCGCCTGGGTCTCCAAGCTCTAAATTAGTAGGTGCCGCTTCGGTCGATTGGGAGCCTGTGATGTATGCGCAAAATGCTAGTGACAGCCCCACTAAACCCTTGAGGGGTTTGAGGCAGATGTGTGTTGTTTCGTCGTTTTGTTCGTAGATGCAGCTGTAGTGCAGGTAAGCTAAACCTTCCAGCATTGGTCAACCCTGTGGTAGTGAGAGGAAAATAGCACACTACTAGCCAATTTAGTAAGAGAACAAGCGTTTTAGCTGCTTGAAACTATCTAGAGTTGCAAAGCCTGCGACCGCACCCAACCCAGCTTTATTTTGCAACTGCCTCCGATTCCAGTGCCGGTTGCAGCGTCGCTGGAACAGTTGGCTGTGGAGTGGCTTCTTTCACCCGCAGCGTCAGGGGTACAGCAATTAAAAAGCAAACCCCGCCCAGCACCACCGCCAGCAAGCGGTTGTTGTCGAGCAGATGGGCCATAATCCACCCCAAGCCCAGCGAGATAATAATCTCGGGCAGCACAATAAACATATTGAAAATGCCCATGTAGATGCCGCCTTTGCGGGCAGGCAAAGCCCCAGCCAGCATGGCATAGGGCAACGACAGAAGGCTCGACCAGGCTATCCCTAGACCCAGCATAGGCAGCAGCGCCCAGCGAGGCGACGGCACAAACCAGAGCGAAATCAACCCCAACCCGCCGCAGGCGAGACAGAGCGCATGGGCGATCGGGCGACTGGTCGCAGCGGCCAATCGAGGCAGCAAAAACGACGCCCCAAAACAAACCGCGTTGTAGGCCGCAATGCAGATGCCCGCCCACTCAATTCCTTGGCTGTAGAGGGCCGAAGCCTCATCAGTCGCGCCAAACAAGTTGTGGGCCACCGCCGTAGGAAAGTACAAAAAGACGCAGTACATGCCCAGCCAGCTGAACCCCTGTACCCAGGCCAACTGCCGCATGGTGGCAGGCATTTGCCGAAAGGCGGTGACAATTTCTCGAACCGTGGCACCGACCCCTAGCCGCCGCTCCTGCTGCTCCTTAAAAGCCTCCATATCGCGGGGAGGGCGCTCTTCGGTGGTGAGCACGGTCCACAAAACGGTGCCCAAAAAGAAGACGGCCCCCGTGTAAAACGACATTTTGACGGCTAAGGGCACGTCGTTGGCAGTGCTGGCCTGCACTTTAAAGACATTTGACAACAACCACGGCAGGGCGGAGGCCAGCACTGCCCCCAGGCCAATGAATAAGCTCTGCATGGCAAAGCCCTTGGTACGCTGCTTGGGGGGTAGCAAGTCGCTGACAAAGGCCCGAAAGGGCTCCATGCTGATATTGGCGGCTGTGTCTAGAATCCACAGCAAGCCAACGGCCATCCACAGACTGCCCGCATTGGGCATCAACAGCAGCGCTAGAGAACCAAAGACAGCCCCAATTAAAAAGTAAGGGCGGCGGCGACCTAACAGCCCCCAAGTGTTGTCGCTCAGATTGCCGATAATGGGTTGAACGATCAGTCCGGTGAGGGGAGCCGCTAACCACAGGATAGGAATTTGATCGGCATCCGCCCCCAGGTGCTCGAAGATGGCGCTGGTATTGGCCATTTGCAATCCCCAGCCAAACTGAATGCCGAAGAAGCCAATATTCATATTCCAAAGTTGCCAGAAGTTTAGCTCTGGCTTTGCCTGTGGTGAAGTCAAATGGGGCCTCCAAATTTCGTCGGGGAGCAGCAGCTGTCAGCAACGACTCGCTCGCTCGCGACTTACTGGTACCCAATTTTCTGCCACAACTGGCTTGCCACACCTGAACTGTCTTCAGCTGCCGCTAGGGCGAATGACATCCCCAGTGCTGTTCAGCGGCAGTTCTTCCGATCTCGATATAGGTCAAGATGCAACGAAATTTGGGACCAGCATTGCCAAACAGACTACAGACGCCCTGACTAAGACTTAAATGCCAGGACTTAAATGAATGGGCGGCGGCGTTTGCGCCAGCTCAAATCTGTAACCCGAACACTTCAAACGCGATCGCGTTTGTTGAATGCCGAAGCTGTCGATACACAAATCGTACTGCTACCTCTATAGTGACAGATTTTGGGCCAGGGCACCTGCTACCGCCGACCGATTGATCGCGCGATCGCCAGAGATCTACACCGCAACGGCTGCGGCTTGCTCACGTAGGCGATCGATCAGATCCTTCAATCCGTAGGGGTTGACCCGGTAGCTCAGCGGGTGGGCAATCAGCCGGGCGGTGCTGTGGTAGAGCACTTCCAGCTCCATCAGGTTGTTCTCCTTCAGGGTTTTGCCGGTGGAAACCAGATCCACGATCGCCTCCGACATGCCCGTAATCGGCCCCAGCTCTACCGAGCCGTAGAGCGGCACAATTTCTACCGGCAAATCTAGGCTCTCGAAATAGTCGCGGGCGCAGTTGACGTATTTAGAAGCCACCCGGCTGTGGGCAGGCAGATCCAGCGCCGAGCGGTAGGGGCTGTTGGTCTTCACCGCCACCGATAGGCGACAGCCGCCAAAGCCGAGATCGGCCAGGTGAGCCACGGCAGGCTTTTTCTCGCGCAGTACGTCATAGCCGACCATGCCTAGCTGCGCCTGACCGTATTCCACATACACGGGCACATCCTGGGCGCGCACCAGCAATCCTTTGGCCTGGCCGGTGGGGTCGGTAATTTGGAGCTGGCGGTTGGCGCTGTCTTGAAACAGGCTAAAGTCGAGGCCAACGGCTTGCAGCAGGCGAATGCTGTCTTTGAGCATGCCGCCCTTGGGCAGCGCGATGGTGAGCATGGTCGAGCTTCCTTAAAATTGCAGATGAGGAATGCGAATAGCAGAAATGAATGGCACGACATTCACCCTCAGTCATCATTGGGGTTAACTGGTGTAGGTAGCACCAGCTCATAGAAGGCCAGATCTAGCCATCGGCCAAATTTGAAACCAGCCTGTCGAATAGTGCCGCAGTGAATAAAGCCTAGACTCTCGTGAAGGTGGATACTCCCTGAGTTGGTAGTGTCGATACCTGCTACGAGAATATGATAATTTTGCTCCTGCGCGGCGGCAATCAGTTCTTGCAGCAAGCGCTTCCCAATGCCCTGACCCCGAAAACGAGCATCGACATAAACTGAGTGCTCGACCGAATACTTGTAAGCTGGCCACGCCCTGAAGGTGCCGTAACTTCCGAAGCCCATCAGGTCGCTTGACTCATTCTCAATCCCGATTACAGGAAAGTTTCCCTTGATTTTGGCATCAAACCACTCAGTCATCATCTCAGTGGTTCGAGGCTTGTAATCGTAGAGCGCTGTAGAATTGAGAATGGCATCATTCAAGAGCGCTAGAATCTTTTCTCCATGCCGTTCTGGCTCACACTGGATAATTCGCATCATCTTGCAGCCGTTGACAGCAACAGACAAAGGCATAGGCTTTGCGCTCAGCGTCTCCGGAGGGGACACGCAACAGCGATGGGCTTGGTTGGGTGCCGCTAGCGCTCTACTAACTTATAAATTCAAGCATGGCAGACCAAGCTGTATCTAGCCAAACTCTGCTGCGGCCCCCTTAAGCCCCAAGCTGAGTAAGTGTACTACTCTACCCGCGAAACTTCTCAGTGACGCGGCGCATGGCTTCGTTGACGTTTTCGCGGCTGTTGAAGGCCGAAATGCGGAAGTAGCCTTCGCCTGCGGATCCAAAGCCTGAGCCGGGAGTGCCGACCACATGGCAGCTGTGCAGCAGCTTGTCAAAAAAGTCCCAGCTGGTCAGGTCGTTGGGGGTTTTGACCCACACGTAGGGGGCATTGACGCCGCCGTAGACGGCGATGCCTGCGGCGGTGAGCTGCTCGCGAATGATGCGGGCGTTCTCCATGTAAAAGTCGATTAGGGTTCTAGTTTGGGCTTGGCCTTCAGGAGAATAGACCGCCTCGGCTCCCCGCTGCACAATGTATGAGACGCCGTTGAACTTGGTGGACTGACGGCGATTCCACAGGCCGTGGAGGGCGACCTCGCTACCGTCAGCAGCTTTGCCTATGAGTGTTTTGGGTACGACGGTCAGGGCACACCGGGTGCCGGTAAAGCCCGCATTCTTAGAGAAAGAGCGGAACTCGATCGCACATTCCCGCGCTCCCTCGATCTCATAAATAGAGTGGGGAATGGCCGGATCGGTAATGAAGGCCTCGTAGGCGGCATCGAACAGAATGATCGATCCGTGGGCGCGGGCATAGTTGACCCAGGCTTGCAGGTGCTCTTTGCTGGCCACCGCCCCGGTGGGGTTGTTGGGGAAGCAGAGATAGATGAGGTCTACTTTTTCGTGGGGGATGCTGGCGGTGAAGGCATTCTCGGCGCTGATGGGCAGGTAGGTGAGGCCGCCGTACTCGCCGGTTTCGTTGGCGGGGCCGGTGTGGCCAGCCATTACGTTGGTATCTACATAGACGGGGTAGACCGGATCGGTGACGGCGATCGAGTTATTGCTGCCAAAAATATCGAGAATGTTGCCGCAGTCGCACTTAGAGCCGTCGGAGATAAAAATCTCGCTGGCGTCGATGTCGCAGCCCCGGCCTTGAAAGTCGTGCTGGGCAACTTTTTCGCGCAGCCAGAGGTAGCCCTGCTCGGGGCCATAGCCGTGGAAGGAGGCGCGATCGCCCATATCTTCCACGGCTATGGCCATGGCGGTGCGGCAGGCTTCGGGCAGGGGCTCAGTCACATCGCCAATGCCCAGCTTAATAATTGGCGCATCGGGGTTGGCCTCGGCAAAGGCCGCCACCCGGCGAGCAATTTCGGGGAACAGGTAGCCCGCTTTGAGCTTGAGATAGTTGTCGTTGATGGTGGCCATGGAGCGTTGCGCGATGGTGACAGTTACTTAACTAAGGGTACAGCGCGATGGGGAACCCAAGGGTGTCCCCTGAGCAAACCAAGGATGAACTCAGAGCGCTACTATGGGATGTCCCTGATACCGCCCTACGACCATGGCCTCTGGTGATACTTCCGGCGAAAACATGTCTGGCGAAAACAATTTCGGCGAAAAACTCTACGAAGGCAAGGCCAAGATTATTTACGCCACCGACGACCCGGCGGTGCTGCTCACCTACTTTAAAGACGACGCCACTGCCTTTAACGCTCAAAAGAAAGGCCAGATTGTCGGCAAGGGGCAGATCAACTGCGCCATCTCTACCTATTTGTTTCAGCAGCTTGAGGCGGCGGGCATTGCTACCCACTGGTTGGAGACGACGGGCGATCGCACCATGCGGGTCAAAGCCCTCCAGATCATCCCCCTCGAAGTCGTCGTTAGAAATTTGGCGGCGGGCAGCCTCTGCAAGCAGACTGGTCTGCCCCTGGGCCAGCGCCTCGTTCCGCCCCTGGTGGAGTTTTACTATAAAAATGACGACTTGGGCGACCCGCTGCTGACAGGCGATCGTATTCGCGCCATGGCGATCGCCAGTGAGGAACAGATCGCCACCCTGCGCCGTCTTGCTCTCAACATCAATCAAATCCTGACGGATTTCTTTAGGGGCTGCGCCATCACCCTGGTGGACTTCAAGCTGGAGTTTGGCCTTGATGCCCAACAGCAGATTTTGCTGGGCGACGAAATCAGCCCCGACACCTGCCGTCTGTGGGATCAAACCACCGACGACGAAGCTCAACGGGTGCTCGACAAAGATCGCTTTCGGCAAGATTTGGGCCAGGTCGAAGCGGCTTACCAGCGTGTGCTAGAAAAGGTGGCGGCACAATCGGCCAAGAATTAGCACCATCA
Organism: Leptolyngbya sp. CCNP1308; assembly: GCF_034932455.1. Taxonomy (NCBI): domain Bacteria; kingdom Bacillati; phylum Cyanobacteriota; class Cyanophyceae; order Leptolyngbyales; family Leptolyngbyaceae; genus Leptolyngbya; species Leptolyngbya sp. CCNP1308. The sequence goes on along the minus strand of NZ_JAYGIH010000003.1, from coordinate 90,036 downwards.
ATGCGGTAGAATTTGTCCGATTGTGGGGGCAGCGGCCCGCCCAGGGCAGTTTTCCCTGGCTCTCAGCCCGGGAGAGGGTCCTTTGATTGGTGTGTGGACGTGTTTAGCAGGTGTGTTTAGATGCGGGTTTCTCCTAATTATTTATTGGCCGTGTTGGCCACCTCTGGGCTGGTAGGGCTAATTGCTGCCCCGGCCCAAGCCGATCCAGACGCCCCAGAATCAGTTGTCCAGTCAGCTCCCTCCGAAGCCGAACCCTCGGAGCCCCTCGAACCGGGCTATAGCCAAAGTGCTTCCGCCCTGGCCGAGCCGGTTATAGGCACTTCCGATCCCGCCAGCACTATCGACTTCGGCCAGATTCAGCCCGACCTCGGGCCTAGCCCCGTCGCCGAAACTCTTCAGAGTGCGATCGACGGCTACCGCTCCGTTGAGGGTGAGACCACCGCCGATGCTGCCACGGCCCTCTCGCCCGCCCCTGACTCAGAGTCTATTGTTGAACAGAATGCCCAGCTAGAGAGTGCTCAGCTGGCCCAAACCCCCAGCACCCAGCGCGAAATCACCCGCGAAGAGGCCCAGCGCATCCTAGATGGAGCTGTGCAGCGCCGTAACCAGTCCCAGTCTGGGCAAACCGAGACTCCCGAGGAAGCCGCGCCCACGGATGAGTCTACCGACGAAGCAGCCGACGAGCCCGCCGAAGCAGACCCTGAAGAACCAGCTGCCGAGGTCGAAGAACCCCGAGTTCTAGTCGCCGAAGTTCAGGTGCAGCCCAATCAGGGTGAGCTCGACCCGGCCCTTGAGAACCTGATCTACAGCGTCATTGAAACCCAGGCCGGGCGCACAACTACCCGCACCCAGCTCCAGCAGGATATCAACAGCATTTTTGCCACCGGTTACTTCGCCGATGTCGATGCCCAGCCCGAAGACACCGATCTGGGGGTACGCGTTACCTTTTTGGTTCAACCCAATCCGGTGCTCACCGACGTGAGGCTGCAGGGCAACGAGGTGCTGCCCCAAACCATCGTCGATGACATCTTTGACGAACAAAAGGGTGAGATTATCAACCTGATTGACTTTCAGGAAGGCATTCTAGAACTCAACCAGTGGTACCAAGACCAGGGCTACGTGCTGGCCCAGGTGGTTGCCGCTCCCCAGGTCTCGCCCGATGGCGTCGTTACCCTAGAGGTGGCAGAGGGGGTAATTGAAAGCATCGAGGTACGCTACATCAACGACATAGGTCAGTCGGTTGACGATGAGGGCAACCCTGTGCGAGGGCGGACTCGGCCTTTTATCATCACCCGCGAGTTTGACACCGAGCCCGGCGAAGTGTTCAACCAGGCCCGCATTGAGCAAGACTTTCAACGGGTATTTGGCCTGGGAATTTTTGAGGATGTGGTGCCGGGGCTAGAACCCGCCGAAGACGACCCCCGCAAAGTCAAGCTGATCGTCAATGTGTCTGAGCGCAACACGGGCTCAGTCGCCGCTGGTCTAGGCTTCAACTTTACCGGCGACCTCTTCGGCACGGTCAGCTTCCGTCAAGATAACTTTGGCGGTAATAACCAAAAGTTCAGCGCTGAAGCTCAGATCAGCACCCGAGATATCCTGTTTGATTTGTCCTTTACAGATCCCTGGATTGCGGGCGACCCCTTCCGAACGTCCTACACCGCCACGGCCTTTGCCCGCTCGGCCAACAACCTCAACTTTGAGGATGGCCCTAATCCGATCAACCTAGCCAACGGCGATCAGGTGCGCATTCGCCGCCTGGGTACCGGCATTACCTTTAGTCGGCCCCTTGACAATGGCTGGACGGTGGCCGTGGGCACGCTGTTTCAAAACGTGTCGGCTCGAGATCAGGGGGGCAGGGTCAACGCAGTAGATGCTGCTGGCAATCCCCTAACAGCTAGCAGCGGCGGGGTGGATGACCTGTGGACCTTTCCTGTCAGCGCTACCCTCGATCGCCGCAACGATGCCTTTAACCCCACCAGCGGCAGTATTCTGCGGCTCAACAGTGAGCAGTCGGTGCCCCTGGGGCGGGGCAGCATTTTTATGAATCGGCTGCGGGGCAGCTACAGCTACTACATTCCCCTCAGTTTGCTGAACTTTGCGGAGGGGCCGCAGGCTCTGGCCCTCAATATCCAGGCCGGCACCATTGTGGGCGATGTGCCGCCCTACGAGGCCTTTGCGTTGGGCGGTACCAACTCCATTCGCGGCTATGACGAGGGCGAAGTGGGGAGCGGACGCAGCTATGCTCAGTTCACCGCCGAATACCGCTTCCCGCTATTTTCGTTTTTGGGCGGGGCGCTGTTCTTGGATGTTGGCAGTGACTTGGGCAGCGGCAATGCCGTACCCGGTGCCCCTGGCCCGTCGCGGGGTAAGCCCGGCAGCGGCATTGGCTACGGAGCTGGGGTGCGGGTCTCGACTCCCCTGGGGCCGCTGCGGGTTGACTATGGCTTTAACAATCAGGGCGAGGGCCGCATTCACTTCGGATTTGGGGAGCGTTTCTAATGGTGCAGACAGGTCTTGACTGCGATCGCTTGGCCCGGTCAAACTGGGGCACAACCACTGGGCAAACCACGCTGGCCAGTGCGGTAGAGCGTCAGGGCGTAGGGCTGCATTCGGGCCTTGCCACTACGGTCACCCTGGGGCCAGCGGAACCAGGCCAGGGTCGTTACTTCGTGCGAACTGACCTGCCGGGCCAGCCCGCAGTGCCCGCCAGCCTCGCAGCGGTCAACCCAACTCTACTCTCGACCGAGCTGCGTCAAGGGGAGGCTTCGGTACGCACGGTCGAGCACCTGTTAGCGGCGCTGGTGGGGCTAGGGATTGACAATGTCCGCATTGACATCACTGGCCCGGAGGTACCTCTGCTGGACGGGTCGGCCCTGGGCTGGGTCGAGGCGATTTGCCAGGCGGGGCAGCAAAAGCTGGATGCTCCGCGCAGCGTGGCATATTTAGAACAGCCTGTGACAGTTCACCACGGAGATGCCTTTGTGGCTGCTTTCCCGGCACCGGTAGCGCGGTTTACCTACGGCATTGATTTTGACGTGGCCGCCATTGGTAACCAGTGGTTTAGCTGGTTGCCCAGCGCTGCCCCCTTTGGCCCAGAGGGGTTTGCCACCGCTGTGGCTCCGGCCCGCACCTTTGGCCTGGCCCACCAGATCGAGCAGCTGCGGGCGAGCGGCTTGATTCAAGGGGGCAGCCTTGACAATGCCCTGGTGTGCGGCGAAGAGGGCTGGCTAAACCCTCCATTACGGTTTGAAAACGAGCCCGCCCGCCACAAAATGCTTGACCTAATTGGCGATCTCGGCCTGTTGGGCGGCCTGCCCACAGCTCACATTGTGGCCTACAAAGCCAGCCATCGACTTCACGGTGAGTTGGCGGCGGCGCTGGAACTGGCCCTCGTCTATGGCACCCTCTAGTGGCAAAATCAACCTAGGCATATTTGCCTGCTGCACCTTAATATACCGACCCACCCCATTGTGATTGACGTAACTGCATCGAGCCCCGTGACCACAACCCTAGATGGCGTTGAAGCCACCCCAGCGGCAGCAGAGCCGGTGGCGGTTCCCAAGACCAGCTACAGTTCTGAAGAAATCTACGCCCTGCTGCCGCACCGCTATCCCTTTGCCCTGGTCGATCGCATCATCGACTATGTTCCGGCTAAGCAGGCCATCGGCATCAAAAATGTCACGTTTAACGAGCCTCATTTTCAGGGGCATTTCCCCGGTCGCCCGATTATGCCGGGGGTGCTGATTGTCGAGGCCATGGCCCAGGTGGGGGGCATTGTGCTAATGCAGATTCCGGGCGTTGATGGGCTGTGCGTGTTTGCGGGTATCGACAAGGTGCGGTTTCGTCGCCCTGTGGTGCCTGGGGATCAGCTGGTGATGACCGTAGAACTGTTGGCCATGAAGCGGCTGCGGTTTGGCAAAATGCGGGGTCGGGCTGAGGTCGATGGGCAACTGGTCTGCGAAGGTGAGCTAATGTTCTCTGTGGTGGAGTCGGCAACAACTCCCCAGGGGAAATAGGAAAGGCATGTGTCTATGTTGCAATCTCTGGGTTTTGGAGGCGGGCCGTTGACTACCCTGATTCATCCCACAGCAGTGGTTCACGAGGGGGCTCAGGTGCACCCCAGCGTCAAGATCGGCCCCTATGCGGTGATTGGTGAGCAGGTGACCATTGGCCCTGGTACCGAGATTGGCTCCCATGTAGTAGTTGACGGCCAGACGACCATTGGGGCTAAAAATCGAATTTTTCCGGGGGCTGCTATCGGTTTAGAGTCTCAAGACCTCAAGTACGACGGCTCCATGAGCCGGGTGGTGATCGGCGACAACAACCTGATTCGAGAGTACGTCACCATCAACCGGGCGACCGATGCCGGGGCGGCTACCCTGGTGGGCAGCAACTGTCTGCTGATGGCCTACTCCCACGTGGCCCACAACTGCGTGGTGGAAGACCACGTGATTATTGCGAACTCGGTGGCGCTGGCGGGGCATGTGTACGTGGAGTCGGGAGCGCGCATTAGCGGCATGGTGGGGGTGCACCAGTTTGTGCGCATTGGTCGCCTGGTGATGATTGGCGGGCTGAGCCGCATCGATCGCGACGTGCCGCCCTTTACCCTGGTCAACGGCAACCCCGCTGAGGTGCGGGGGCTCAACCAGGTGGGCCTGCAGCGGGCGGGCTTGACCGCTGACCCCCAGGCCTATCGCGAGCTGAAGCAGGCCTACCGGTTGGTCTATCGCTCGGGCGAGTCGCTCAGTCAGGCGGTGGCCAAGCTCAATCAGGATGAGTCGAACGATCTGGTGCGTCACTTTAGCGAATTTTTGCGGGCGGCCCAGCAGAGCGATCGCCGTGGGTTGACCCCAGGCCGCCGCCGGAGCAAGCACAGCGATGATGATTAATTGGGGAGCAGCATAGCGGATGGCTGATCCCACTGGACGGCGAATTTTTATTAGCACGGGCGAGGTGTCGGGCGACCTGCAGGGGGCGCTGCTGGTTGAGGCGCTGGTGCAGCGATCGCGCGATCGCGCCATTGACATCGACATTACGGCTCTGGGGGGGCCGCGCATGGCCCAGGCCGGGGCTGCGCTCATGGGCGACACCACGGGCATTGGCTCAGTAGGCATTTTGGAAGCCTTGCCCTACGTGCTGCCCTCCATGCGCCTGCAGCGCCAGGCCAAGCGCACCCTGGAGATCTCTCCCCCCGACTTGGCGGTCTTAATCGACTACATGAACCCCAACCTGTCCATGGGCAGTTACTTCAAAGCCCATCATCCCCAGGTGCCGGTGATCTACTACATCGCCCCCCAGCAGTGGGTGTGGGCTTTTTCGAACCAGGACACCGAGCGGCTGGTGCAGTGCAGCGATCGCATGCTGGCCATCTTCAAAGCCGAGGCCGACTATTACCGGGGCTTTGGTGCCGACACCACCTGGGTGGGCCATCCCCTGGTCGATCGCTACCCCGCCCCCGCCGACCCGGTCGCTGCCCGCCAGCAGCTGGGCCTGCCGTTAGATGCCCCGGTGGTGACGCTGCTGCCCGCCTCTCGGCAGCAAGAGGTGAAATACCTGATGCCGGTGCTGCTCAAGGCGGCGCAGATTATCCAAGCCCGCTATCCGCAGGTCACGTTCTTGCTGCCGGTGTCGATTCCGGCGCTGCAGGCCAGTTTTGAGCAGGGACTAGCGGCCCATGGGTTAAACGGACGGGTGGTAAGTGAAGGCAGCCAGAGGGCGATCGCCGCCGCCGATGTGGCCATTACTAAGTCGGGCACCGCCAACCTCGAAATTGCTCTGATGGATGTGCCCCAGGTGGTCGCCTATCGCATTAATCCCCTCAGCGCCCGCATTGGCTACTACCTGCTCAAGTTTGATGTGCCCTACGTGTCGCCGGTCAACCTGGTGGTAAACCAGCCGGTGGTGCCCGAATTTTTGCAGTGGGAGGCGACCCCTGAGGCGATCGCCGCTGCGGCCCTAGAGCTGCTGCACAGCGAAACCGCTCGCCAGACCATGCGGGATGGCTACGCCAAAATGCGCGCAGAACTTGGCCCCCCCGGCGTTTGCCAGCGCACCGCCGATTTGATCCTCGATGCCCTGCCCAAAAAGCCGTGCCCAAAAAGCCGTGACTGAGCGCCCCCGACAGAATTGGCCTGAAACTGTTGAAGCGTCCCTAAAGTCACTACAATTGTTATGCTTTGCCCGAGAGAGGTCGCTCTGTCTCGTCTGACAGCCCGGCCCGGTGGTGACAGGAGGATCCTTGTGAACATACCTGAGCTATTTGCCCGTGGCGGCATTGCCATGTGGCCGCTGCTCCTACTTTCGATCTTGGCCGTGGGCACCATTTTGGAGCGCATCTGGTTTTGGTCGCGCATTTTGACCCGCGAGCGCGAGGTGTCTGGGCGCGTGCTAGAGGCTGCCCGCCGCGACTGGGCCGCCGCCGCCGATATTGCCTATCGCTCTACCGCACTGCCCATGGGGCGATTTCTATCGACTCCCCTCAAGCTGCAATCCCCCGATCCAGAGGTGTTTCGGCTGGCCTTAGAAACCTCGGCCAACGAAGAACTGCTGGCCATGAGCCGGGGCGAAAAAATTTTGGAGGCCGTGATTGCCCTGTCTCCTCTGCTGGGGCTGCTGGGTACCGTGCTCGGACTGATCAACTCCCTCAGTTCCATTCAAATTAGCGACCTGGGCAGCGGGGATGCCACAGCGGGCACCTCCCTGGGCATCAGCGAGGCGCTGATTAGCACCGCCACCGGCTTGATTGTGGCTATTACCGCCCTGGCCTTCTATCGCCTATTTCAGGGGTTTGTGTTTGGCCAGGCCAAAATGTTTCGTCAGGCGGGCAGCGAGCTAGAGCTGCTCTACCGCCAGAGCTGGGCCCAGCTCCATGGATTGTCGCCAGTGCCAGTGCCAGTGCCGGTACCAGCGGAGGCTCTGCCTGAGCCAAATTCCGCTGTGCCCGATGCGCCCTCTGCGGAGAAACCCTCGCTATGAAACTAGACCTGCTCGACAACCCCTCCAAGGATGTCCACCTGGAGATTGTGCCGCTGATCGACATTATCTTTTGCATTCTGACGTTCTTTATTTTGGCGGCGGTGGGCCTCACCCGGCAGCAGGCCATTGACCTAGATCTGCCCACGGCCCAGACTGGGCAACCCCTGCCTGGGCAGGTGGGTCAGGGGGCCGATCGCCTCTACGTCAGCATTGATGGCTTTGGCCAGATTTACCTTGACCAGCAGCCCGTACCCATCGAGCTGCTCAGGGATGTGCTCGGTCAGTTTAGCCAGGTTAACCCTGGCGGGCTGATTGTGCTCTACGCCGCCCGCGACGCTCGCTATGAAGATGTCGTCGTGGTGCTCGACGAGCTGCGGGCGGTAGGGGGCGATCGCGTTGCCCTAGCCACCTTGCCCGCCGATACCACCCTGGGGCCAGAGGGCACCGCACCCACCGACGATCCGGAGCAATTTCCCGAGGGCTTTCCCCAAGAGACGCCTGAAGGCCAAACCCTTCCCCCTGGGTTTGGGCAGCCTGATGGCGATCCCAGTGCCCCTACATTGCCCCTGGTTCCGAGCGAACCCACCTCACCCTTGCAGCCAGCTCCTACGCCGGAGCCGGCTCAGCCGTAGCGCAATCGGCTAGTAAAATCTGTCCTAGGATAGAGGTTGCCGACTCGGCGTTCCGGTTTTATGGGGATGCCTGGGTTGGCCAGTACCGAACTTGAGCTTCGGCTTTGCAACAACTGCATGTCTGGTTTAGATAGCCCGGGAATGTTCGATTTCCGGGCTTAATTTTGTTTGAACATCGGTTTTTTCTAATTCTGAGGCGCAGTCGCCTGCGTGTCGGCCGTTTTGTGTTGGCTTTGGTTGTCGTTGCCGCCACGGTGTTGTTTGGGGCCCAGGTTTGGCCCCAGCAGCCGGTGACTATTTCCTTTCTGCTGCGGGCCGTAGAAGCCGACCAAATGCAGGGTTTGGCTGAGCAGTTTATGGCCGAGAACCCCGACATTCGCATTGAGATGGTGCGCGGCCCCAACGCTGCCGACGCCGTCGAAAACCTCTACACCACCTCGTTTCTGCTGGGCGACTCGCCCTACGACATTCTGTTTTCAGATGTGGTGTGGATTCCCAAATTCGCGGCGGCTGGGTGGCTGCTAGACCTGTCCGATCGAGTCAGTGAAGCCGATCTTTCTGACTTTCTAGAGGCCGACGTGGCCGCTGGCTTGTACCAAGACGGCCTGTACCGCATGCCCTTTCGCTCCGACATGGGCATGCTCTACTACCGCACCGACCTGCTCGATCAGGTGGGTCTAGAACCGCCCGAAACCTTTGACGATCTGATTGCCGCCTCCCAAGCGATTCAAGAGCAGACCGACGTAGACTGGGGGTTTGCGTGGCAAGGGTTGCAGTACGAGGGTATTGTGACTAACTATGTTGAACTGGTCGCGGGCTATGGCGGCTTTTGGATTGACCCAGACACCTTGGAGGTGGGGCTCGATCAGCCCGCTGGCATCCAGGCGGCTGAATTTATGAAGACCGTGATTGACCAGGGTGTTTCTCCTCCGGGGGTGACCAACTACGTCGAGGAAGACTCCCTGCGCCAGTTTGAAAACGGCAACGTGGCTTTTCTGCGCAACTGGCCCTACGTCTGGGCCGAGGCCAACCGGGAGGGCTCTCCGGTGGCGGGCAACATTGCCCTCAAGCCGATGGTGCACGCTGAGGGCGAGCAGTCTGCGGCCTGCCTAGGGGGATGGGGTTTTGGCATTTCTTCTGCAACCCCTCACCCCGAGGAAGCCTGGCGAGTGGTGGAGTTTTTCACCAGTCCTGGCCCGATGAAAGACTTTGTCACCGAATTTGCCTACGTGCCCAGCCGTCGCGCCCTGTTCACCGATCCAGATGTGCTGGCCGTATTCCCTCACTATGAGCAGCTACTAGAGGTGGCCGAGACCACCATTCCTCGCCCGCCTGTGGGGCAGTACGCTCAGCTCTCAGACATTCTGCAACGCTATCTGAGTGCCGCTATTTCCAATCAGATGACGCCGGAAGCGGCCATGCAGGCGGCGGCGGGAGAGAGCCGGCGGGTGCTGGGGATAAAGGGGTGATGCGATAGATGGGAAAGGGGCAGATGGGTAAGGGATTAGAGGGACTATGACTAAGGACTATATTCGTCAGCGAGAGCAGCGAACCGGGTGGCTGCTGCTGTTGCCAGCGCTGCTCTTGCTGCTGTTGGTATACGCATTCCCGATTTTGCGGGCCTTTTGGCTGAGCTTTTTTACCGAAAACCTCAGCACCAACCTGGAGCCTGTGTTTACTGGCCTAGATAACTACGGGCTGATGATGCGGGATGGCCGCTTCTGGCAAAGCATGCGAAATACGGCGGTTTTCACAGTATTCACGCTCTTTTTCGAACTAATTCTGGGCCTGATTATCGCCCTCGCCCTGGATCAAGCCTTTCGCGGTCGCGGCCTGGTGCGGACGATCGCCATTCTTCCCTGGGCCTTGCCCACCGCCCTAATTGCCCTGGCCTGGCGCTGGATCTTTAACACCGAGTTTGGCGTTTGGAACGACCTGCTGCTGCGGCTACAGCTGATTGCCAGCCCGGTGAACTGGCTGGGGGAACCTTTTTGGGCCATGGTGGCAGTGATTGCCGCCGACGTGTGGAAGACGACGTCTTTTGTGGCGATTTTGCTGCTGGCGGGGCTGCAGTCGATTTCTCAAGACCTCTACGAGGCCCACGCCCTAGATGGGGCCAGCCCTTGGCAGAGCTTTCGGCAAATTACGCTGCCGCTGATTGCGCCGCAGATTGTGATTGCCATGCTGTTTCGCTTTGCCCAGTCCTTTGGCATTTTTGACCTGATTCAGGTGATGACCGGCGGTGGCCCCGGTGGCGCTACCGAGATGGTGTCGATCTATATCTACGCCGCCGTCATGCGCTACCTGGACTTTGGCTACGGGGCCGCCCTGGTGACGGTGACGTTTTTGGTGCTGGTGGCCGTCGTGGGGTTGACCTGGCTGTATCTCTCGCGCCTGCGGGCCAAGACTGAATAATTTTGAATGTGAGAGCCGCCATCTCCTAATCCAAAATCCCCAATCTAAACTCCCTTCCCCCATCCACCCATGACCACCCTTCCCCAAACTACCGCCTCTCCACCCCAAACCACCGATCGCGGCATCCCCTGGATGCGGGTGCTGCTGTGGGTGGCGATCGCATTCACCGTCATCTTCAGTCTGACCCCAGTGCTGTGGCAGGTGCTGACCTCGTTTAAGACTAACGCCGCCATCACCTCCGATGCGGTGGTCTATTTCCCCGGCTTAGATCAGCTCACCTTTGACCATTATTTAGATCTATTTCGGCAAAACCAGTTCTACATCTATATGGTCAACAGCGCTCTAGTGGCGATTGTTTCCACGGTGCTGTGTCTGGCGCTGGGTTCCCCGGCGGCCTACGCTCTGGCGCGCCTGCGAATTCCGGGAGAGCAGGTGATTTTAGCGACGGTGCTAATTGTCACCCTCTTTCCCTACATTTTGCTGTTCTTGGGCCTGCTGGAAGTGGTGCGCGCCCTGGGGCTGGCCAACAACTATCTGGCACTGATCATTCCCTACACCGCCATCAATCTGCCGCTCACCATTTTGGTGATGCGCAGCTTTTTTCAGCAGCTGCCCCGCGATTTAGAAGACTCGGCCCGTGTAGATGGCTACAACACCGTGCAGATGCTCGGGCGCATTGTGCTGCCCATGACCCTGCCCGCCCTGGTGACCACCGGCATTCTGGCCTTTATCTTCGCCTGGAATGAGTACCTGTTTGCCCTCACCTTCATGACCCGCGAAGGCATGAAAACCATCCCCGTCGCCGCCGCCCAGCTCGGCGCGACCACCCTGTTTGAGGTGCCCTACGGCCCCCTAGCCGCCGCCACCGTCGTCGGCACCCTGCCCCTGGTGCTGCTGGTGCTGTTCTTCCAGCGCCGCATTGTGCAAGGCCTCACCTCCGGCTCTGTGAAAGGGTGATGGGGAGGTGGAATGCAAAATTGAAAATTCAAAATTTTGAACTTTCAATTTTGAACTCACCACTCCTTCCCTCCACTCTCCCACCCCCCTACTCCCCTACCTCCCCAAAGACCATGGCTAAACTCGAACTCCAAAACCTCACCAAAGCCTACAGCCGCAACATTGTGCCGGTAAAGCAGCTCAATCTGGCGGTGGAAGACAACGAGTTTTTGACCCTAGTGGGGCCATCGGGCTGCGGTAAATCCACCATTCTGCGGCTGATTGCAGGGCTAGACCAGCCCACGGAGGGGCGGGTGATGATTGGCGATCGCGATGTTAGCTCGCTGCCGCCGGGCGATCGCAACATCGCCATGGTGTTCCAAAGCTACGCCCTCTATCCCCACATGACCGTGCGCGACAATGTCGCGTCGGGGCTAAAAATGCGCCACCTGCCGGCGGGCGACATTCAAAAGCGGGTGCAGGAGGTCTCTGAGGTACTGGGCCTCGATCCCCTGCTCGATCGCAAACCTGCGAAACTCTCAGGTGGACAGCGGCAGCGGGTAGCCCTGGCCCGTGCCCTGGTACGCAATCCCGATGTATTTTTGCTCGACGAACCCCTCAGCAACCTGGATGCTCTGCTGCGCGAGCAGGTGCGGGCCGACCTCAAACAAATTTTTGCCGACCAAAAATCGCCTATCGTCTACGTCACCCACGACCAGACCGAGGCCATGACTCTCTCCACCAAGGTGGCGGTGCTCAACAATGGCTATCTGCAACAGTTGGGACATCCCCACGACATCTACAAAACCCCGGCCAATCGGTTTGTGGCCAGCTTTATCGGCAGCCCCCAGATGAACCTGATTCCCCTCAGCCGTACTGGAAACACCGTAGCTCTGGGCGATTTCAGCATTCCCTGCCCCGGTGGGGTGCAGGGTGCCTCGGTGGTGCTGGGCATTCGCCCCGAGCATCTGCGGCTGCCCCGCGACGGCGACGCCCACACCGTCAGCGGCCAGGTGTTTTTGGTGGAGAACCTGGGCATGCACGATCTGGTGAGCCTCAGGGTGCAGGGCGACTCTACCCTCACCCTGAGGGCGCTGCTGCCCGCCGATGCCTCTTGGAGCAAAGAGAACCTGAAACTGGCACTGCCGCCCGAGGTGATTCACTGGTTCGACGGCGAAACCGAGCAGCGGCTTATGGCATGAGGAGAAATGCCTTAACCAAACTGGACGCTGAAGACTGTCATTAGGGCAACTCAGGTCTGCGTCTTTCCCATGGTATGCGCAAGCTCAGAAAATCTGTAGCGCGGGCAGAGTTTAGAATGGGGCCAGAGCTGCGATCGCCTGCCCGTTTTGCCCACGATCGACCAGTATTCCTGAGTAAACCTCAATTGCCCATGTACGACTCGCCCGTCAGCGAGAGTACCAACAGCAGCCCCATCCACAGCAGCAGAATGACATACAGGGTTAGCGCTACGCTTTGCAGCAGCAGCTTGATCAAGGCCAGGCGCTGATTTTGCCTGCGGCGTATGGCCCCAATCAGATCCAGGGCAGCGGCGATTACCAGCATCAGGGTTGCGATCGCCGCGACGACCCAGCTGCCATAGATCACGGGCAGCGAATTGGCCCCCAGCAGTGCTACCCCGGCGGCCACTATCAACAACCCCGCACAGACCAGCTCCACGCTGACCAGTACCGGGCTAAAACGAGCCAGACGGCTCTGGTCAAAGGCATTTCTGGCGGTTAAGGCACCCTGTATGCCAGGTAGGATCAGCAGCACCATGACCCGGAGCGCTTGAGTCCAGGGGGCTTGCACCAGGGCAAACACCACCACCATTGCGCCAAGGAATGTCAGTCCAGAAAGGAGTTGGGTCTTGGCAAATCTAACTCTGCGCAACGTGCTTTCTCCTCAAAGTTGGCTAAACGGTGGCAATGATTGTGGGTTAGCCCCGCCAGAGAGACTCTTCGGTGGCGGGGTCGAACAGGTGAGCTTTTTCGGGGGCGATCGCCAGCCAGACCTCATCGCCAATGCGCACCACCTCATCGGGGGGAATTTTGGCCAGCAGCGTCAGTTGCTCGGTCTGCACCGTCAGGTAGGTTTCGCTACCCAGGGCTTCTAAATGAGTAATGTGGCCGCGAATATTTTTGGGCGCGGGCAGAGCCAAACTGAGATGTTCGGGGCGAATGCCCAGCAGCACATCGCGGTGGTCGTGGGGCAGCAGGCGGTCGTCCCAGTCGCTCAGCAGCGACAGGCGAAACTCGGGGTGCACCAGCAAAAACGGAGCCTGCACCTGAACCGGAATCATATTCATCGGCGGGGAGCCAATGAACCCAGCTACAAAGCGGTTGGCGGGGCGGTTGTAGAGATCGAGCGGCGTAGCCACCTGCTGAATCTGGCCCTGGTTCATCACGGCGATGCGGTGGCCCATGGTCATGGCCTCCACCTGGTCGTGGGTGACGTAGATAGTGGTGATACCCAGCTGCCGCTGCAAATTCACGATCTGGGCGCGGGTTTCCATCCGCAGTTTGGCATCCAGGTTAGAGAGGGGCTCATCCATCAAAAACACCTGGGGGTTGCGGGCCATGGCGCGGCCCAGGGCCACCCGCTGTTTTTGCCCGCCGGAGAGCTGCCGGGGCTGGCGGTTGAGCAGTAGGTCGATTTGCAGCATTTTGGCTACGGCCCGCACGCGATCGTCGATTAGCCGCTCGGCGTCAGACACGTAGCGCAGACCGGGGGGCAGCCTGCGAGTGATGGAAACCAAGGGCTTTTCCCACCAGTGGCTTTGGGTGAGCAGGCGCTCTAGCTCCTGGTTGGCGGGGGAATCGCTAGGGGGGAGAGGCTTTTCGCCTAGCTCAGGCAGGGAAGTTTCGAGATCGGCTCCCATGCGGCGCAGGCCAAAGGCGAGGTTGTCGTAGACCGTCAGGTGGGGGTAGAGGGCGTAGCTCTGGAAGACCATGGCGGTGTCGCGCTGCTTGGGAGGCAGGTCGTTGACTTTGCGATCGCCCACCCAAATGCTTCCCCCGGTAATCTCCTCCAGCCCCGAGATCAGCCGCAGCAGGGTGCTTTTGCCGCAGCCCGAGGGGCCGACCAGCACCATAAATTCGCCGTCGTCGATAGTGAGGTTGATGCGCTTGAGCACCGCCGCCGCCTCGTGGTCGGTTTCTAAAGCCGTCTCGGCCTCGTGGGCTTGGCGAGACTTGGGGAAGGTTTTGTAGACGTTTTCAATTGCGACTTGGGCCACGGCAGATTGAGCGATAGAACTAAGGATCTACGGATGAATAATTTACAGAAAGGGGTTGGTAATCGTGAGTTGATCGAAAACCCTGAGATTGTTTTGCATATCTTCCGAGTAGAGGATAGCTACATTGGCCGTTAACGCGGCAGCAACAATCAGCCCATCCCAAAAAGACAGACTGTAGCGGTCACGGGTCTCAGATGCAAGGGTTAGCAAAGCCTGATCAGCGGTGATTACTCGACAGCCATTGTAAAAGTCTTGGATCAAGCTTTGAACTTGCGATTCATCAAATCGTGCTTTTGTGATGAGATTGACGCAAACCTCATTAACAACTTGAACAATGATGACAACCCCTGGAGCATCAATTAGGTCATTAGAAACCTGGGCTTTGTGAAGCTCTCCTGGAGCAGGCTGACGTTTTTTCAGCAGGGCATATAGCCAGATATTTGAGTCTAAAAAGTGAGTGTTAGAAGTTGCGGTCATGCGCTTCCTCGCGGCTGAGGGGCACGAAGTCATCAACAGCGATAGGGTTTTCGAGCAGTTTGGCAATCAAGCCGGTCTTTGCCGTGTCGGGCTGGGTCAAGATCGTCACTTCGACCTGGTCAGTACCGCTCAGAGCTTGTTTGTATTCCGCCGGAATCTCGATCATCCCATCTTTAATTGGCGCTTTGAACGTGATGAATGACATCGGTATCCCTCGGCTAAAGTCGAGTAGAACATCATCTACCCAGGTCAAGTACTGACCCAGACCAACGCCTACTCTACAAAACTATCCTAGCCTTATTCTGATGCCGCCCCGTTGCTGGCGTCTGGTTCCGGCCCAGTCACACGACGCACCTGGGTGATGGTTTCGCCTTTGTTAGGTTTGACGATGCGATCGCTCTCTCCAGTCCGCCCCTGGCGCGGCACCGAGTCGATGGGGATGACGGCGGTGCGGTCGGCGCTGGTAAACAGCGTCACCGATTCCTTGGGCACGGCGGGCAGCATTTCTACCAGGCTGTCGGTTTTAAGGCTGAACTGGAAAGATTGGGTGCCAATATCGCCACGCTTGGCCACTCGTAAACCCTCGATGGGCAGGCGTTTGGCATAGCCCGCCGCCGTCACCAGCAGTAGGCAGTCTTTGCTCGACTGCACCGCTACGCAGCCCGCTAGGGTTTCGGTTTTGCCCATGCGAATGCCCTGGGGACCCTGGGCGGCGCGGCCCATCACCTGGAGATTGTCGTCATCGATGGGGAAGCGCAGCAGTCGCCCGCCGGTCGTCCCCAGCACCAGGTCATCGCCCAGCTCGGCCAGGGTGACATGGGCCAGCTCATCGCCATCTTTGACCTTAATCGCCGTTAGACCGCGCCCGGTAAGGTTGGTGAACTCTTGGAGCGGGGCGCGCTTTATTTTGCCCTTGCGGGTGACGAGGATGAGATCCTGCTCCAGTAGGTCGTCGCGGATGATAAACTGCGCCACGATCGCATCGGCGGCGGGCGGCACCGAACCCGGCAGCAGATTCACCAAGGGTGATCCCTTGCCCTGTCGGGGGTTGTTGGGAATATTCTCCACCGCCACGGTGAAGGCGCGGCCATCGCGGGTGAGGGTGAGCACCTCCTGGGTGGTGAGGGCGGGTTCAACCTGCACCACTGGGTCGTCATCAACCTCATGGAGTTTGGGGTTGGTATCGACTTCTAAACGAGCCTGCCGCCGCTGATAGGATTTTTGCGAATAGCGACGCACGTAGCCTTTTTGGGTGAATTCCACCACAGCGGCTTCTTCAACCGTTTCGGCGATGATTTCTTCGACCTGCTGCGACTCTTCGGCCCGTTCGGCGTCGGTCTGGATGCGGGTGCGGCGGGGGTCGTTGAACTTTTTCTTCAGCGATCGCAGCTCTTTTTTCATCCCTTTGAGCAGTTCGTTGCGATCGCTCAGCAGCCGGTTCAGCTCATTGCGCCGCTGGGTCAGTTCTTCTGCCTCGGTGGCGAGGCCCTGGCGCTCCATGCCGGTGAGCTTGCGCAGGGGCATGGCCAAAATCGCGTCTGACTGGCGCTCGCTGAGGTCAAATTGCTGCTGAAAGGTTTGCTTAGCGGTGGTGCCGTCGGGGGCGTTGCGCAGAATGTCGATGATCGCATCCAGGTTATTCAACGCCGTCAGCAGCCCCTCGGTGATGTGCAGCTTAGCTTCAGTTTTTTCGAGCTGGTGCTGGTAGTGGCGGGTAAGGGTGATTTCGCGAAAATCAAGAAACGCCTGCATCACGTCGCGCAGGGGCATCTGGCGGGGCTGGCCATCATCCAGCGCCAGCATAATGACGCCAAAGTTGGTCTGTAGGGGGGTGGTGCGATAGAGGTCTTGCAGCACCCGCTGGGCCGGGGTGTCGCGCTTCAGTTCGATCACGACCCGCATGCCGTCGCGATCGCTCTCATCGCGAATATCGGCAATCCCCTCCAGCCGTCCGGCATTTACCAGTTGGGCGATCTTCTCAATCCACCCCGCCTTGTTCACCTGGTAGGGCAATTCAGTGACGATAATCGCGTTGCGCCGCTGCCGACCCCGGCCCGGGTGGACTTCCTCAAATTGGCAAATGCCGCGCACGGGGATACTGCCCCGCCCGGTGCGGTAGGCATCGAGAATGCCCTCGGTGCCGATGATCTCGCCCCCGGTGGGGAAGTCGGGGCCGGGGATGAGACGAAACAGGTCGTCGTCAGTGAGGTTGGGGCGATCGATCATCGCCACTAGCCCGTCGATCACCTCCCCCATGTTGTGGGGCGGAATGTTGGTGGCCATGCCCACGGCAATGCCCGACGAGCCATTCAGCAACAGGTTGGGCAACTGGGTGGGCAATACCACCGGCTCCTGCTGGGAGCTGTCAAAGTTGTCGCTAAAGTCAACCAGGGCTTCGCTGATATCGGTCAGCATGGCCTCGTTGCTGACTGGCGACAGGCGGGTTTCGGTGTAGCGCATGGCCGCCGGGGGGTCGTTATCGACCGAGCCAAAGTTGCCATGGCCATCCAGCAGCGGGTAGCGGCTAGAGAAGGTCTGCACCATGCGCACCAGGGCCTCGTACACCGCCTGGTCACCGTGGGGGTGGTATTTACCCAGCACGTCGCCGACCACGCGGGCGCACTTTCGGTAGGGGCGATCGGGCGTCAACCCCAGTTCGTGCATGGCGTAGAGAATACGGCGGTGCACCGGTTTGAGGCCGTCGCGCACGTCGGGCAGCGCCCGGCCCACAATCACGCTCATGGCGTATTCCAGGTACGACCGCTGCACCTCGGTGTGGAGCGAGGTGGGCACAATTTGCCCAGAGGCGAGGATGTCGAGTTGGTCGGCCATGGGCGGGGGTCCTGGATGAGACTAAAAGGGGGACGGGTTAGGCGGGGTAGACGGGCTCTAGCTGAGTTTAGCCATAGCCTACGCATGAATTGACGCTTCAAGGCCCAATGCGCAGTCTAAATTTAATCGGCCTTGATAAATCGGCGTTAACAATGCTGTAACTTATAGGCAAGCTTGTGGGTATGGCAAGCATCTGGGCACTTTAGTCTACCCGGCATGGGTCGCTCACCTAAAAAGCTTATCCAGGAAAGTCATGGCTGTGGCAGCCTAGATAGATCTGGCGCATCAACCTGACGACGACTTAACGACCATATTCCTCCAACGACAGGGGTAGACACACGCAATGAAGACCGTCTTACTCGTTGAAGACGACCTGGTAAATGCCCGAGTATTTTCTAAAATATTGACCAAGCGTGGGGGCCTGGCGGTTAAGCACACCGAAGACGTCGCCGAGGTGATGAGCATAGCCCGCAGTGGTGACGTTGACGTAGTGTTGATGGATGTGTCGCTGGCCCACAGCATGTACCAGGGCAAGCCGATGGATGGCATCAAGATTACCCAACTGCTGAAGTCTGACCCGGCCACGGCCAAACTGCCGGTGATTTTGGTGACCGCCCACGCCATGGAGGGCGATCGCGAGAATTTCTTGAGCCAGAGCGGAGCCGATGGCTATATTTCTAAGCCAGTCATTGACCATCAGGAATTTGTGGATCAAATTAAAGCCACGATGGGAGATGCCGAATAAGTACACTTGTACTTTATTTGTCGCATTTCTGCAACCCGCTAATCCCTGTGGCGGCTAATCCCCATATCAGCGGCTATACTCCCTAGGCCGATCGCACCCCAGGCGGCTGCGCGGCTCGCTGCACGGCACTCAACCCCACCTCTGCCAGCAGTGCCAGCAGCGCCACCGGCACCGCCCCCACCAGCAAAATCGCCGGGTCGTAGGCGGCAAACCCCAGCACAATAAACGCTCCCAGTCCGCCCGCCCCCACAAAGGCTGCCAGGGTGGCGCTGGCGATCACCTCCACCGTGGCGGTTTTGATGCCCGCAATCACCACCGGCAGCGCCAGGGGAATTTCGACCTGCTTGAGAATATCGGCCTGGGGCATACCCATGCCCGTAGCGGCTTCACGAATGGCGGGGCTAATGGTGCGAAAGGCGACATCGGTGCTGATGAGAATGGGCGGCATCACCAAGAGCGTCAGCGCCAGCACCGCCGACCAAAAGCTCAGCCCCAGCACCGGCACCGCCAAAAACAGCACCGCCAGGCTGGGGATGACTCGCAGGGCGTTGAAGCTGTTGAGCATAACCGTAGAAACAAGGCGCGATCGCGCGCTCCACAGCCCCAGGGGCAGTCCCACCAGCAGCCCAATCGCCAGAGGCACCGCTACTAACAATAGGTGTTGTTGCAGGGCGGTGAGGATGCGATCGCTGTTTTCCAGCGCGTACTGATAGGCGTTTTGCAGAGTCGGCAACATCGATATGCCTTTAAGGAACAAGCCAATCCTCGACGGGATTGATTAACTTCAAGGTCTTAATTGTAGAGAATATTCCAAAGCTGTTGACCCCACACCCATTTTGCCGCAGCTCATCACTGCCCCTGGGGGCCGCAGTGACTCATCTGCCAAGAGAGAGGCTGGCGGCTCTGCCAGCCCTTTACACCGGGTGGAAGAAAAACGAGGCTCCGAGAATGGCGAAGGTAGACAGCAACAGCACCCCCTCTAGCCAGTTCGATTTGCCGTCCTGGCTGATCAGGTTAACCACGGCGACGGCGATCACTACCGCGATCGCCTCAAAGGGGCCAAAATTCAAATCCATCGGCTGGCCAATAAAGTAGCCGATAATCACCAGAATGGGGGCCACCAGCAGGGCCACCAGCAGGCTCGACCCCATGGCGATCGACACGGCCAAATCCATGTTGTTCTTCACAGCCATGCGCACGGCGGTGACATACTCCGCCGCACCGCCCACCAGGGGCAGCAAAATCACCCCCGTAAACAGGTCGGTCAGCCCTAGCATGTTGGCCGTTTCTTCCACCGCGCCCACAAAAATTTCTGACTCAACCGCCACCCCAATGGTGGCCGCCAGCAGCACCCCCAGCCAAAGCGCCACATTGGGCTTTTCGCCTTCACCGTGCTCCCCTGCGCCGTGCTCGCCCTCAGCGTCGCTCACCCCCACGTCGTAGAGGTAGCTGTGGGTTTTGAGGGAAAATAGCAGCGTTAGCCCGTAGACCACAATCATTACCACCGCCACGGTCAGCGACAGGCGGCTAATGGCGGTCGGCTCCACAATGTTTGAGGTGTTGATCACCATGGCGGGCAGCACGATCGCCGTCACCGCCAGGGCCATGGTGCTGCCGTTGATGCCCGCAACGTTGCGATTAAATTCCTGCTCTTTGTAGCGCAGCCCGCCAAAGAACATCGAGAGGCCCAAAACCAGCAGCAGGTTAGCCAAAATTGACCCGGTGATGCTGGCCTTGACGATATCGATCAGCCCAGCCTTGAGGGCGACCAGGGCAATAATTAGCTCGGTGGCGTTGCCAAAGACGGCGTTGATTAAGCCACCAATGGTTGGCCCGGTGACCACGGCCAGCTCTTCGGTCGCGGTGCTCAGCCAAATCGCCAGGGGCACAATGGCTAGCGCCGACAGCCCAAACACCGCTAGGGCACCCCACTCTAGGCGTTCTGCTGCGATCGAGATCGGAATAAAGAGCAGCAGACCTAGAGAGACAATATTTTTTATCGACATAGATAACCAGCCAAAGGGATAGATGGAGAATCCAGACGTAATAGTACCCGCATTAAGCTCTGGAGTCAGGGGGCGATCGCCCTTGAGGGCGGGTTGTTTGCCATCGTCCTTGAGGGCGGGTCGTTGACTGTTGTCCCAAAACTCACTTAGCTACCCCGCTAGCAGCTGCATCATCTGTTCCTGGCTGAGAACGCTTCCCACCACCCGGCGCACGGGTTCTGGAGAAACCTGAATTAGCGTGGGGGTAGCGGTAATATGGGCAGCCTCGGCCTCGGCGGGGTGGGTGGTCACGTCGATGACCTGGAGCGTGTAGGCATCGGGCAGGGTTGACTCTAGGGTAGTGTACAAAAACCGCAGCATTTTTTCGGTAATGGCGGCGTCGGTGCTGCTGACGAAAAGCTTAAAGGCGTAGGTCTCGGGTAAGGGATCGATCAGCGCCAGGGGTGTTTCAATTCCACTGATGGGGGGGCGGGGCGCGGCGATCGCCTGCTCCACGCGCATCACTAACTCATGGCATTCCCACAATTGGGGAAAGGTTGACTGGTACGACTCGATCAGCGCCACCGAACATTCTTCAGCGTTAGTGTAGTTGGGCTGCCACTGCAAACTGCCGAGGCTAAAGAGGGCATTGAGCAGAGGCTGAAACCGCAGGGCACGGGGGTAGGCCTCGGCCACGGTCACCGGGGTCTGGGTCGTGGGGTTAACCCAGCGATCTACAGTGGCCGTAAAGCAGGGCAGCAAAAAGTAGGGCGGCTCCGGTAGCTCTAGATGGGTCTGTAGCGCCGCACAGAGATCGATGTGCCAGTGGGCTCGTTTTTGCTCATCGATGCAGTAGACGCAGTCGCCCCCAGGAGTAAATAGGGCAATGCCTTTAAAGCTAGAGGCGACTGAATCAACCACTGGGCCAACTGCGGTGCCGTTAGACACGGCCGCGCAGCATTTGGGCCATCTCATTTTGCTTGGGCGACATTTCCAGCGCGGTCTCTTCGGTGATGCGCCCTGACTCGTAGAGGGCGTAGAGCGACTGGTTCATGGTGCACATGCCGTCGAAGGTACATTTGGGAATCAGCGCTTCGACCTCGTCGAGCTGGCCCCGCAGAATATAGTCTTTGATGGCATCAGTGTTGATCAAGATGTCGTGGAAGGCGGCTCGCTTGCCGTCGGTGGTGCGGCAGAGGCCCTGGGCAATCACCGCCACCAGCGACTCAGCCAATGAGACCCGCACCGGAGCCTGCTGCTCGGGTTCATAGAGGTTGAGAATCCGCTCTACGGTTTTGACGGCGCTGTTGGTGTGCAGGGTACCCATTACCAAGTGACCCGTTTGGGCCGCTTTCAGGGCGGTGTTAACGGTTTCCTTGTCCCGCATTTCACCCACCAGAATGATGTCGGGGTCTTCCCGCAGGGAGGCCTTGAGGGCGTTGTCGAACTTCTGGGTGTGCATGCCCACTTCCCGCTGTTTGACCAGCGATCGCTTGCTCTGGTGCACAAATTCCACCGGGTCTTCGATGGTGATGATGTTTTTGGGCATCTCGGTGTTGACGTAGTCAATCATCGCCGCCATAGTGGTCGATTTACCCGAGCCCGTCGGCCCCGTCACCAGCACCAGACCCTTGTGGTAGTGGCACACATCCCGAAAGATGGGCGAGAACCCCAGCTGGTCGAGGGTGAGAATTTTCACCGGAATTAAACGCAGCACCATGGCCGGGCCGCGCAGGGCGTCAAAGATGTTGATCCGGATGCGGGTGAAGTCGTACTGGGCGGCTCCGTCAAAGTCAAGGGTTTGGCGAAATTCTTGAATTTCGTCGGGCTTGAGAATTTCCCCTAGCCAAGAATAAAAGGTGGCTTCGTCGGTAACGGGGTACTCGGTGGTTGAAATATCGCCGCGATCGCGGAACCGAGGAATTTCCCCCACCCCCAGGTGAACATCCGAAAAGCCCTTATCGAAGGCCTCGCGCACGATTTTTTCAAGGGTCGGCCCGCCGCTCACCTTGAGGGTCTCTGCCGCCTTGGGCATGGGGGGCGGTGACGCCGGGCGGTGACGCGCCTGGCCCGGTGCCGGTGCCGGGGGAGCCTGAGGAGCTGCCGCTGGGGCCTGGCCTACTGGAGCCTGACGGGCCGCCGGAGCTTGCCCAGCCGCCGCCTGGGCCGCTGCTTGCCCCGCTGCCCGAGCGGCGGCTTGAGCCCGGGCCTGGGCTGAGGCCTGGGCCTGGGCCGCCGTCTGGGGCGGGGGCGGTGGGGGCGGTGGTGCCGGTTGGGCCCCAGGGGCGTTGGGTAACTCAGCCATAAAAGGGTTCTCCATGATGGACTCGACAGCGACAGGTACAACAGCTGGGCAGGGACAGGGGCCCGTCTACCCGTGGAATACAGTCAGGTTGCCCACATTGGGTGCAGAACTTAGCTAGCCCATCACCTGCGGCGATGCGACGACAGTCAAAGGAGCGATCGCAGTATTTGCTGGGCTGGTTATCACCCCTGAGTATACAACCTGTGCCCAATTAGCACCCTAATGTGCTAGGCAGTGTTTTAAAACCGGCGATACGATGGGAGTGTAGATTAGTACACTTAAACGTCTGCGACGGCGGGGGATTGGCGCCGTGATTCCCCGTCGGGCAGATGAATCTCGCCAGGGCACTCGCTTTGACCACGCCGCCTATCGAGAACGAAATCGGGTCGAGCGTACGCTAAATCGATTGAAGCAGTATCGGCGCATTGCCACACGCTATGAGAAACGAGCGGTCAATTATCTCGCCATGCTGACGATTGCAGCCATGATGCTTTGGCTTTAAACTTCCAATCCTGACTTCCAATCCTGAAGCTGTCTCACGGATCGATGGGTCAATTATTCTTGATCGATACCGGTTAACTCGTTAATCACCGAAGAAAGATTCTGCTACCATTCAGGCAAGACAACTAGGGGGTAGACTAGAGCAACTGTTAGGCGCACCCTTAGGGCTTGCCCCTCCTGGCTGAAGGTAAGCTGGCGTAAGTGAGCTTAGGTTTGGGCTTTATCTGCGGTGGGTAGGTCTGGTCTATAGGAGCGATCGCGGCGATGGGGTGGGTAAACGCGATAGGTTCTATGTTTCCCTGGTGATTTAGGTCGTCGTTCCATTCTCAACCGATTCTAAGCTCCGTTTTTGCTAGTGTCAGCGCATGCCACTCCACACCAAACTCAGTAATATTCTCATTGTTGAAGACAGTAAAGGCCGCCGAGAAATTGTCTTGGATGGGTCGGTATATTCCATTGGGCGAGATCCCAAGTGCGACATTCGCCTGTCGTCTCAGTTCGTGTCGCGGCACCACGCCACCCTAGTACAACTGCCGAAGGATGACGATACGTTTTACTACCGCATCGTTGATGGCAATCTGAAGGGTAAACCCAGCGCTAACGGAATGCTGATCAACGGCCGCAAGCTGCAGGCCCACGATCTCAAAAATGAAGATGAGATCGTGTTTGGTCCGCAAGCTCGCGCTATCTACTACCAGCTAAAGCGTGATAGTCAGTCGACCCTGCCTCCCGATGAGTTTGATATCACCCTGATTAGCCCCAACATGGTGGAAGAGGGTGACGAGGAGTCAGACAGTCTAGACGACGATACCCAAATTTAGACAGCTGCAAAGGGCAGCTGCTAGATGGTGTTCTGAGCCTTACACTAAGGCCACAATGGCCTCATTTATGGTGCTGAACACCTGCTCGCAGTGATTGTTGCGGTGCAGAGGAAGTTCTTCGTTGCTGACGACTAGGTTTACCAGAGCAGCGTCGGCAGCTACCGTAGGCGGGTTGATCAGCACCTCAATGGTGGTGAGCTGGGCCAGAGATACCTGTCCGGGCTGTTCTTTGGCCATCAGGTAGTCGCTAGTTTCGTAGACCATATTGAGCCCACAGGCTTGCAGTGAGCTAACAATGGCGTCGCGCAGCCGAGCGGTGGCGGCAGAGACAGGAAGTGTGTTGGTATACCGGGCCATAGGCGTCCTCGCTGAGACCGTTGTAACTACAGGGTAATGCATGGTCATGGTAGACCTGTGGTGACAAGCCCATTGCTACACCCCTGACCTTAGTATGCACCAGTCCGGTTTGTATCTTAATGTATACCATAGCTCGCTGGGGGGCTGAGCTGTCCCTAGGGCGGGTGGCCCCCTTGTCTGTAAGCTGGAGAGGCGATATTGGGACAAACTATGGCGGGTAAGCTGCTGGTGTTTGAAGGGGTGGAGGGCTGCGGCAAATCGACCCAGCTCAAGCAGCTGCATGGGGCTTTAGAGCAGAGCGATCGCCTTCAGCAGCTCCAGCGACAGGGTCTAATTCCCCAAGTTCTCGTCACTCGCGAGCCGGGGGGAACAGAGCTGGGGTTGGGGCTACGTCAGCTTTTGCTGGGCTACCACGGTGGGGCACCGATGGCCAGCCGGGCAGAGCTGCTGCTCTATGCCGCCGATCGCGCCCAGCATGTCGAAGAGTTGATTAAGCCTGCTTTGGCAAGGGGATATTGGGTGCTGTGCGATCGCTACACTGATTCCACCGTCGCCTACCAGGGCTACGGGCGCGGCCTTGATCTGGCGCTGATTGACCAGCTCAACCAGGTGGCCACAGGTGGCCTAGAGCCCGACCTCACCCTGTGGCTCAAGCTCGATGCCGCTACTGGTCTGGCCCGCACCCGCCAGCGCGGAGCCGCCGATCGCATGGAGCAGGCCGATCTGGCCTTTCACCAGCGGGTGCAGCAGGGCTTTGAGACATTGGCGGCACAGCACCCAGACCGAATTGTGGCGATTGATGCTGCCGCCGATGTCGGGGCCGTGGCCGCCGACATTTTTACCGTTATCGATAGGTATTTACAGCAGTGGTACGCCCCCAGTTTGATGGCCTAGTAGGCCAAGATACCGCCGTTGCCCTGCTCTGTCGCGCGGTGGATCAACAGCGGATCGCCCCTGCCTACCTGTTTGCTGGCCCCCACGGGATTGGGCGGCGCGTGGCCGCAGAGCGCTTTGCGGAGATTTTGTTGGCCCCAGCGACTATGGTGGCCCCTGCCTTACGGCGACGCATTGCCCAGCGCAACCACCCTGATCTGCTGTGGGTTGAACCCACCTATCTGCACCAGAGCAAGCTGATCGGAGCCTCTCAGGCAGCGGAGGAAGGGCTCGCCCGCAAGAGCCCGCCCCAAACTCGCCTAGAGCAGGTGCGACAGATTGCCCAGTTCCTCAGTCGTCCGCCCCTAGAATCGCCCTGTGCCGTGGTAGTGATTGAGGCCGCTGAAACCATGGCCGAGGGAGCCGCCAACGGCCTGCTGAAAACCCTGGAGGAACCAGGTCATGCCACCATTATTCTGCTGGCTCCTGGCCCGCAATCGCTGCTACCCACTCTGGTGTCGCGCTGTCAGACGATCGCCTTTCAGCGGCTGAACCCAACGGATATGGCAACGGTGCTCCAGCGGGTGGGACAGGCAGAGGTGCTACAGCAGCCGCAGATTTTGGCGATGGCCCAGGGAAGTCCGGGGGGTGCGATCGCCGCCTACCAACAGCTTCAAGCCATTCCCGCTAACCTACTCACCGCCCTACACCAGCCCCCCCGCAGCCTGCGCGAGGCTCTAGAACAAGGTCGCCAGGTGGCTAAGACGCTAGATACCGAATCGCAGCTCTGGCTGCTCGATTACCTACTCAACTGGTACTGGCAGAGCTACCCCGCTAACAGTGCCCGTTGGCTCCCTGGATTTGAAACCGCCAAGGGATATTTACGCCGCTTTGTGAACCCTCGGCTAGTGTGGGAAGTAACGCTCATGCAGCTATGGGAAGCAACACCGTAACTGTCCTCTAGCTGTCTTTTACCCTATTGTTGACCGCTATATTGAGACTAACCAGAAGCGTGGAGACGTTCCATGGCTACACTGCTAGAGATAGAGACTGCCATTAAACAATTGGCCGAAGATGACCTTCGCCAGCTTTTCCATTGGCTACAAGATTACCTGGATGGGCTATGGGATCGGCAGATTGAAGCTGATCTATCGTCTGGGAACTTGGATGAGCTGATGGCCAAGGCAGAGTCAGTTATTGCTGCTGGCGAAGTAAGGGGGCTAGATGAAGTCCTTCACCACTCCTGATTTTGGAAGGCTTATGCAGCACTGAATTTAGATGAAAAAGAGCGAGTCAGAAAGGCCTATCGGCTTTGGCAAGAGAATTCTCTACATCCGTCTCTCCACTTTAAGAAAGTTGGCAAAAATCTTTGGTCTGTGCGCATTACGGGTGGATACCGAGCGCTGGCTATCAAGAAAGGTGACGATCACTATTGGTTTTGGGTGGGTGCCCACGATGCATATGCCGCTCTTTTGAAATAGCTTTTCCTAGAATGCTGCAACATTTTCAGCCATCGGAAGATTCTCGTCAGAGCCGTACTATTCTCAATCGAGCGATCGCTCAATCCTCTTCTACCATGAGTCGCCAGCGGATGGTTTGGGCGGTGACGCTGTCGATTTCGCCCAGGCGTACCTGAACGGTTTCGCTGGTGACGGGGCCGAGGGCGGTGAGCAGGGCGCGCAGATTGGGGGTACTCTCGCCGCTGTCCACAAATACCCGTTCTGCCAGCTGGTTGATCCGCTTCCAGGCGGTGAAAAGCTTGACGGCGGTCTGCTCGATCTGGGCGGCCTGGGCCACCATGTCGGCGGCAGAATTTAGACAGCCCACCCGCAGTGCTTCTTCGAGGGCGAGTTCTAGGTCGATGCCGCTGGCTTCGAGCAGCTGCACCTGGTTGGCGGAGGCTAAATACTTCGACAGGTAGCGGGCTTCGGCGGTGACCTGTTTGAGAGTGTCTAAATCAGGATTCAGCTCTACTTCGGTTTTGAGGGTGCTTTGGTGGACAGGGGGCAGCTTTTCCATCTCCTTGACCAGGGGCGCGATGTAGCGGGTGGGGATGGTGTTGTTGGCGGCTTTTTCCCGCAGGGTTTCGGGGATTAAATCGGAGGTCATGGCGGCCCACTCGTTGGCCACCTGGCGCACTTCGCGGCGGGTGATGTGGTCGCCTTTGCGGGCGGAGTCGCTAACCAGTTGCTGCACTTCGGGGGCCGATTTGGCGGTTTCGACAAAGGCGCGCTTGCTGAACTGGTTCACCTCCTTGGGGGTGAGCATGCCCGCATCGAGCAGTTGATCGGCGCTTTCCGCCAGTTCGATCAGGTTATAGGCATGGCTTTTGGTGATTTCGCGGTCTTTGAGCCAGTTGAGAAAGCCGGTGCCGCGCCCGTCGCCGCCGCGCTTTTCGCGATCGCGCACCGTCCTGAGAATCCTCCCCCGCCAGATGTCGGTTTGCAGGTCAAAGCGATCGCACACCTGCCAGGCCGCCTCCATCTGCTGGTTAAACTCATAGTCAGAGATGTTTTCGTCGGTGGGATCGGGGAGGGCAAAGGTCAGCTCCCCCGCCTGCATCGCTGACTCAATTACCTCAGAAGAATAGGGCATTGCCGCCGTCATACCGTTGTTACCATTTGCGCACAGGGTGTTTATTCTCCCACGTCTGTCTCCGTTACCGCGCCCTGGTTAGCGACTGGTTCAGGTTCATCGGTGCGATCGCAACGGGGCTCAACTCGTACCACCAACCTAGGGATGGTCGATCGGGTTGGTCGGGTCAAGATTCTCTCAACTCAGCGCCCCAGAACGCGTCTGTAACCCCTTCGATAAGCTTCGTGAAAGCCGTCACGAGAATTAATTTTGCGGGTGGTAGGATGGCCGGGTGAACCCTGTGATTAGACCTCAAATAGCCCATATATATAGGGATCAGGACTGTCTATGCCATCCAAAACGTTGCGGAAATTTGCCTGGGGAGCGATCGCGCTACTGTCCACGGGATCGCTGTCGGTAACCCCGGCCTTCGCCCAAAACACCCGGGCGCTAACCGAGAATCCGGCACTGATTCGGGGCTGTCGTCAGCTCAACCAAGCGACTGAGGTATTTGATAACTCCACCCTAGGGCCGATCTCCACCCGCATTGGCACCCTCCAGGCGGGCACCCAGGTCAGGCTCACCGGGGCGGTCTCCCCAGGGCGAGCACAGGTCTTTCTCAGCAGCGGCAATCTGTCTTCGACCCAGCCCGTAGGATGGATTAACGCCAGTGTTTTGACCACCTGTGGCGGCACTCCGACTCCTCCTACCAGAGCCTGCTTTAGGGCCGATCGTGAACTGGTAGTTAGGTCTAGCCCCACCGCTAGCTCTAGCGCTGTCGCTGGCTACAACGTAGGCAACACGGTGATCGCCAGCACTAACCCACCGACTCAGCAAACCTCCGCAGACGGTCGCCGCTGGATGCAGGTGACGATCTATAACGGCAGTACCGGCTGGATTGCCCGCACTGGCACCAACGGTCTTGGCAGTAACGTAACGCCAATCACTTGCCCCTAGTAAAAGCGCTTGGGCCTGGCGGTTTAACGCATCAAAGCCCTGCTTCAATGCGAATTGAAGCAGGGCTTTGACCTAAATCTAGGCTCTCAGTCTCCAGACCCTAAGGTCTAGAGCAATCAAGGCTCTGAGTTACCGTACCAACTACTCGGCCAGCCGCTCGACAATCACCTGCTGCAGAGCGGGGTCTGCCTGGGCCTGGGCCATAATCTGCTCAAACTCTTCAACGGTCAGCGCCTCAGCCTCAATGGCGGCCTGCATCTCAGTTCGAGCGCCCTCTCGCAGGGTCGCAACCTGTTCCGCCGCCGCCGCAAACTGTTCGACCTGCTCCGGAGGAACTTCGGCGGCAGCTTCGGGAGACTGCTGCGATTCTGCGATCGCATTGTAGTCATCCACCGTTAGCCCCTGGGCTTCTACAGCGGCCACCAGGTCGGCCTGCACCGCCTGCTGAATGGTTTGAATCGCCTGGTAAGCGCTAACAAACTGGTCGATTTGAGTCTCAGTTACCTCTATCGGAGCAGCTTGAGCTGGTGCTGGCGCTGGTGTCTCTTGCTCCTGGGCCACGGCAGCGGCTGGAACCCCCAGCAGCAGGGTGGCGGCTAGCAGACCTTTAAACAGTGTGGAAGGTTTCATAGGCGATAATCCTCGCATATCGTCAGTCGCAAACCTCACTGGGGAGATTCACACCAGGCACCGCGCTGGATGCCCATGGGTTGATACCCTAGGGGGCAATCATGACAGCGACATGACAGCCCTGTGACGATGGTGTGACCCCCGCCGCTGCCAAAACGGTGCGACTCTGTACCCGCAGGCTGTTAGAGAAAATGCCGGTCAGAGAGTCAGCTGTGGGGCGATCGCTGACAAAGCTAGGATGGCTAGGGTCGGGGCTGCCGTGCCCAGGCTGAGCCGAATTTGGTGTTGTCTCAGAGGTTCCTATGGCCAACTTCGAAATTATTGAGCGAGAAGGGACAAGGCTAGTCAAAGTCACTTTAAACAACGAGACCGTGCGGACTGAATCAGGGGCCCTGCACTACATGCGAGGCGCTATTACGATGCAGACTCACCCCCCCTCAGCGGGAGGTTTTCTGAAATCTTTAGCGACCGGGGAAAATATCTTTCGGCCTACCTACACCGGCACAGGGGATCTCTATCTAGCGCCATCGCTGTCTGGATATCACACGTTAGATCTTTCGGGTGAAGAGTGGATTCTAGATCGAGGTGCCTATTGGGCCAGCGAAGGCAGCGTTGAGATTGCCGTTGAACGCAATAAGTTGTTGAGCGGTATGGTGGGTGGTGAAGGGCTGTTTCAAACCAAGGTAAAGGGCCGTGGCCAGGTGGTAATGGTGGCCCAAGGCCCCGTGGAAACCGTTGCGCTGCGGGGGGAGCGTCTGGTGGTAGACGGTAGCTTTGCGATCGCCCGCACCAGCACCCTCAGCTACCGGGTCGAAAAAGCCACCAAATCGATGGTGAGCTCCATGACTTCTGGGGAGTTTCTCGTCAATGTTTTTGAAGGGCACGGCACGGTGCTGCTGGCCCCGATTCCCTACTGGCAAGTGCTGCTGCTGCGTCAGGTAGCGGCCTCAGCGGCGAGAACCGCTAGCTAGGGTAGGCAGCATAGGCCCATCGTTTCACCTCGGCCAGTGTCATACTAAATAGGCAAAAACCCTCGGCTACCGATGACTGACTTTCTCGCCCTGCTCAACCCCGCCCAACGCCAAGCCGTCGAGCACTACTGCGGCCCGCTGCTGGTGGTGGCGGGGGCGGGGTCGGGCAAAACTCGGGCGCTCACCTACCGCATCGCCAACCTGGTACTCACCCACAAAACCGACCCCGACAACATTCTGGCGGTGACCTTTACCAATAAGGCCGCTAAGGAAATGAAGGAGCGTATTGAGGTGCTGTTTGCCGAGCAAGACGCCCAGGCTCGCCACGGCAAAGCTCTCTCGTCGCTGCCCCAGTACGAGCAGACCAAGCTGCGATCCCAGGTCTACAAAACCGTCACCAAACACCTGTGGATTGGTACCTTTCACGCGCTGTGCGCCCGCATTTTGCGCTTTGATATTGAGAAATACCAGCACCCCACCGGGTATCGCTGGACCAAGAATTTCTCTATTTTTGACGAGTCCGATGCCCAGGGGGTAGTCAAAACCATCGTCACCCAGACGCTGAATCTGGACGATAAGAAGTTCAACCCGCGATCGGTGCGCTTTGCCATTAGCAATGCCAAAAACCAAAACCTCACCCCCGACGAACTCGAAAAAGAACAGCCCAACTATCGGGGCCGGGTGATCGCCGATGTCTACCGCCACTATCAAAAGACTCTGGCAGAGAACAACGCCCTCGATTTTGACGATCTCATTCTGATGCCTGTGCACCTGTTTCAGCAAAACGAGCAGGTTCTCGCCTACTGGCACAAGCGCTTTCGCCACATCTTGGTGGATGAGTATCAAGACACCAACCGCACCCAGTACGACCTGATTCGCCTGCTGGCCACCAACGGGGAATCTATTGGTACCTATAAAGACTGGAATCACCGCTCGGTTTTTGTGGTCGGGGATGCCGATCAAAGCATCTATTCCTTCCGCGCCGCCGACTTCACCATTCTGATGAACTTTCAGGATGACTTTGGCGACGGTCTGCCCGACGACGATACCCGCAGCATGGTCAAGCTGGAGGAAAACTACCGCTCCACCTCCAACATTCTCGAAGTCGCCAACCACCTGATCGAAAACAATACCGAGCGCATTGACAAGGTGCTGCGGGCTACTCGGGGCGAGGGCGAGAGCATCTACGTCTACCGCGCCGAGGATGAAACCGCCGAGGCCGATTTTGTAGTTAGCCAGATTCGCAATCTCGAAACCCAGCACCCCGAGCTGAACTGGGGTGCCTTTGCCATTCTCTACCGCACCAACGCCCAATCCCGCGCCTTTGAGGAGGTGCTGACCCGCTACAGCATTCCCTACCAGGTGGTAGGGGGGCTGCGGTTCTACGATCGCCGCGAGATCAAAGACGTGCTGGCGTATTTAAGGGCGATCGCCAACCCCTTCGACACCGTCAGCCTTAAGCGGGTGATCAACGTGCCCCGGCGCGGTGTCGGCAAGGGCACCATCGACAAGCTAGAGCAGGCTACCCAAACCCTGGGCGGCATTCCCCTGTGGGAGATTTTGGCCGATGATACCTCGGTGAAAACGCTGGCGGGGCGATCGGCCAAGGGCGTGCTGGAGTTCGCCGAGCTAATCAAAAAGTACCGTCAGGATATGGACACCCAAAAAGGCTCTGACATTATTCAGGGGGTACTCGAAGACAGCGGCTACCTGGCGGCCCTCAAGGCCGAAGGCACCGACGAAGCCGACGATCGCTTCGGTAACGTGCAGGAGCTCTACAACGCTGTGCTGCAATTTGAAGAAGAAAACGTAGACGATCCATCGCTGCTGGCCTTTTTGTCCAACGCCTCCCTGGCCTCCGACATGGATGACAACAAAGAGGGTAAAAACGCCGTTTCGCTGATGACTCTGCACTCCTCCAAGGGGTTGGAGTTCCCCGTGGTGTTCCTGGTTGGCCTAGAGCAGGGCCTGTTCCCCAACCATCGCTCCCTCGAAGACCCTGCCGCTACGGAAGAAGAGCGCCGCCTCTGCTACGTCGGCATTACCCGCGCCAGGGAGCGCTTGTTCATCTCCCACGCCCGTGCCCGCCGCCTCTACGGCAGCCGCGAACCCGCCAGCCCCTCGCTGTTTTTGAGCGAGCTACCCCTCGATCTGGTCACCGGCAACAGCACCACGGGCCTGCCTCAAAAGTGGAGCACCCCCATCCGCGAAGCCCGCAACCGCAGCGAGGCCGCCGCTAAACCCGGTAGCGGGGCCCACGAGTCAGACTGGACTGTGGGGGATGTGGTGGTGCATAAGGCCTACGGCGCCGGAGAAGTTACCCACATTTTTGGGGCAGGCAACAAGATTTGTCTGGCGATCAACTTTCCTGGGCAGGGCCGTAAGATCATCGACCCTAAGATCTCGGCGCTGCAGCGGGCCGAGTAGGCATTGCTCAAACCCTCGAATGCCCGACAAATACTCAGGTGGTTACGAAAGCCTCACCTAAGCACAAGAAAGTACATAGAGATTCTGCGTATATTCCCTTAGGTTATGACCCTAAACCGAGGTAGGCCGCTAAAAAGCGGTTTTAACCTCCGTTTTTTTTCGGTTTAGGCCTCGAAGCGGAGATGCGACTATAGCGGCATCGGTCAGGTTAACGGTCAAACGCAGGCCAATGGTTGACGGTCGGCCTTTGCAGATGGGTTTAGCCAGCTCGATAACTGCCACAGGTCTGTCTAGACCGTGGCAACCAAGATGGGACTCTATGGAAGTTCCTGCTTAGACGATACGGGTCGAGGGGTTGCCAACTCCTGCAAGCCCGCTGGATTGGTTTCACGGTTATGAGCACACGACAGGACTACAACCATGCACATCTACCGACCACAGCAGCCTCTGGTTTGCACGCTTCCCCGGCAGACCCAGGCCAGCCCTAGCACCCCAGCCGCTACCCACGCTTCGGTGACCGGAGCCTACACCACCGACGACGATACCCTGAGTCGGCTGGCGGCGGCGGCAGTCAGTCGGCAGCAGTATGCTGAGGCCCTAACGCTGCTGAATCAGCTTGTCGAGCGGCATCCCCAGCGGGCGATGTACTACAGCAATCGGGGGCTGGTTCACCTATGGCTAGGTGAACCCCTTATGGCCCTGGCCGACTGCGATCGCGCCATCACCCTCAACCCAGACCTCGACCAGGCCTACAACAACCGGGCCATGTGCCATGCGGCCCTGGGCGATCTGCCCGCCGCCCTTGATGACTACGAACAGGCCGTAGACCTCAACCCCTTCAACAGCCGAGCCCGCATTAATCTGGGGGCTACGTTAAGGCAGATGGGCGACTTCGATCGCGCCCTCGACTGCTTTGAAGAAGCTCTAATGTTTCACCAATTGCCGGAGTTTATCTACGCCGAGCGAGGCCGCACCTACCATCTGCGCGGCGACTGGAACTGCGCGATCGCCGACTACCGCCGCACCTTGGCAGCAGCAGCAGCCCATCAGGCAAGCGAGCAGCTCCAAACTTTAGTGCAGCGAGTCAATCGCTGGGCCGAGGAGCTGCTGCCCCAGCAGAGTTGGGCTTAATCCAGCAGTTATGGCCCCAGCCCGCCAAGGGAGAGCGCCTAGTATCCAACTAGTCAATTGAAATGCTTTGGGGGCCGCCGTTGCGATCGCTGCCCCAGGTCGTACCGCCGCCGCCACCCGTAGGAGTGACCCCCTGGTTTTGCAGCCAGCTTCTGACCGGGTCATCCGATAGACTGAGCCGCAGCAGGCCCGAAGCCAGCCCGCCCAAAAACGCCACCGGGTGAGCCGTTAACTCTTGCACAAAGGGAGTGAGCTCGTCTAAAAACATTGGGTATAGCCAGTCCGTAGCGACGGCTTGATCCTAACCTGAAAGCTCTCAGAAAGGGAATCCGCTAAAAGCTAGAGTCTAATCTCGACCAGCTCCGTCGTCCCAAACCCTTCCCAAACCCTTCACTGACACAGCATCCACCCACCTGCTCACCCACTTATCCACTCATTACCGCCCGATCGCCTTCACCAGACCAATGCCGCCAAAGTAGAGAAACAGCACCGCCCCTGCTAACAAGCTCTGGGTTACCGGGTCGGTCGAGGGCGTTAGCACCGCCCCCAGCACCGCTGCCCCCAGTAAGACGTAGCGCCAGCCCTTCAGCATTTGGTCAGAGTTGACGATCCCCAGCAGCCCCAGCAGCATTTGCAGAATGGGAATCTGAAAGGCTAGCCCGGTGCTAAACAGCAGCAGCAGCACAAATTCAAAGTAGCGATCGATCGACCAGAGCTGCTCAACGACATCGGCCCCGTAGCTGATAAAAAAGTTCAGCGCCGCCGGAATTAGCGCCACGTAGGCAAAAGCTAGCCCAGCAAAAAACAGCACGCTCGACCCCAGCACCAGCGGCCCTACCAGCCGCCGCTCTCGGCGGGTAAGCCCCGGCAGCACAAACAATACCACCTGGTAGAGAATAAACGGGCTAGCCGCCACCAGACCGCTGTAGCCCGCCACCTTAAAGGAGACAAAGAAGTACTCCCCCGGCGACAGCTGCAAGAACTTAACCCCCTGGGCCGGCACCTCCAGCAGGCTGACGATGGGCTTGACCTGCCAAAAGCAGGCCACAATGGCCAGCACCACGGCAATTAGGCTGTAAAAAATGCGCTGCCGTAGCTCTTCCAGATGGTCGAACAGCGACATCTCGACATCGTAGGGCACATCGTCGAGGTCGTCGGCACCACCGTTAAGGATAGCCGTCTTGGTGGTGGCAGTCTCAAGCTCGGTGGGCGGTGTCATAGGTTGGGCAAATAAGCAGTAGGGCGATCGCTTCTATTGTAAGCCCATGATTTAGTCAGCTTGTGATGACGGCCCAGGCTAAGGCGATTCAACGCTCTCTACCCCAGAGTCTGGGGTCACGGTCAGGGTTCTAACTACTCCTGAGTCGCCCATCACGACGGCGCGATCGCCATTGACCGACAACTCTACCCCGCCTGCGTTCCCCGTCCTAAAGGTCAAGCTGGTTTGGGCCGTCCAGGTTTCTTCAAAACCGCTCTCGGCAACACCCTCGTAGACATTCTCGCCGTCGGCTACGACGCTCAGCCAGGCGCGTTCACTCAGGTTGGCGCTGACCACCACAGGCGCTTCTAGAGGGGCGCTAGCCTCTTCATCCTCGGTCTCTAGCGGTTCATCAGGAGCAGTCTCTGCTGGTTCTGGGACTTCGGCATCAGTGCTCGGCGTTTCAGGAATTGTCTCCGCCGCCGAATTGTCATTGTTGGCGCGAGACGGTTCGTTGCTGCGGCCAAAAAGAGCCCAGGCCCCCAGCCCCAAAACCGCCGCTAGGGCCACCAGGCTCAGCACTAGCGGCAGCGACAAGCGATTTTCTGAGGGGATTTTTGCCGTCGAGGGGGTGCGATCGACCCGATCGACCATCTGAGGGGCAGGGCGAGGTTCGGGCTTGGCAGCGCCGTTGGTGTCGACCCGTTCGATTAGCTCAGGGGTGGGCAGCACATTGACCGGCGTAACCCGAAATTCTTGGGAAATGGTCTGACCGTCGAGCCCTAGGGCTTCTGCATAGCGACGGATAAACCCCTGAATAAACACCGGCTCAGGTAGCTCAGCATCGTTCCCTGCCTCCAGCGCTTTTAACAGAGCCGGGCGGATAAAAATCTGGTTGGCCAGCATGTCGATGGCCAACCCCTGCTCTTGACGCACCTGGCGCAGATACGCCCCGATGCTCTGGAGCTGCTCGACTTGGGTAGGAGCTAACTTAGCCACGGCACCTCACTGAACGACACTACGGGGAACTATACCCCGAGTGATGAATCCGAACCTGGTTATTTTAATGGGAAATGACCGCCAATGTAGCCAGAGCAATTGAAAACCTCTAGCCGGTTCAAAACACCTGGTTCCAGGCGTAGATCTCGTACTCAGTCCAAACACCGTTTTGCCAATAGGGGTCGCCTTCGACTAGCTGCCGCACCGTTGCCTCGCTGTCGGCTTCGTAAATGCCAAATACTCGGGTGTTGTCGGTGGTCGGGCCTAGGGCCACGAGCAGGCCATTGTCTTTTTGCTGTTGCAACCCCTGGAGATGGGCCTCTCGAAAGGGAGCGCGCCTTTCAAGCACGTCTTCGCAGTAGCGGCCCCACATCACATATTTAGCCATAGCTGAGTGCCTTAAAAGTTCATCGCCGATGGTATCAGATTAAGTAGTGTTCTATACAGAAAAATTGCTGTCTGAGCAAGACTGATGGGCTGTATAACCCAGTTGCAAAACTGTCATGACATACACGCAAAAGCCGCTTCCGTTCTAAATAATTGAGTACAGGCCGCTTCGGTAAAACTACTCGATATTATTTCGCTGCATCTGCTGCCGCAGTGGCCGATAGCTCATATATACCAGACCTTTCCGGAATTAACCTTGGCCCTATTGAAGTTGCTCTTTACCGGAGCTTTAGTTGAAATCCACCGAGCTTTGTTGATGCTTTACCCGATACCTAAGGGAATTCTTTAGCTTAAGCAAAAGGCTCACCAACATCTAAGTTGTGTCTATGTTCGCTCCATCGAGTATTGAGTTTCCATACCAAGTCCGGCTCAATGCTCGCCTGTTTCTCAGACAGTCTCAACTGTTGGACTTGCGAGAGGTTTAACTATGAAACGCTTGCTATCTTCTCTCCGTCAGGGGCTGCACTCAGTGGGTCAAACCCTTCCCCTAGACCTGTTTCGCCCGCTGCGCCAGTGGGTTAGCCACCTGCGGGTAGAGACTCCCCGCCGCGCCCGCAAGGTGGCAGAGCTGATCCCCGCCCAGTGCCCCTTTGAACGCGACATCGTATTGTTGGGGCGCTCGGTTGCCCACATTCCGCCCCTGTGTAAGCTCAACCCCATCTACAACGAACTGGTCGAGCTGCGGTTTCGGGCCCTGTGCTATCTAGCCGACGAGTGCGGCGAAGATATTTCGGCCTACATCTGAAGGCTGGCTCGAAAGGTTGCATTGTCTGGCGTTTAATCTGGCCTGGGCACAAAGATACAGACTGCGTTGCGTCTAAACATCTCCCCCTCCGAAGGCCTTTGGTCTAAGGAGGGGGTTTATTTTGGGTGGATAATGCTAAAAAACGCCTTGGCCTGATCACCGTCAGGCGGCATCTCATTTTGATAGCTGCACTTTGATAGCTGAACTGTTTGACTATGCCCTACAACCTACCCTCCGCTGACCTAGAGGACGAGACTGCTCTACGCCATCATCCCTGGATGCTGCGGGCGTTAGAACTGGCTGAGGCCGCAGGTGCTGCGGGGGATGTGCCGGTGGGGGCGGTGGTGGTTGGCCCCGGCGAGGTGGTGCTGGCCGAGGCGGGCAACCGGCGGGAGCAGGATCAAGACCCTACCGCCCATGCTGAGGTACTGGCCTTGCGGGAGGCTGCCCGCCAGTTGGGCAACTGGCATCTCAACGAGTGCACTCTCTACGTCACCCTCGAACCCTGCCCGATGTGTGCCGGGGCCATTGTTTTAAGCCGTCTGGGGCTGCTGGTGTACGGTGCCCACGACCCCAAATCTGGAGCGGTGCGATCGGTGCTAAACCTGCCCGATGGCCCCGCTTCTAACCATCGGCTGAGGGTGGTGCCCGGCCTGTTAGCCGAACCCTGTCGGCAGCAGCTGCAGCAGTGGTTTCAGCAGCGCCGCCGAGAAAATCGCCGCCCCCTCTCTGACCATGACACCGCCTGAACTGTCCTGAGCCAGGGTTGCATCGCGCAGGAGGGGCTGTAGCGTAAAGCAATAGACCAGGGTTAGACCTGTTTTGTTTCCGGTTGTGGGCTGTATGACGGTCAGCGCCGGGCATACTGGGAAAGCCTGGTATCGGCACTATAGGATTTAGCTGATCATGGCTCCTGCATTACGCCTTCCTATGAAATCCTCTGAGCTTCCTGAATCGTCTGCTGCATTGGTTAAGGGTGGTGCCATTGTGCCTTCCCAGTCTCGCTGTTCACCCGTCTTAACTCCTCTGGCCTATTTTCTGGGTCAGCACCTGGTAGTGCCCGCTTACTTTGGCCCTATTACGATTACAGGCCAGCACCATGTGCCCACCGCTGGCCCGGTAATCTTGGCCCCTACCCACCGCGCCCGCTGGGACTCGATTTTGCTGCCCTACGCCGCTGGCCGAGCAGTTACAGGCCGCGACTTGCGCTTCATGGTCACCGCTGATGAAGTTAAGGGCGTGCAGGGATGGTTTATTCGTCGATTGGGGGGCTTTGCGGTCAACGTGCGGCGACCCACGGTGGCCAGCCTGCGCCACGGCATCGAACTGCTGCTAGAGGGCGAAATGCTGGTGATTTACCCCGAGGGGGGCATTCGCCGAGAAGACAAAATTCATGGCCTCAAGCCTGGGCTAGCTAGACTGGCTGTGCAGGCCGAGGCTGCTAAAGCTGGTCTGGGGGTGCAGGTGCTGCCAGTAGACATTTACTACGGCGCGGCCTACCCAGGCTGGCGCAGCCCAGCCCAAATTCACATTGGTGCACCGCTGCCGGTAGAAGCATACCTGCATAGTGACGAGTCTCCTGAGGCGCTGAAGGCGGGAGCCGCACAACTGACTAAGGATCTGAAGGTTTGTTTAGAGAGCATGGTCAGCATTCGGCACGACAATAATGTCGCATCGGAAACCTCTGTGTCGTCCTAAACCCAGCTGTCCTTAAGCTGTCTGAAGTGCTGATGACAGGACAACCTGACTAGAGCGTGGTTTATTAAAGGCGTTGGCCCCGTAAATCAGGATGTCCTATGTTTGATAGCCTTTTTACTCCCAATCCGCTGAGTGATCTGTCTTCTGACCCGCTGCGACCCCTTAAGGGAGTCATTGTAGGGGCCGGTCAGGTGGGCCTGGCTTGCGCCTACGCCATGATGATCCAAAACGTGCTGGATGAGATGGTGTTGGTGGATATCAACCAGGACAAGCTGATCGGCGAGGTGATGGATCTAGAACAGGGCATGTCATTCGTAGAGCCAACGTCGATCAAGGCGGGCACCATGGCCGATGCTGCCGGGGCCGATGTGGTGGTGATTACCGCTGGGGCTGCCCAAAAAGAGGGCGAGACCCGCCTGGATCTGGTGCAAAAAAACGTCGAAATTCTCAAAAAGCTGATTCCTGACATTGTGGCCCACTGCCCTGAGGCCATTTTGCTGGTGGTGTCTAACCCCGTAGACGTGCTCACCTACGCCGCGTGGAAGCTGTCGGGATTGCCCAAGGCTCGGGTATTTGGCTCGGGGACAGTGCTGGATACGGGGCGATTTCGGTATTTGCTATCGCGTCGGCTGGGTATTGACCCGCGCAGCCTGCACGCCTACATTATTGGCGAACACGGCGACAGCGAGGTACCGTTCTGGAGCCATGCTAACGTCTGCGGCACCCCTCTCTACTACGAGGGCATGGCGGAGGGCGATCGCCAGGCGATGGACGAGATCTTTCAGCAGACCAAAAATGCGGCCTACGAAATCATTCGCCGCAAGGGCTACACCAACTATGCCGTGGGGCTGGCGGTGACGCAGATTGTGCAGTCGATTATGCGCGACCAAAACCGGGTGTTGACGGTAAGCTGCGTGATTGACGAAATCTTTGGCGTCCAAGACCTGTGCCTGAGTGTTCCAGCGGTGGTGGGGCGTATGGGGGTGAGCCGTCGGTTAAATATATTGCTCAGTCCCTATGAAGAGGAATTGCTTCAGCACTCGGCTCAGACGCTGCGAGAGGTGATCGATCGCATTCAGTTTTAACCGCTTAGTCAGTACTGGCTGCGGGCCACAGCAGCTTGACGGCCAGTAGGGCAAACCCAATGGCAGCAACGGCTTTGACCAGGTGCTCTGGTAAAACCTGGGCGGTGCCTTCTCCGACGACTACCCCCAGAAAGCTGGCCAGCAACAGGGCAGCGGCGGTACCCAAAAAGACGGCGCGGGGAGACTTTGAGCTACCGCCGAGGGCGATCGCCGCCAGCTGGCTCTTATCCCCCAGTTCTGAAATGAACACGGCGGTAAAGCTGAGGGCGAGGAGGTTCCAGTCCATGGAGTCGGTGAGTGAGTGGATAGGTAGGGTGTAGGGGCGGTGCCTGTGTGCCCGCCCAGGCTACAAATGGACGATATCCCAGAGAAGACAGACAGTGATGCCGAGCAGCATGGTTCCGGCGGCGGTGTCGAGGGTGGCAGGGGAAACGCGGCGGGCTAGCCACTGCCCCAGCAGTACGCCAATCAGGCTGGTGGCGATTAGGGCGGTGCCAGCCCCTAAAAAAACAATCCAGGGAGACTGAGACTGGGCGCTCATGAGCAGCGTAGTCACCTGGGTTTTATCCCCCAGCTCAGCTAAAAAAATAGTGATAAACGTAGAGCCAAAAACCCGCCAAAAGGCTGCTCGACTGAGAGTCGCAGAGGGCTTGGCCTCAGCGCTGGCAGGGGAGGGAGGAAGAGGACTAGAAATAGACACGATGGGGTAAAAGACAGGCTAGTTAAGCGATCGCCCAGGCCAGCCACAGAGCAACGCCAAGACCGTTGAGTACTGCCGGATATTTCATAATGCTTTCATTATCTGCAAGAGTCAACCCAATCGCAACCCCATCCCCTCACATTCCCTACCTCCTCATCTTCCTTCACTCCTCTACTCCCACCGCCTGATTAAACCGCTCCATCTCCGGGCTGGCTTCGCCGTAGATGTCCGCAATGTGTTCTTGGCAGCAATCGATGGCAAAATCGTCGAGTTCGTCGGCCTCAACGCCAAACATAGTCTCGAAGGTGCTAAAGGTGACTCGGCAAAAGCTGGGGCGGTCGGGGTAGATGCTACAGAGGCGATCGCCCGCATTGTAGTGAATGCACCAGCCATCTTCGCCCACCATGCTCAGGTACAGCGCCAGCTGGTCAGGGGCGAGGTACGACTCTAAGTCGGGGCGCTCGTCGGGAGATAGGAAGCAGCAGGCCCCGCAGGATTTTACACATTGCCAGGTGGCCATTGGGTCTCCTTTGGCCGTCTCGGGCCTAGCGTCTGGGCGGCAGCGGATGCTGCCTTAGAATTTTGTTAAGTTATCTAAAATAGGGGCCGCGTTAGCAGGTAAAATGAGCCCGATAAGCAAGCTTTACACCAAGCCCAGAGCGGGGTCTGTAGCTCTCTATAGGCGCAGCCTTACTTTTGGGATTGAATGAAGTTTATATCAGTCCAGTCGCCTTGTGTTGGGAGGTTTCATGAGCTTTCTGAGTGGTTTTTTGAGCAGCATTAATTTTGAGCTTATTGCTCAGTTGACCATGCTTGCCATGATTGTCATCGCTGGCCCAGCGATTGTGTTTCTGCTGTTTTTGCGCGGCGGCGACCTCTAGCGTCGCCGCCCCAGAGGCAAATCCTAGGACTAAAATCCTGGGACTTAGGCCACAACAGCGCTTGGGAGCCTCTTGGCTAACCCAGGCGCTGTTTTAGTATGAATTCGGCGATCGCTAAATCCATCGGCGTCGTCACCTTGAGGTTGGTTTCTTCGCCGGGCACCACCTGTACCGGCAGGTCGCATTTTT
This sequence comes from Leptolyngbya sp. CCNP1308, assembly GCF_034932455.1. Taxonomy (NCBI): domain Bacteria; kingdom Bacillati; phylum Cyanobacteriota; class Cyanophyceae; order Leptolyngbyales; family Leptolyngbyaceae; genus Leptolyngbya; species Leptolyngbya sp. CCNP1308. The sequence continues at coordinate 48,312 of NZ_JAYGIH010000003.1, read as the reverse complement.
CAAACAGGGCGGCATCGTCGGTGACGATCCAGCCCTGGTCAATGCCCTGCTGGTGGCCCTGCTTTAGCAGGGCCACATCAAAGCCCTGGGGGGTTTGGGCGGCCCACAGCCGCTGGCGATCGGGGGTGGCCTCAATGCGCTGGTCGGCATCTACGACCTTAATTGTGTCTTTGACCGGCACCGCCGCCACCAGGCCAGGGCAGGTGGCTAGGGCGACGGCGCAGCGATCAAACAGGTCGGGGGTGGCCAGGCAGCGCGCCCCGTCGTGGATCAGGACGTGGGTAGCCTCGGGCGGCAGCGCTTGCAGCCCGTTGTAAACCGATGCTTGGCGGGTGGTGCCGCCGTCGATAAAGGTCACTGGCTTAGACAGGTTTAGGGTATTGGCGATCGCCTCCAAAGCAGAGCGATCGCTCCCTTGACAGACCACGCCAATCCACACCACTGCCTTGGCCTTGGCCGCAGCCTCTAACGTCCAGGCGATGATGGGCTGCCCCAGCAGATCGAGAAGGACCTTGTTGCGATTGGCCCCCATGCGGCGGCCGCTGCCAGCGGCGGGGATGAGCACGTAAACAGAGGGCATAGACACAGGGCAAAACCGTAACGGGCTAGTAAATTGGGGAATTTCTATCCCCTTTGAAGAAATTTAATTCATTTTGTAAGCCAGATATCCCCTAAACCTTGGCCAGGTTCCACTACAATACTTGCGAACAGGCATGGACGTAACATATGCGGGTACTGGCTCTTGTTCCAGGAGAAACGGAGACTCAGCTGAGCTTCTTTCCGATCGTTAATCAGATCAAGGATAGCTTTGAAAACGCTGAGGTATCGGTAGTTGCGCCCCCTAGCGCTACGGCTATCTATCAGCTCTCAAAGGGGGTCACCGAGGTGGTGCCCTACAACTTTGAGGCCAGCAACAGCCCCGCCGACTGGGCCAACCTGCTGGGGATCGTGCGCGATCGCGAGTTCGACGCCGCCCTCACCCTGACCGACTCTTGGTCTATAGCCCTGCTGCTGTGGCTCAGCGGCGTGCCTACACGTTTGGGCTACAGCGGGTCGGCCAACGATCTACTGCTGACCGCAACAGCCCCCCGTTCTGCTGAGCCGGCCCACCACAGCGATCTGCTCAAGCTGATCAATGTCACCAGTACACCGCCTGCCCTCTCGGTCAATGTGCCGCGCAAAGACTTAACCGCCGTGGACGCCATCCGTCAGGGCAACGGGCTCACGAATGGCTATGTGCTGGTTTATCCCGGGGCCACTGCCAGCGGCACGACCTACCCCACCGAAAGCTGGATTGCCATTCTCAAAGACTTTCAGCAGCGCCAGCCCGATATGCCCCTGGCCCTGCTGCAAACCGACGATGCGGCACCTCAGACGGTGGCGATCGCCAGTGCCGTGCCCAATCTTAAGATTTTGCGACCCGATACCCCAGGACAGACGGCAGCACTGATTGCCGCCGCTAATCTATTAGTAGCGGTAGAGGGGTACCCCCTAGCGCTGGCGATCGCCCTCAATGTCTATACCCTCGGGCTGTTTACAGGCGATAGTATGGCCCAGGCCATTGCCGCTGGAGAAGATCGCCTGGTCGCCCTCACTTCTGCCACCGGCACCCTGGCCGACATTACCCCCGACCAGGTGCTCAAAAAAATCTGGAGCGAGGGCTCATGAGGGCAAGGCTTTAGGGCAAAGCTTTCTCTGACATTAACTTTTTATAGCCGCCCCATAGACGCTGCACCTACCATGTCAGCAGAGGGACGTCATTTCCTGACTATGACCAGCCATTGAAGCGTTGACACCTATGGACAAGATTAAAGAACAGGCCAGTATTGTTAGCCAGCTATTGTTTTCCGCCGATACCGGCGACATTTACAAAAAGACCCTGGCCCGCACCTGGGATATTTTGCGTGAAGTGGGCCTGCTGCTGTGGCTGGTGCTTTGCCTGACCTTTGTGGCTGGCGAATGGTTCTACCGCACCGCCGTTGGCCTGGGGCGCAGCACCCGCGCCTGGTATGTCAACCTTAGCGAAAAAGACCCCAACACCGAGCCCCAGTCGATGACCTCTACGGGGCAAGCGCTGTTCGATAGCGTGCAGTCCAGCGCCGCCTACCTGCTGGCCCAGGCTCGCCAGCAGTTGGGCATCCCAGAACCCGAGCCTCAGCCATCCGCTCCTCCGGTTCCCTCACCGCCCGTAACGCCGCCGTTTCCGACCCCGGATGAGCCGCCAACCCCCAGTGGCCCGCCAGCTCCAGCTGAGCCACCAACCCCAGATGAACTGCCATCTCCGGTTGCGACAGTGAGCGCTGACATCGCTGATGACGATGACCTAGCCTAGAGAATGAATCCGCTGGGCCGACAGATCTAACCGGCCTAGTGGGGTAAACAGAGATTATTGCTCGCTGAAAGTTGTGCTCAATAACCTCAAAGCCGTAGTGATTTAGATCGCTGCGGCTTTGAAGTTATTGAGCCCGACGGTCGATGACGGCAAATTTATTACTTCGCCTTCGCCTCTAGGGTCTCTAGACGGCTCTTGAGATCTTGGTTCGATTTCTTCAGATCGTCCAATTCTTGGCGCAGTTTCTCCACCGCCTTATCTTTGCCGATCGCTTTCTGTACCTGCTGCACGGCCTCTTGGGCGCGGCGGCGCACGCGGCCATCGGGGGTGTGGTCGGCTAAACTTTGCAGAATGGCGATCGCCCGCCCGGTCTCTATGCCGCTCAGACCCGACACCGCCGACACCTGGGTAAGAAAGAACGATTCGCTGGCAATAGTCTCCAGCCGATCCAAGATCCGCTCCACGTTGGGCTTGCTCTGGCCTTTAGAGATGGCCCCGAGAGAGCGAATCGCCGCCAATCGCAGGGCTTGGGGGGTGCCGGGTTCGGTGTACTTCAGCAGCAAATCCAGCGCTTCTTCGGAGGATTTGAACTGGCTGAGGGCGGCGATCGCCCCCGACCGCACCGTCTCATTCCACCCCCGGCGCTCTTTGAGAATGCTCTCCAGCAGCTTCAGGGTTTTCTTATCTTTGGCTTTGCCCTCCAGATCGGCCGCGCCCACCTTGCCGAGGGAGCGGATGGCGGCGGCTTCGACGTAGTAGCTGGGGTCGCCTTTCTCGGCGATTTTCTTCAGTTCTTTATAGCTGTCGGCGGTTTTAATATCACCCAGGGATTCCACCACGGCGCGGCGCACGCGGGCTTCGGGGTCGTCGAGTCCTTTGAGCAATCCTTCGACCGCTTGATCGAGCTTGATGGAGGCTAGTTGCTCGGCCACTTCGGCGCGGACGCCCCAGAAGGGTTCGTCGGTGAGGGCATCGCTCAGGGCGGTGACGGCTTCGAGGCTGCCTTTTTTGGCCAGGGCGATCGCCGCCTCAATCCGCGATAGGGGGTCGGGGTCGTGCTTGAGCTGGGCCTTGAGTTCCGCAACGGGATATTCCAATTCCACCGTTTTCAAATAGTGGTTGCCCACGTCAAAGCTAATGAAATCGGGCTTTTTGTCGAGGGGGAAGAACAGCGCCTGATCGCGCTCGTGAATGCGCACGGTGAAGGGCTTGGCCTCAACCTTGGTAGACTTCCCTTTGCCCACAAAGCCGAAGCCGATGGGGATTTTTAGATCGAACAGGCCGCTAGTGCTGCTGGTGTCGCCGTCTTTGGCCTGGGTTTGGGTGACAGTGACCTTGGCCAGGTTGCTGTCGCCATCCCAGCTGTAGGCCACTTTGTAGTCGGGGTGGCCGCCGCGCAGCACGTACTGGTCAAACAGGGGCCGCAGGTTGCGCCCGGTGGCTTTGTCGATCGCCCGCAGCAGGTCGATGGTTTCGACGGTCTGGTGGGCGTTGTCTTGCACAAAGGTGTGGATCGCCTTCCAGAACAGGGCATCGCCCAGCTCGGTGCGAATCATGTGGTAGACGCAGGCCCCTTTTTCGTAAATGTGGCGATCGTAGAGCTCGATCGCCTCGCGGTACACATGGGTGACCATGGGGCGGCGGTAGCGGCTCTTGTCTTCGTTTAGGTAGCTGCGGGCCTCGCCCAGGCGGTAGTAGGCGGCATCATCGGCCCCGTACTCCTGCTCGGTCCACATGACTTCGGAGTAGGTGGCCATGCCCTCTTTGACCCAGGCGTGGCTCCAGTGGTTGATCACCAGCAAATCCCCGAACCACTGGTGGGCCAGCTCGTGGACGACCAGGGACTCGGAACTGCGGTTGTCGATCGCGGCCCGTTCATCCAGCAGGCAGCGATCGGTCAAGATCGTCACCGAGGTATTTTCCATGCCGCCAAAGATGAAGTCGGCGGCGCAGACCTGGGCGTACTTGGGGAAAGCGTAGCGGTAGCCGTACTTCTCGCTCAAGAATTCCACCATACGGGGGGTTTTGCCCATGGTGATCTGGCCCTGGTCTTGGCGGCCCTTCTCGACGTAGTAGGTGACGGGAATGTCTTGCCACTGGTCTTGAATGACGTCGAACTCGCCCACGGCCAGGGCCATCAGGTAGGTGGGGTGCACCTGCGGCTGATGCCAGTGGTAGATTTTGTGGTCGCCGTCTTCCTTGGTTTCCACCAGGTTGCCGTTAGAGACGACCTGGTACGTTCCTGGCACCCGCACCTTGATCTCTGAGGTGGAGAGCATGCCCGGATAGTCGAAGCAGGGAAACCAGAATCGCGAGTCTTCGTCTTCGCCCTGGGTCCACACTTGGGTGGGTTTGTCGGGGTAGTGCTTGTCGGGGCCAATGAAGTAGATGCCGCGCTCGGGCTTGACCAGGCGGTAGGCGATCGCAACGGTAAAGCTCTGACCTGCGATCGCAGGCTTTTTCAGCCGTATCACTAGCTGTTCGCCGTCGTAGTCAAAGTCTTGCTTGGCGGTGCCCACCTTCACCGACTCGATCTGCTGGTTCACCGCATCCAGCGTCAGGCTGTTGACGCCGTCGCGCACGGGGTTAATGCGAATTTTGCAGGTGCCCTCGCAGATTTTGCTTTCCAGATCCAGGCTTAAATCCAGCGCAATGTGTTCGACCTGGCCGGGGCGATCGGGGTTGTAGTGGGGTTTGGCCCCCGGCATTTCAAACGACTTGTGGCCGTTCTTGTCGTCCTGCAAGTATTCGATCTGAAATGTGCGGTGGGCGATGGACATAGAGAAATGAACCTTTTGGTGACGTTAAAGCTTCAGGGCCAAGGTGATAGGCGATCGCGCCGCATGCACCCTAGGCCAAACAGTTTACCCTGATTGACCTAAAGCCATCCTACCCTGAATCAGCTAAAACGTAGTCATTGTGACATTGCTTAAGCAGGCTCAGCAACTCCCAAAGGTTTAAGGCAAGCGCTCACACCATAGCAGGAGGTAGGGTCAGGCTAAACCTCATTATTTTTTGGCCATTTGGGCCATCTATCGACTGACGACGCCATGAATTTTCAACCGACTGAAACTAGGTTTAATTAAGAGGATGTTTGAAAAGTCCTATTTCTTATAGCAAAAGTGGAGATCCCCCTAAATCCCCCTTAAAAAGGGGGACTTTTACCCCCCTTTTTAAGGGGGGCAGGGGGGATCGGCAGGTGACTAAAACTACAGCAAATCACTTTTCAAACGCCCTCTAAGACCACTTAACTAGCCTAAATAGACGTTTCTCTGTTGATTTGTCTGTCAAAAGGGGGATCTCAATGCAATGCCTAAGAGCTCCGTCTGGAGACAGATAAGGGAAATGGGTAGTCTTGGCTACAGTTAAATAACTAAGCTTCACAGATCTCGAATAAGTGTCGAGATAATAACGGTCGGGCGTTGGTTAGCTCTCTTGAAACCAGCTGACTAGAGCCTCATACAAGATTTCCAAGGATATTCCATGGCTGCCACCATAAACGGTCTTGATTTAAGAAAAACTATCCAAAATCATCCTGTCTCCACAACTAAAAATACTGACTTTGCCGCCGTAGAAGAACAATTTACCGCCCTACTAACCCTCGAAGATCTCGATCATCAAGTAAGTCAATCTCCCCAGAGCGTTAGAGATCTAGAATCTGCGATCGCCACCGCAATTCCCCTAGCCTATGGCGATAGCTCTCAGCCCGGCGATCAAGCAGCCCACTTATTTTTGCAGCGAATTTTATATCTCATCAACCGTCTCAACCTCTTTTGGTACGACGACTTACGGCACTACAGAAACGAGCGATCGTTGTATTTGCAGTGGGTGCGCGATCGCATTGAATCGGTCTGGCAACAGTGGGAGCTAGAGCAAATAGATGTTGAATCGCTGAAGCAGCAAAATGTAGAGCAAACCCTGCAAGCCTGGTACGAAGCTGATCTCAACCCTTCCATCACCGAAAACAAACGGTTTCTGCGCGAAGACCTCGATCGCGAGGGCTATCGACGGTTGCTGGCGATCGCCTCCCTGGATGGGTTAGTTGAAGCTAGCCGGATGTCTCGAATTTTGGGAGGGGCCAGCAATGAAGTTCAGGCAACCCTAATTCGAGTGCTGCTAGAAGAATATGGCAATGGCCGCCTGGCCCGCAAACACTCAACCTTTTTTGCCAAAATGATGGCTGAGATGGAGCTCAACACAAAACCAGAGGGCTACTTTCACCTAGCACCTTGGCAATTGCTGGCCAGCATTAACCACAACTTTTTGCTGACTGAATGTAAGCGCTATTTTCTTCGCTACAACGGTGGGCTAACCTACTTTGAAATTGCTGGTCCCTCGATCTACACCGACTATCTGTTGGCAGCCCAGCGATTAAATTTGAGCGAAACATCGTCTGGATACTGGGCTTTACACATTAAAGAAGACGAGCGCCACGGCCAGTGGATGCTAGATGATGTTGCCCTGCCGCTGGCAGAGCAGTATGCCGATCAGGCTTGGGAAGTTTTGCTGGGGTACGCCCAAGAAAAATTTATCGGAGACCGGGCTGGCGACGCGATCATTCAACAGATCAAACAGGCTGATGCTCCCCTGCCTGCGATCGCCTCTGTGTAAGCCCTCTACATCGGCCCCCTGCCTTGGCAGAGGGCCAATTTCCTACTCTCTTACTCCTTCAAACCCCTACTATGAAAAACGGTGTTTTGGCTTCCCCTGCTGAGGTTGTAGTTAAGTCTCCCAATCAAGTATTTTTCTGCCCTGAAGAATCACAGTTTTATGCCCAGTGTCTAGAGAAGATGGTGCTGACCCAAAGCCACGCAACCGATCCAATTGTTGAATTTGGGGCCGGGGATGGGAGCCCGGTCATTCAGGCGCTGCTAAAAAGTTCCTTTGAAGGCATTATTCAAGGTTACGAGTTAAATAGAGAAGCATCTCAGCTGGCAAGACTCCGCATTGAGCAGTACGGCCTTAGTTCCTACTACCAAATCCACAATGACTGCTTCTTTACTAGCGCCTCTGCCAACGCTCGCTATTTGATCGCCAATCCTCCCTATTTACCGGCTCCAGATAACCAGCTCTACATGCCCTCCCTCCACGGCGGCGACGATGGAGCAAGGATCACCAATCGGCTCCTAGCCCAGGGGTGTGAGCAGGTCATGCTGATGATCTCAGCCTACTCAAACCCGGTTGATACCGTTGACTATGCCATTCAGCAGGGATATGAGGTGGTAGACTTTATGGTCACCCCGCTCAAATTTGGCTATTACAGCTGTGAGCCCAAGGTTAGAGAGTCGATCGCAAGGCTTAAGCGTAGAAAGCAGGCATTTTATTCGGAGAGAATTTACTTTCTAGCCGGAGTTCTTTTCCGTCAAAAGAGTGCTTCAACAACCTGCCTATCCGAGGAATTTCTCAAAGTGATGACGGCGCTGTAAGTCGTTCAGACTGCTCCACAACAGCACCCTGCGATCGCCCCCGTTACAGTACTCCTTAAACCCTACAATCATGCCTACCTTAAATCCTCAACAAGAAAAAAACCTGGCGGCTTTCATAACCGCCTTGGGTCAGCAAGACAATGCCTTGCCGGAGGCACTGCAAAAACAGCTGCACGCCATCGGTCTAAATCTAGAAGCTCGAATTTTGGAGCTGCCTGCGATCGCAGCTAGCCTGCCAAACTTAAATCAGGCTTACCAAACGGCCTTATCGGATACCCAAGCCGCAGGCGCACCGGCTGCCACTTTTGTTGCCAATACCAATCAATTCGATAGCGACAAACAGTACGATCGCGCCGTTGATATTCTCACCGCTGACGACCCGGTGCAAGCGGCTCGGCGCAGTCGCACCCCGCTGGGGCAAGTTGCCTCAAATCCGCTGAAGCGGATCTTTGGTAGAGGTTAAATCTGTTTACACGCTGCCCCACGCTCGCCTGTCGGCAGCGCTAGACTCAGAGCATTGATGGGTTAAACGCCATGGCTCACCTCCGCGATCGCCGTCCCCAAAACGTAGAGGGCGATATCTACGTCGATAGCTCTTGTATCGACTGCGACACCTGCCGCTGGATGGCCCCCGACATCTTTAGCCGCGCAGCTGAACAGTCGGCGGTCTTCCATCAGCCCGAGACAGAGGCCGAACGGCTGGCGGCGCTACAGGCAGTGTTGGCCTGCCCCACAGCTTCCATTGGCACCGTGGAGCCGCCCAAAGACATGAAAGTGGCCCAGGCCAGTTTCCCGATTCTAATTACCGAAAACGTCTACCACTGCGGCTACCACTCCGAAAAGTCTTACGGGGCAGCCAGCTACTTGATTCAGCGGCCCGAGGGTAACGTGCTGGTCGATTCGCCCCGCTTTGCTGCCCCCCTGGTGAAGCAGCTCGAAGCCCTGGGCGGTGTGCGCTATCTCTACCTCACCCACCAGGATGATGTGGCCGATCACCAGCAGTTTCATGACCGATTTGGCTGCGATCGCATCCTCCACGCCGACGACATCGGCTCTGGCATCGCCTCGGTCGAAATTCAGCTCAAAGGCACCGACTCGGTCGAACTAGCGCCCGACCTGACGATTATTCCAGTGCCGGGGCACACCAAAGGCCATACGGTGCTGCTGTACGACAATCGCTTTCTGTTTACCGGCGATCACCTGGCCTGGTCAGAACGGCTCCATCAGCTCCACGCCTTTTACAGCGTCTGCTGGTACTCGTGGCCTGAGCAAATCAAGTCTATGGAAAAACTTGCCGCCTACGACTTTGAGTGGGTGCTGCCCGGCCACGGTCGCCGCCACCACGCCGACAAAACCACCATGCGCCAGCACATGCAAAAGTGCCTTGCCTGGATGAAGGCGCAGTAGGGTTGGGGATGGCCGTAGGAGAAAGGAGGCGATCGCGATCGCAGCACCGTAGGGTGGGCACTGCCCACCTGCCAACCCCGCTATCACCAACCCATCGAGAGCACTACCTCAGAGTGTCTTCCAAAAATCCTTAAATTCCCGATTATCGACGCACCTACAATTCTGGCGAGATAATTTTTCTCACCCTGGTCACCTTCAACCGCAGACCCATCTCTGCAGAAGCCGATAACGTAAAACGCCTGCGCCAGGCCGCAGCCGCTGTTAAAGCTGAAATGCCCTTGAGTTTGAGGGGGAGGGGTTGGTGGTGGGTGAATTGATGGGGTGGTGGGCAGTGCCCACCCTACTCGTTATAGATCGAAGACGTAGCGCACTGCTCCAGAGTCTGGATCGTTGGTGACATCGGCATAGCCGCTGTGCAGAGCGGCTTGAATTAGGGCTTCTACTCGCTCTGGGCTTAGCCCCGTGTGCAGGGCCACCTGGGCCTTAGAGAGTTTGCCTCCGTTAGCATGGGCGGCCTTCAGCAGCAGCAGCATTGGGTCTTCTTTGGGTTGGGCGATCGCCTGAACCGCGACCAAATTTCGATCTCTCGGCATCGGCATCGCCAGGCCATCTTCACTCCACTCGGCCAGGTACTTCCGCCGCAGTTGCTCGTTGCGGGTTTTGACCATGCCGGGCACCAGCACCAGATCGATGAGTTGGCCAATGCCAAACAAGCCAAAGGTAAACAGGTAGACGACACCCCACACAGTCTGCCCGGCATAAAACCGATGCAGCCCGCAGAAACCAAACAAACCCAGTGCCCACAGCAAGTAGGCTGTTCTAGTTTTTGCTCGTGACATGATGGGTCGTTCCTTGAAGGCGCTGATTTCAGGGGCAGCAAACCGGAGAGCGACTTACACCAGCCGCCTAGAGCCCATTATAGACAGCCGATTTTTTGGCGTGCCGCCCCTGTAACCGACCCGTAATACCGTCCATTGAGTTATAGGGCAGCACCGTAGGGTGGGCACTGCCCACCTTCCCACCCAGCTATCACCAACCCATCGGGAACACTACCCTAGAGTATCTTCCCCTAACCCCCAAATGCCCGATTATCAACGCGCCTACACTCCCGGCGGGGCAATCTTTCTCACCCTGGTCACCTTCAACCGCAGACCCATCTTTGCGGAACCCGATAACGTAAAACGCCTGCGCCAGGCGGCAGCCGCTGTTAAGGCTGAAATGCCCTTCGACATTACAGCCGCCGTTGTGCTTCCCGACCACATTCATTTTGTGTGGACTTTGCCCCAGGGCGATGATGATTACTCAAAGCGGGTCGGACGGCTGAAGGTGTTGTTTACGCGATCGCTGAAGGGAAGTTGTGCGCTACCGCAGGATGTTTGTATTTCTCGCCAACGGCAGCGCGAAAGCGACATATGGCAACGACGATTTTGGGAGCACACCATTCGCGATGAGGCTGATTGGGTGGGGCACATCAATTATTTGCATTACAACCCGGTGAAGCATGGGCTGGTAGAGTGCCCACATCAGTGGGAGTTTTCAAGTTTTCGGCGGTTTGTCAGAGATGGGTTTTATGGAGAGGATTGGGGATGCAAGTGCGAAGGGAAGGAGACAGCAGTTGAGTTTGAGGGGGAGGGGTTGGTAGTGGGTGAATAGATGGGGTGGTGGGCAGTGCCCACCCTACGAACTACTAGGCGAGCGTGGCAGAGAAAATAGTCGATAAGGATTAATTATTCTTATTCTCTATTTAGCTGGTGTTATAGCGTCTCTATTGTACTCGTGCAGCAGGTAGGTATAAAACATGAGGCTTGCGTGTATCCACAGGATCTTGATGCCCTAGTTTGAGTTTCTGATTTTCCAGCCAAGTCACTACTCCGAAATTATCAGGATAATACTGCTGTACAAACTGAATGAAATCTTCTGGCATAGATGGCTTTCCCTTTCCGCCCATATAGTGATCGTGAAACTGATTATGAACCTCTACAGTAATTGTGATCAGGTTATCTATACAGTCTGCTAAATGGGGATAAGTGCTCCGTGAATATAGATGGTGGGCAGCTAGTTGCTGAGTTTCTACTCTATTAACCTTAACTGCTGTCACTTGACAAGTTTTATTATCGCGTTTTTTAGCGTCAGATTTTGCCTTATTAATTGCTTTCTCACGATCAATAATTCTTTTGACAATATCTTCAATCTGAGGCACAATTACCTCGCCAACATCAAGACATTCTTCCTGCCTGTTCTTTTTCTGTAATGATCCAGAAAAGGCTCTTGATAGCTTTAGGAAGCCGGACATGGAGAAATATCTATCGCCTTCATTTCCAAAGTCGTCGTAATCCTGACCTTTAATTAGAGGTTGATCAAATTTTTTGGTATACTCCTCCATTTTTTGGAGGTAGTCTGAACGTGTTCCAAATATAGCAACAGCATCAGAACGTGAGATCCAGAATGTGTCTCGGCGTCTAACTAACGATGAGCAGTTGTCAAGAATCTTTTTTCTGATGAAACTTTGTCTAATTTTCTTCCGGGTCTGCGTGAACCAATCAAATACTTTCTGCCAAAAACTTAGTTTTTCAGTTGCCTCTAAATACCGAGCAATTGTGTAAGCACCTGATTGGGTATACTCTCGCAATCCGTTCCCGCTCACAACCCGATAATCTATGTTTATCTTCAGCTCCCATTCATCGTCAGGAATTGCATCAAAGTGATTCTCTATCTCAATTAACTTCTCTGAGGTAATGTTTAGCTCTAAGATCAATTGCTTGCTGGTGATGTAAGTGACTGCCATCTTAAAACTTCTCGGTCAAGCTTTTATAGAACACGGTTAAACGGTCAAAGACTTCTGCATCCCCTGTTTCAGGATTATCGGGATGATAAATTTTGCTGAGTTCCCGATAAGCTTTTTTTACATCTTCCGTATCTGATTGCTTAGGATCTAGACCGAATGCTTTCCACGGCATATCATACTTAAAAATGTTGATATTATTTACGCAGCCACGACCTTTTTCATTAGCTTCATGAGGTAGCACACCAATCCACTTTCGGTAGATAGCTTCCCAACTCTCTTTTCGGCCATAGTTCAACTTACCCATACCGCTGATAGCTAGCTTGAACTCGCCATTTTTTTTCAATCCAGTTGTATCTTTTACCCCAAAGCGCTCGTAAACAGCCTGTTTTAGCTGAGGCAGCGTAAGAGGCTTGTTAGATTCCTTCCCTAGAACAAAGTGAGCAAACTCAGACAGGATCGCTTCGCTATAGCCGTATTCAGCAGCAAGTCGCTGAATCTCGGTATTAATCCGTGGCGTTAAATTTTTTGTAGCCATATATACGCTTAGGTTTCCATTGAGGGCATTTAGGGAAAGGAGACAATAGATTTTTCTCCTAACGTTTAGAATTCCCGGTTACTTTTCAGAAATAACAAGGTAGCTTAATAGTTACTTCATCGGTACGATTGCTGACCCCGATGCTATTGCACCGACTTTGCCACGTCATCAGACAAGTTTCTAGTAATTGTAGGGTGGGCACTGCCCACCTTCCCATCCAGCTATCATCAATCCCTCGGGAACACCACCTGTAGAGTTATCTTCCCCTACTCCCAAATGCCCAATTGTCGGCGCGCCTGCACTTCTGGCGGGGTAATCTTTCTCACCCTGGCCACCTTCAACCGCAGTCCCATTTTTGCAGAAGCCGACAACGTAAAACGCCAGCGCCAGGCTGCAACTGCCGTTTAAGCTGAAATGCCGTTGAGTTTGAGGGGGAGGGGTTGGTGGTGGGTGAATTGATAGGGTGGTGGGCAGTGCCCACCCTACTTGAGGTCAAATAGGGCGACTGTTGGGGCGATCGCGTCATTGTTCATATACTTTGGCTTCGCGATCACCACCTTGTCGGTCATGCCACACAGTTGTGAGTTGGTACAGTGCTAAGCTAAAATTTGTAGGTTAGCAGCATGGCGTCAAGTTTACGAGACCTAAAATTTTATGGATAGGCCGTAAAATCCTCTGGATATCCGTATCAAAATTTATAACTATAAGAGCATTCGTACCCCTTTCCTAATAAAAGCTTAAAGATTTTTATGATATTTTATAGTAGCTGCTACATTATTTAATGAGAGTAAATTATTCAAGGAGCGTGTAAATGACCACCTCTGGTACTAATCCTTCTTTTTGGAAGCAGCTCTTATTGGGTGGAGGCTTGCTTGGAGTGGTAGTTGCAGGATTATTCAAAATTGCTGAAACTTACATTAATAAAAGTTTGCCAAACCAAAAGCCAGCAGTTGCTGTTAAAGCTTTTGTTTCAAACGGAGAAGTTACTATTAAAAATGATAGCCCGACTAGAATTCCATACGTCTCTGGGGAAGAGCTTACTTTGGATGGGGCTGGATCAGATGACAAAGACGGAAAGATAAATAAATATGAATGGCTAATTGATGAAGAAATAGTCGGAGATCGCAATTATTTACTTTTCAAAGAGGAGTTTGACAATCAATCTGATAATAAGTATCGAGTTGTATTTAACGTATATGACAATAAAGGAGAATCTAGCCAAGTTTCTTTTTGGGTAGATGTAAGCCCTGGTGTCGCTCAAAAATCTAATTTTTACGAATGGAGTTCCGTAAATAGCGAAAGTGACTTATCTAAGCTCAACGCCTTTAGGATTGGCGATGAAGATGGCCAGCCAAGATACCTTTGCCGTGCACTATATGAGGGCGAGTATAAGATTGGCAAAACTGTTTCAGGCCAATGTAATGTTCCTTACTATTCAGGACTTCAGGTTGAAACGGATAAAGAGGTACTTACGTTCGACGAAAATGAGATTATACTAAGCGATTATGAGATTTTAGAAGACAGTGAGAGTATTCTATTTTGGGCTTCATACGAGCCGTTTAGTGATAATGAGTATCCTGAAAATGCAGTTCGATTTATTTCATCCGCTGCGGGTGAAGAATCGTTGGTATGCAAGGCAAAATATAGAGGGGCTGAACATCCGGGCATAGTAGACCAGGGGTTCTGCCTTTTTTCATATGGTGGTGCAGTTGGATTCGTGCCCAACAACGGCTCTGACTCGCAAATCTTTAAGATTCTTGTTTCTAAGTAAAGATGAATTGAGAAACTATCTATTTGGTATCGTTATTTAAAGGCATTCGAAATCGTTGTTTCAGCATGAGTTAGTGAAGCGTAATCCATGTTACGGATAATTGAGTTGATCTACTTAGGCAAAGCCGCTGAACTAAAGAATTGAGGAAATCAAGTTTCGCTTGGGCGTTACTTGATTAGCAAGCCCCATTCATAAGTAACGCTGCAACAAAATCAAGTTTCGCTTAAGCGTTACTTAACTATGGCATTCCATTCATAAGTAACGCTGTAACGAAATCAAGTTTCGCTTAGGCGTTACTTAACTGTCAACCTGCATAATCAAGTAACGCAGGTCGGTAATCAAGTTTTGTGCCGGGGTTACTCGATGCGCTCCCTGGTTTGGCTAATGCGCTAGGGCACTAACTGCCCATCCCCTTAGCCGTAGTCGAAAAAATAAACAGAATACTCAATAATCCCTGCAAGTAATCAAGCCCGCTGCACTCTAAACACCTGCTGCTCGCTCTGCTGCTTAAAAATACGCAGAATCCTTTTTTATTTGTGCTGAACAGATTCCGTATTGATCGGGGGTTCACGGATTAAGCCCATTTGCCATAGTCAAAGGGTAAACGGTTACGGGGAATTCTACCGATGGGCAGACCAAAAAGAAGTTCAAAACCAGTAGAGCAGGCCCAGCGTCGCGCGGCCGCCCTGCGATCGCTTGGGGCAAATTTAGACCTGGGTAATGGCCTCACCCTGGCCGAGTATAACCAGTTGATTGATGCCGTAAGAGCCGATATTGCCACCTACAACGAGGCCCTATCTCAGGTAGACAATGCCGCGAATAACGTGCAGGCAGGCGAGAAAAAACTGCGAGATTTGTCTGAGCTAATGCTGCTGGCCGTTGCGGCCCGGTATGGCAAAGATAGCTCCGAATACGAAATGGCAGGTGGCACCCGCAAGAGCGATCGCAAAAGACCAAAACCCCGGCAAATTCAAGCGGCTTAGCTTATTTAAAATTCCTAAAAATCGTTGCAATTCGAACCCCTTTTGTCTCAGCCACTCTGCGGAGACAAAAGGGGTTTAACTTTAGGAATGAGCAGTACGCTCACAGATGGTTGCGACACCGAATCTTGTTTGGTTGCACCCGGTTTTCAGGGGTAGCTCTCTATGCCTGCGATCGCCAAGGCCCAGTATCATCCAAAAAAGGCGAAAACTCTGGGGTTGACCAGGTGAGGGGCAAGCTACCTTCGACGCGATCGCCCTTTTGCAAATGAAAGCGCAGCAGGCGTTCGGCTCCCTCGTAGGCAGTCACCTCAGACCCATCCCAAACAACTTCAGCGGTGCCGGTGAGGTAGAGCAGATCGCCCTGCTCAAAGTCGATGAACACCAGCCCAGCGCGGGGGTTAAGCTCTAAATTGCCAAAGGTGTTGAAGTGCAAATTGCCCGAGAAATCGGGAATGGTGAGGGTTTGCGGGTCGTCAATGCGCACAAAGCCAGGCTTGCCGCCCCGGTGAGATACATCGACGCCGCTGGCGCTCCCCGCTGCCTCAGATTGGTAGGCCGTAGCAATAAAGAACGTATCGGCGGCGGCGATCATCGCGCTTTCAGCCTCTCCCAGCGCCGTGAGGGCATGTGCTGGTCTGGGGGTTATCGGGTCAAAGGCGCGCCAATCAAACCGCCGCGCCTGAATGTATTGGGGGCAGTTGCCGAAACTCTGGCCCACCGCCACAGTAAACCCGTCGGGCTGCACTGCCGCGATGGTGCCATTGATGCGGTTGCGGCGGCGGCTGTGCAGCTCAATGCCCAACAGGCCAATGTCGGCCCCTGCTGCCAGATTGTGGTGCAGCGGGTCGCCCGCGAGGGGTGGGGCGGCAATGTGCAGAGTGCGCTCATTGGGGGAGGTGATAAACCCCGGTTCCCCAACCAAAATAGAGGCCCAGGGCTGACCATTGCCATCCACCGTACCGACCAAAACATAGGGCAGCTGGGCAAAGAACTCGCGGTGCTGGTCGGGCAAATAGTCGCGAATGATCCGCCGCCCCTGGCGATCCATCCGCTCTTGCACCCCCAGCCGGGCCTGAATCGCCAGTTCCCCGGCATGGAAGGGTGATGCTGCGTAGGGCCAACTAAGATTTACCATCCTATGCTCCTCCTGTTAAAAATCAGGTCTGTCGAACAGCGATGTAGACACCAGTGCCCACCATCAACGCGCCTGCCCCCTGGTTGCATCGCCGTCGGGCGCGGCGATCGCGCAGCAGCCCCCTAGCCCGAGCAATGCAGGTAAACACCCCAGGCCCAGGCACCGCTGCCGAAATGAGCATGGCCACAAACAGCGTTGCGATCGATTCAACAGTCATGGGTTCTTCCCCCGCCTAAGGTCTGTTGGCATTATTGCCGATAGACCTTAGGCGCTGATGAGGCTGCCTCCCGCTCTATACCCCCGCCATAGGAACAAAGCCGGGGAGCTGCTTGACGCGCTCGATCCAGGTCAGCACGTTGGGGTAGGCATCGAGGTTAATCTTGCCGTCGCGGGCCAGGGCCACGTAGGGAAACACAGCTACATCGGCGATCGTGGGGCTATCAAACTCCAGCCACGAGCGGGTACTGAGGTGCTTGTCGAGCTGGGTGAGAATATGGTCGGCCTTTTGGTGCGATCGCTCAATGTTGATATTGGCCACCTTGAATAAATGGTAAAGCCGCGCATTCTCAGGCCCCTGGCGCACCTCTCCGGCGGCGGTTGAAAGCCAGCGCACGACCTGGGCCAAGGGCAGCGCATCGACGGGCAACCAGGTATCGCCACCATACTGCCGGGCCAGGTAAACCAAAATTGCCTGGGCATCGGCCAAAGTAACCTCGCCATCGACGAGCACGGGCACCTGACCAAAGGCGTTAAGGGCAAGAAAGTCGGCCGCTTTATGTTCGCCCTGCATCAGATCAACCTTGACCCATTCGTAGTCGAGGCCGAGCAGTTCTAGAAAAAGACGGACTTTGTAGCTGTTGCCAGAGACGTCGTGGCCGTAGAGCTGAATCATGGTGGATTCCTTGGGGAGTGGGGGGAGATGGGGGGATGAGGAAGTGGGGGAGGCCAAAGAATTGGAGGACTAATTCCCCACGCGCTTGCAGATTACAAGAGCGACGCTGGACTCAAATCAAGTACCGAACGATCGGTACATAATGACTGTACTGATCGTTCGGTATGATGTCAACAGGTGAAAAACTTTTTAGGTGATGCGCGGCGATGTCTAAACAAGCCTACGTGCCGTCTCTGCTAGATTTATTTCGGCAGTATGGCTACGACGGAGTCAGTCTGTCAAAAATCTCGCAGGCAACGGGCTTGGGCAAAGCCAGTCTCTACCACCACTTTCCCGGCGGTAAAGATGACATGGTGACGACGGTGCTAGACACCCTCGACCAGTGGCTGCAAGAGACGGCCTTGGCAGCGCTAGAGGGCGAAGGCGATGGCTTGACTCGGCTAGGGTGCATGGGCGATCGCATCTGTGAAGCCTACAGCCATGGCCAAAAACCCTGCATACTCGCATCCCTCATGCTTGGCTCTGCGAAGAATGACTTTCAGCCCCAGGTGCAGGGAATGCTCAGGCGATGGATGGGGGCGATCGCCGCCGTCCTGACCCAAGCCGGTATGGCAAAATCCTTGGCCCAGGATCGCAGCGAAGAGGCCCTGGTTGTCATTCAAGGCGCGCTGATTATGGCGCGGGCCATGGACGATGCCGCCATCTTTGAGCGCACCATGCAGCGCCTGCCCCAGCAGCTTTGCCGCTAGACTTCTGCGAACTGCACCGGCTTCCCGTCTACAGAAATCAGGCGATCGAGGCGGATTTCGGTGCCGTCTTTCAGCCGCAGGTATTCGGCCCTATCAACCACAAAGAAATCCTCGATTTGGCCCTCAACGCTGACCACCGCGTCAGACGCCGTTCGGTAGTGAATGGTGCAGGGGCGGCGCAGGGTGGCCAGGGATTCTAGCTCATCGTGAAAGCTACAGCTAACTAACCGATGCCTGGTCATGGGTCAGTACCTCTGCGGGAAGGTGGGGCAAAATTTCTTGGCCAATTTCCTCCAGCACCTCTGCGGCTGGGCGCTGGCCATACTTGAGGTTGAGGCCGACGTGATTGACACCAATGTCTCGCAGGTGCCGAAAGAGGTCGAGCAGGCGATCGCGCCCCAGTCGATAACCCAGATGAATCGGGGTTGGTGCAGCCGTTGGGTCATCCACCAAATCGACATAGAGCGATTGGGCGTAGGGTTTGAATGTGCCCGGGGAAACGCGATCGACCAGGGTACGCCAGTCTTGAATCATGCGGGCCTGCATCTGGGGATGGCGGGGGTAATAGAGCCAGCCGTCAGCCTGTTCGGCGATCCACTCGGGGGTTTGGCGACTGTGACCTGTCACCAGCAGGGGAATGCCGCCGTTGACAGGCTTGGGCAGCACATCGGCCCCCTCTAGCTGAGTAAGGGAAGAACGAATCACGGGAAAGTCTGACGCCAGCGCCTGTTTGAAGTCGGCAAAGGTCTGGCGAAAGCGATCGCCCCGCGACTCAAAATCGACCCCAAAAGCCGGAAACTCTACTGGGCGATCGCCCGAAGCCACCCCCATCACCAGCCGCCCGTTGGAGAGCTGATCGACCGAAGCGGCGGCCTTAGCTAGGTGCAGCGGGTGGCGCTGGCTAAAGATAATGCTGCCGGTGGCCAGGGCAATGCGATCGGTCTGGGCCGCGATGTAGCCCAGGTAAACCCAGGGGTCAAAGATCTGCCCCACATCTCCAAAGGTAGGGTCGTAGAGCGGCACATCCCTTACCCAAAGGGCGGCATAGCCCAGCGCCTCGGCCCGCTGCGCCAGCCCCGCCTGGTTCTGCATAGTGGGAATGCTGCCCCGATACGCTTCGATGGGAAAGAACACGCCGACGGTCAACTGGTCGGGCCGGAACATGCGATCAAACCCAGTTTGGGCAAGGGATGGACTCATGGGTTATGCCGTTAAGGGGTTAGCGGGAGGGGTTAATAGCGTGCGAATTTCTGTGCCTGCGCTGAGCAAGCGGTGGACGGGGCAGCGATCGCCAATTTCCCGCAACCGCTGGCGCTGTTCCTCCGTCAAGTCTCCTGCTAGGGTCAGGCGAACCTCAATGATCGACTGGCGATCTACGGTCTTTAAATCTGCCACAACGCCGACCCGATCGACTGACCAGCCCTTGCGCTCGGCATACATTTGAATGGTGATCGCCTTGCAGCTGCCCAACCCAGCCAGCAAAAATTCTGTGGGGGTTGGCCCGCGATCGTCACCGCCAATGGCGGCTGGTTCATCGGCGGTGAGCTGAAACTGGCGGATGGCAACGTCTTGGCCAAACCAGGACGCATTCGATGAAACCTGTACCAATGCCATAGCGCGTTGTCTCCCCTTAGGTTAGAGCGATCGCAGGCGACAGCCCCCCTGAGACAATCTGCACCGAGTCTGGGTTGGCCCAGAGCACCAGTTTGGGGTCGTAGGGGCTGTTGAGGTATCGGTGTCGGGGCAACAGTCGCAGCGAAAGCCCCTGCAAACCGCTGGCGGTGTACTCCATTTCGAGGGCGTAGAGGCTTCTGCCCTGGGTATCTTGCCCCTGGTAGGCCATGGGCACCGCCACCCCAGCGTGAATTTCGCCATCCACCGAGACGGTGCCCTGGTAGAGTTCTACCTGCACATCGTCGGGGGTGAGCGCCCCAAGCTGAATGGCGGCGGTCACTTTAAAGGGCTGGTTCACCCGCAGATCGGCGGTGTCGGAGATGGCGACTTCTTCAAAGCGCACGTCGTACCAGTGGTCGGTCAGGCGGGTCTGCCAGGTGGCCAGCTCTTTGCCGGGGCCGTAGTCGGCAGAGGCCAGGGTGTGGGCGCGATCGCTGGCCGCAAAGTACCCCAGGTTGGCATAGTCTTTCACCATGCGGGCGGTGTTGAACTGGGGCGTGTTGAAGTAGATTGCCTGCTTCATTTTGGCCACCCAGCCCCGAGGGATTTCGTCTTTGTCGCGCTCGTAGAACAGGGGCACCACCTCTTTTTCAAGGATGTCGTAGAGGGCGTTGGCCTCCACATCGTCCTGGTAGTCGGGGTCGTCGTAGTCTTCGCCGTGGCCGATGGGCCAGCCGGTGCTGATGTAGTCGGCCTCATCCCACCAGCCGTCGAGCACGCTGAGGTTGGGCAGGCCGTTCATGGCCGCCTTCATGCCGCTGGTGCCGCTGGCCTCGCGGGGGCGGCGGGGGTTGTTGAGCCACACGTCGCAGCCCGCCACCATATCCCGCGACAGGTGAATGTCGTAGTTGGGCACAAACACAATCGAGCGGTTCAACCCCTCGTCGCGGGTGAAGTGAATAATGCTGCGAATCAACTCTTTGCCGGGAATGTCTTTGGGGTGGGCTTTGCCGGCAATCACAAACTGCACCCGGCGACCCGTACCATTGCCATTGATAATGTTGCGAATGCGCTCCAGATCGTGGAGAAACAGGGTGGCCCGCTTGTAGGTGGCAAAGCGGCGGGCAAAGCCAATGGTGAGCACAAAGGGGTCGAGGCATTCCAGAGCTTCGGTGAGTTCGCGGGTCGAGCCGCCGCGATCGCGCGTGCTCTTGGCTAGGCGATCGCGCACCTTAACCACCAGCTGCGATCGACACTGCTCGTGGTTGCGCCACAGCTCGTCGTCGGGGATGGTGTACACCCGCTTCCACAGCGATGCCCCCGGGCTCGCTTCGGCCCAGTTGGGGCCAAGGTAGCGATCGTAGAGCGCCTGGGTAGACTTAGCCACGCAGCTGCGGGCGTGCACCCCGTTGGTAATCGCATAGATCGGCACTTCGTCCTGGGGTAGCTCAGTCCACAGCGCACCAAACATGTCGCGCGACACCTCGGCGTGGAGCTTGCTGACGCCGTTGATAAAGGTCACCGTCTTAATCGCCAGCACCGCCATGCTAAACGGAGCCGAAAAATCCCCGGTGTCGGTGCGGCCCAGGGCCAGAAACTCGGCATCGCCCAGGCCAAAGCGATCGCGGTAGTGGCCCAGGTAGTGCAGCACCTTCTCCGGCGGAAACAGGTCAATTCCGGCGGGTACCGGGGTGTGGGTGGTAAACATCTGGCTGGCCTGGGCCACTTGCAGCGCCTCGGCAAAGCCCAGGTCGTGCTCATCCATCAGCACCCCCATGCGCTCTAGGGCCATAAAGGCCGAGTGGCCCTCGTTCATGTGGTAGGCGGTGGGGGCCAGCCCCAGGGCTTTCAGCATGCGAATGCCGCCAATGCCCAGCATTACCTCCTGGTGAATGCGCATGTCGATGTCGCCGCCGTAAAGGCGATCGCAGATATCCTGGTCGTACTGGTTGTTGGGTTCGATATTCGTATCGAGCAGATACAGCGGCACCGTGCCCACCTGCACCCGCCACACCCGCGCATACACCACCCGACCGGGATACTCCACCTCGATTCTGAGTTCCTGACCGTCCGCATCGCGCTCCAGGTGCAGGGGCATGTTGTAGAAGTCGTTGATCGGGTAGCGCTCCTGCTGCCAGCCGTCGGCATTTAAATATTGGGCAAAGTAGCCCTCCTGATAGAGCAGACCCACCGCCACCAGGGGCAGGCCCAGATCGCTAGCCGACTTGAGGTGATCGCCCGCCAGCACCCCCAGCCCACCCGAGTACACCGGCATGCAGGTGGTGAGGCCAAACTCCATCGAAAAGTAGGCGTAGCATTCCCCCGAGACCGGGGCTTTGCGGTGCTTTTTGTACCAGGTGCGATCGCGCAAATAATCGCCCAGCCGCTGGGCCGCCCGATCCATCTGGGCCAAAAACCCCTCATCTTCCGCAATCTCATTTAGCCGCGCCTGGCTGATCGTGCCCAGCATCAGCACCGGGTTGTAGCGGCTCGACTCCCACAGGTCGCCGTCCAGCCGTCGAAACAGGTCTACCATCTCCACATCCCAGTCCCAGTGGAGGTTATAGGCCAGGGTGCGCAGCGCCTCTAGCCGCTGGGGCAGAGCCGGAGTAACGTTAAACGTGCGAATTGGACGCATAGGAAAGCAACCATTGTGGCGGTTTTATCGTATATAGAGCCATTCTGCCCTCTATCGGCGACGGGGGTAGGGCTTTTAATACTCTCTTCGGCCCAAACCATCCTTAAAGTAGCCTGTCCCTCCAGGGTGGGCTTCTCCCCGCTCCCAGGTTGTGAAATCCCTACCCGGGGGCATAGCGTAGAGGTAGAAGCTCAGGGAATAATAGGCAGGTAAGAAGAATCACTACTCGCTACCCAAAGACAACAAGGACAAGACCATGACGCAGGATAGGAAGACCCAAGGTTTTGGAGCCACCCTCGAAAACGACGCCCGCCCCGAAGTCGAGTTTGATCAGTGGGCCAGGGCCGTCCGCCAGCAGATGGTTGCCGCCCTCAAGCGCCGCGGCAGCAGCAATAGCTAGAGCCGTCAAAGACTGGCACTGGGTGCAAGGGTTGAGTTAGCCCCAAACAAACCCAGCACCCAGCCACAATCTAACCCCTAGCCCCGCAGCTCGCTTCCTTAGTCTTGGTAGACTACTGGTGCACCTACGCTTAACAGCACCCGTACCCTACCCCGCCAACTCTGTGGCCACCAAAAAAAGCAGCGGCAAGCCCAGCGAAAACCCTCTTTCACCCACCGCCAAGACTGGCGGTGGGTTTAAGGTGCAGGTGTTCTATCTGGCAGCCAGCAGCAATAGCCCCAGCGCCCCCATTAAAGACGCCCTGTGGTTTGCCACGTACCCGATCATTCCCCGCATTGGCGACTGCGTGTTTAGAGACGGCGTGTACTACCGGGTGGAGCGCGTCTTTTTGTATGAAAATTTGGCCGCCGGATGGTGCGCCGATGTCGAAGTTACGTTCTACGGCAGACGCTAATTGAGCCCCTGCCAACGGCTCTTAGCACTGTGTTACAAAACTTATGAGAAGCCCCGCCCCCAGGGGCTGTAACGACCACTGCCGCAGTGTTACAGAACGCATAATCTCCAGAAACCTTATGCTAAAGTAGGCGGGTAACATGTTTTGCTTTCGGTAGGCTGGTTCATCACAGTCTGATCTCAGTTTTCGGGTAATCGGTGTGTACCACTCCGAATCGAACTTGTCTACATTACATGTCAATTTTGGAGTTGTGCCATGTCGATCTATGTAGGAAACCTCGCCTACAATGCTACGGAAGGAGACATCACCGAAGTCTTTGCCGAGTACGGGGCCGTTAGCCGAGTAACAGTGCCCACCGATCGCGAGACCGGTCGCCCCCGGGGCTTCGCTTTCGTCGAGATGGAGAAGGAAGCTGACGAAGACGCTGCCATTGAGGCCCTTGACGGGGCCGAGTGGATGGGGCGCGAGCTGCGCGTTAACAAGGCTCGTCCCAAAGAAAAGCGTGCCGGTGGCGGTGCCCCCCGTGGCAACTTCGGCGGTGGCGGCGGCAGAGACGGTGGCAACCGCGAGTTTTCCCGCTGGTAAGTGGTCTGACTCTAACTAAATTCAGTTGCGATGGCAGAAGATGCGTTATCTTCTGCCATTTTGATGTGGGTTAACCGCGTGATCAGCGTCCAGTCTGGCGATGTAGCATTCGAGCGTCGGTAGCCTTAGCTCTTCACCACAGGCGAAGTATGCTGCCAAACAACCGTGCGATCGCGACTCAAACCGGCAAAAACGAGAGTTTCTATCTCAGAAAGCCCCATAGACGCTAGTTCTTGATGAGTCAACAGCGCTTGCACCTGGTTAGCTGCATCTTCGGGGTTAATCACACGAACCGCCAACCAGGAAATATGTAGCTGGATACCCTGGGCGCTGACCTGAGCCACAACGCCACGTTCTTTCAGGAGTGCTTCGACGCGCTCTACCGCCGTAAGCGACTCATCTTGGGAGGCTAAAACAGGGGTCTCGGCCTTGGCCGAAGCCTCTTCTGCTGGCTTCGGGGGTGGGTTTTCTATGTATTCTTTGATCTGGCGAAACGCCTGTTTCAAGTCTTCTACCTTAGCTCGATCGCCCTCACGGAGAGTCTGGGCTTTGAGCTTAAAGTAGGTACCCTCAACCTGCTGTAGCGAGTCACCCAACTCTAGCCCCAACAGACTGTAGGCATAGGTAATGCTGCCTGGATCTGCTGCAGGCGATGCCGAGGTGACCACGGGCTCAGGGGCGACGGGCGCGTCAGGCTGATGGGCAGATTCGGTCTCTAGCGGTAGCGATCGCAGCTCACCGTTGGGCGAGCTGCGGTCAACTTCAACCCCCCAACCAGGCTCCTGCCCATCGGCCTGCTCTGCGTAGAGTTGCAAGGTTGTGGTTGGAGCGACCTGCAAACGCTCCAGCCCCCGAAGCACATAGGTCACAGTTGCGCCCTGGGGAGGTAAGGTTTGCCCCGTCAGCCACAGCTGTAGGCAATCGTTCTGGCGATCGCCGCGGACGGTAATGCCCTTGGGTTGTAGAGCCTGATTCATGAGCGTGGCGATCGCGGCAGCATCACCGTTTTTGGCCTGCTCTAACAATGAGGTGGGCACCATGGGAATTTCTCAACCAGCTTTCTTTAGTCTAAGGTTACCCAATTTGACTCTCTTCAGCGGTTTAAGTCCGGCGGTTGCCGATAGGACTCGGGTAGTGCTTTACAGCCTAAGCGCCTTAGGTCGGAGGCCATTCCAGCACCCACTGCCCCAGTAGCCCAATGCGAAAATCGTTGAGAATGCGCTTGGCGGTGCGTTCGATATTGCCTTGAAATTTTTGCTCCGCCACCTGGGCGACAAAATCTTCGCCGGTGCCGTCGTCTAGGGCTAGGCCGTAGCGGGCTTGCAGAATCGCTTGGTAATCATCCGGAGAGTTGTTTTGCTGTAAGCCTTTGAGCACATCTAAAAAGGCCGCCGCCGTGCGCTGGGTGTCGTAGGAAGCCTCGCCGATATCGTCGCAGATGGCCAGCTTCAGTGCCGCCGCCTGATCATCCATCCGTGAGGGAATAACCCCCGGCGCATCCAGCAAGTCTAGATCGCCCGACAGTCGAATCCACCGGAGCTGGCGGGTAATGCCAGCCCGGCGAGCGCTGGCCACCACTTTGCGGTTGAGCAGTCGGTTGATCAACGCCGATTTGCCCACGTTAGGAAAGCCAATTACCACAGCGCGAATGGGGCGCGGCTTCATGCCTCGGGCCTGGCGGCGCTGGTTGACGGCCTCCCCTGCGGTTTGGGCGGCTTTGGCGATCGCCTTCACCCCCGTACCCTGTTGCCCATCGGTGAAGTAGGGCACCTCCCCCTGCTGGCGAAACCAGGTCTCCCAGGCGGTGCGGGCCTCGGTTGAAATCATATCGACCCGGTTGATCACCAGCACCCTGGGTTTATCGCCTACCCAGACATCGACCTTGGGGTGCCGCGTCGAGACCGGAATGCGCGCATCCCGCACCTCTAGCACCACATCCACACGGCTGAGCTGATCGACCAGGGCTTTTTCTGCCTTGGCGATATGGCCGGGGTACCACTGAATTTCGGGGGTGGACATGGGGGAGGTGGGGTGATGGGGGAGATGGGAAAAGTAAGGAGGATAGGTAAGGGCAGATCTATGTGTCTGTCCGGCATTGGGTCGATGGGTAGGTATTCTGGGGCGGTGGAGGGAATGGTCGAGCTAGCAGCTACCATCTCTACAAACCTACAATAGGGTCAACTGCCGTACTCTACCTTACTAGGTTCTTTCCTATGAGTAGTCATCCGCTTCTCAAGGTTGAAATCTCGCAATTAAGCATTGCTGAGCGCATCCAACTGGCTGAAGACCTATGGGATAGCATTCTGGACAATCCAGAGGAACTGCGTTTAACAGATGCCCAAGAACAAGAGCTAGATCGGCGGTTAGAGGAGTATCAGCGCGATCCAACCGCTGGTTCGACCTGGGAAGAGGTAAAGCAACGCCTAGGATTTTCCCAGTGAGCTACCGTCTGATTATTCGTCCCAAGGCAGAGCGGGATATTCAAGACGCTTTCGAATGGTACGACGCTCAAACCCCTGGGCTAAGGTCTGAATTTATCCGAGCCGTAGATGTCTGCTTGTCAGGTGTAGGGCGCAATCCATTCGCTTATTCTTTAGTCTATCAACAGGCACGACGAGCACTGGTGCGGCGCTTTCCCTATGCCATCTTGTTTGTTTGTGACCAGGAGTTAGGCGACTTCTGGAAAACTTTTTCCCTGATGGTGGGCAGTGCCCACCCTACGGTGGCTACAGTCGCCGGATAAAGCGGGGATCTTCTTTTCTAGAAATCTCCTTAGTTGTAGTTATTGCCTGTCTTCATAGCAAACGGAGCCCCAAATCTTGGCAAGACCGTCTATAGGTTTGTCACGAGAGGTCTTTGAGATTGCCGCCAGAGTGGGGGGGACAATAGGCCCTTTAGCAGCGCTTGGCCTTAGGGCTATCCCGGTTTAAGTGTCTCCAGATTGGTTAGGGTTTCGTCGCACCAGGTGAGCCAGCTGGTTTCGTAGTGGATGCCGTTGCGCAGGGTGATGTACTGAAACCGGGCCGGTGGGGACAGCGTTTCGCAGTTCAAAAAGTATTTGCTTTCGATGTCTCGGTAGGCTGCCAGCGCCGCCACATGCTGGGCGCGTTCGTGGTGAAGGGTAGCCTGCACCGTTTCGGGTGATACCAGGTGGCCCACAAATAGCTTGACGAGCAGGTCATCTTTGGTGGGGACGCATTTGGAAGGCTGGGCAATCCACTCTTTCAGAACCGTTTTACCCGATTCAGTAACGGAAAAGATCTTTTTGTCGGGTTTGCCCTCCTGGGCGACAGCCTCGGCGGTGACCAGCCCCTGATCTTCGAGCTTGGTGAGTTCGCGGTAGATCTGCTGGTGGCTGGCGTGCCAGAAAAATCCCACCGAGCCGTCGAACTGCTTGGCCAGGTCGTAGCCGCTACAGGGGCGATCGGTCAGTGCCGCGAGAATTGCGTGGGAAAGGGCCATAGAAAGGGCAGAGGAATTTACAAAACTATATATGCAACAGATTGACTATGCATAAAAATGCATATAGTATTGAGGCGTTGGAAATGCAAAAAGTTGCATATTCACTCAGTTGCACTTTCATTATGTCGGTTTTGGGGCGATCGCCTGTGCCTGCGATCGCATTTGTTCACATCCTTATCCCCACCGGAGAAACGCCATGACTATGATCAGTCCCCTTCAACCTAGCGCCAAGTCTCGTCAACGTTCGCCCCTGAGCGGCATCAACTGGTCAGAGCTAGGGGCCGCCTACCGAGCCTTTTTGAGCGATCCTGCCACCGGTATTTTGCACATTCTCGCCGCCGGACGCCACAGCCAGTGGCAGCGCTGGGTGGAGCGCCGTCTAGAGCACCAGGCCGCTCACCTGGCCTACCGCACAATTGCAGTCGATCTCGGTGCCCTTGTGCAGCTGCCGCCCGATACCCTAGGGGGTGCCTACGCTTGCCACATGCTCCGCTACGGGTTTAACCCTGAAGTCTTTAGAACCGACGAGGCCAGCAGCGAGTGGCTGCGTCAGCGCATGGCCATCAGCCACGACATTTACCACATCTACACCGGCTTCGATGCCTCGCCGATTGGGGAGTTTGGGGTAGCGGCCTACACCCTGGTGCAATATAGGGATTTGCTGAATGTGTTTGTACTCTCCTTTGTGCCCCTGAGTCTGACCAATCCGCTGTGGACGGTGCCGCTGCTGCGGGCGATGGTGCGAGGGTTTCGCATGGGGATGAAGGGGAGGGCTGCGATCGCCTACCCCCCCGAACTCAACTGGGAGAAACCGCTGGCGATCGTCCGCCAAGAACTTGGCTTAGAGGACTTCTTCAAACCCTGCTAAGGCGACTTCTCGAAAACTTTTTCCCTGATGGTGGGCAGTGCCCACCCTACGGTGGCTACAGTCGCCGGACAAAGCGGGTATCTTCTTTCCCAGAAAACTCCTAGTTTTAGAAGTCGAAATAGATATACGGCAGGGTTTCTGCTGGGGCCAGCAGCCAGGCCAGCATGCTAAACAGCGGCACCAGCAGCAGCTTGACCGGCCAGCTCAGCTCTAGCTTTAGTCCCCGTTTCACCACATAAGACCCGGCCATTAGCCCCATTACGCCACAGAGCAGCAGCAGCAGTTGCGTAATGGTAAAGCCCAAAGACTCTAAATAGACCAGCTGACTAAACTGCGCATCGGATGGGGTGCCCCACAGCCGCTGCAGGGCCAGGGTGTAGCGATCGGGCTCGGGCAGGCGAAAGAAGAGCCAGCTAAAGAACACCAGCCCCTGGGTGAGCAGCCAGCCCAGCCCCGTGCCCGGCAGCGTTCCCCAAAACGCCTTGAGTTTTGGAACCGCTTTGCCCCAGGACTGGGTCAGCCGGTGGATCACCAGCCCCGCCCCATGCATAGCGCCCCAGATTAAAAAACCCCAGTTATTGCCGTGCCAGACGCCCGCAATCAGCATGATCGCCATCAGATTGAGGCAGGTGCGCAGCAATCCCTTCCGCGACCCACCGATGGGAAAGTAAAGGTAGTTGCGCAGCCAGTCGCCCAGGGTCATGTGCCAGCGCCGCCAAAAGTCGGCCAGACTGGTGGTGAAGTAGGGGGCATCGAAGTTTTGGGGCAGGTTAATGCCCATCAGCAGGGCGCTGCCGCGGGCAATGTTGACGTAGGCGCTGAAGTCGAGGTAGAGCTGAAGGCCGTAGGCGAAGGTGGCCAGCCAGATATCGACGCTGCCCGCCCGCTCCAGGTTGTCGAAGCTGAGGTTGACCAAAATGGCGATATGGTCGGCGATCAGCAGCTTTTTCATCGCCCCGTAGGCGATCAGCCACAGCCCCTCAACGGCGGTGTTGAGGCCCGGCGGCTTCTGCTGCTCAACCTGATCAATGAAAGGGTGAAACCGGGTAATGGGGCCAGAGATTAGCTTCGGGAAGTACAGCTTGTAGGCGGCAAAGTCTGAGAAGTTGAGCGCTGCTGGCGACCCGCGATACACATCCACCAGGTAGGCGATGCACTCAAACACAAAAAAGCTTATCCCCAGGGGCATGATGATGCGAGTGAGGGTGTCGTCGGGGGTGGTGCCCAGCTCGATCCCCAGCCAGCGAAACAGCCCTTCGGCGTACTTAAACCCCAGCAGCAGTGCCACGTTGATGCCCACGCCCAGCCACAGCAGTTGGGTGCGGCGCTGGTTCCACCCCCGTTCAGCTAATTGCCAGCGGGGGTTAGGAATGCGCCAGTCGAGGGGGGCGGCGATCGCATTGCCAATCAAAAACGTCGCGATCAGCAGCGCCACCATCAGCAGCAGATACTGCACCTGAATTGAGGCGTAGAAGATTAGGCTAGCGACCACCAGCAGCCACAGCCGCGCCTGCAACGACTCCAGCGTCCAAAACACGCCGACAACGCTGAGCAAAAACAGGGCGTAGACCAGGGAGGGCAGGGTCATGGCAGGACGGGGGGTTCCGGGGGAGCGGCGGGGCGGGGCCAGGCGATGAGCGGGTCTTGGCCCAGCTGGCTAGACACCTGGTAGGCACCGTAGCGGTTTAGGTGGCTGGGGTCTGAGAAGTAGTCGTAGCGATCGGGCCAGAGCTTGGCAAAGTCGCGGAAGAGAAAGCCGGTCTCGCTGGTGGAGAGTCTGAGCATGTGCTGCAAAAACTCGGCTTCGGCATCTTGGCGGTAGTCATCAAGGTATTCATCGGTGAGGGGGGTGTTGATGAACACGATGGGGATGTCCTGATCTTGGGTAAAGCTGAGCAGGTTGGCGAAGGCCTCCACCTGCTGCCCCTCTAGGCGAAAACTGTCGTAGTCGCCGTCATAGCGGCCCGAAACTCGGGCAAAGTCTTGATAGTAGGTGGCCGGGTTAAACCGCACCGAGAGAGCCAAAAAGCCGTCGTAGTCGATGGTGCTGCCCTCGGGCATGGCGGCGTCAAGGGCTTCTTCGCTGGAGCCGGTGGGGGCGGCGACCATCAGCCGCTGCTGAAACCAGCCCTTGAGCCGATCGCGATCGCCATACACTGCCGAGACCGTGGCCAGCCGACCGCTGAGCCACTCATCCATAGCGGCATAGCTGTTGGGCAGCGACCCGGTGGGGGTTTCGGGACTGCCCGGGGCGGCGGGAGCGGCAGAGTCGGCAACGGTCTCAAGCTCTTCGGAGCGGCGGCTGGCCACCTCGCGGTAGCCGGGGGAGGCCGCAATGGCGTTGTAGGTAGCATCGACCCGCCCGCTGTTAAAGGCCCGCGCTCCGTCGGCCCAGATAATCAGCTGGGGCAGCTGGTCGGGTTCTAGCACCTGGCGAATCACCAGATCCACCACCTGGGCAGTGGCTCCGTTGATGCCAAAGTTGAAGACGCTGACATTTTCGTAGCCGATGGTGGCCAGCTCTTTACGCAGGGCCACCGGGTCAACCCCCCGCAGGGCGCGGGAACTGCCCACAATCATCACGTCTGGGGGGCCAGACTGCTCTAGATGCTGGTAGTAGAGGGCCAGCTTTTCGTTCATTTGGTCGCTGTTAAAGCTGGCGAACGAGGCCTGATCGACTAGGGCATCGATGGCGACGATGGGCTGGCTGGGGCTGGTGTCGAGGGATTGCGCCCCGCCAATGTCGTCGGTGTCGCCGTTGGAGTCGCTGGTAAAGCCGCCCTCGCCCCAGCCGTTGTCGCTGCTTTGGGACCCGGGCCAGTCGAGCTCGGCCAGGTCGTCGGCCAGGGGGTCGCTCGCCGGGGGGGGCTCGCTCGTCAGGGGGGCAATCTCTTCGGCCTTGGCCTGCTGGCTCGGCGGGGTCATAATCTGCCCCAGCAGCCAGTCCACCTGAAGGGCGACGAGGACGCCCACCGCTGCCCACACCACAGCAATTTTGAGCCCGTCGGAGCGGCCCAGGTCGGCCAGACTCTCGACGCCGTCGCCCAGGTTTTCGGGGGTGGCGCTGGTCAGCAGCTGCGATCGCAGCAGCAGTCGGCGTCCCTGGGCCAGCACGTCTTGCACCCACTGGCTGAGGGCAACGTCGTCCTCCAGTTCGGCTTCGATCTCGGCGGCGGTGACGGGGCCGTCGGGCCGCACCAGCAGCTCATTGACGTAGGAGTCGGAGGCAGTGAACTCAGGGGTGGCCTCGGGCACCAGGCGGCGACGGGCCAAAAAGTCTTGGCCAAAGGTCCAGGCGGGCTGCGATTGGCCCGATCGCCGCCCGTAAATCCGCACTCCCTCAATGCCCACGGGGCTGAGGGCCAGCAAATACTCGTTGATGGGCGGGGCCACCAGGCGGCGGCGGGGAGCCACCGGGCCATCGACCATGACGTGCAGCAGCCCGTCGCGGCGCAGCAGCTGCACCCGCTGGCCGCCGGTGGCCAGGCGATCGTCGAGGCTGGGGTTGAGCAGCCGGGTGAGCAGGAAGGCGATCGCAGGCAGGTCGCCGGTCTGGCCCAGATACTCGGGAGTGTCGGCCAGGGCGCTGTGCTCGGCGGCGGGCAGGTCGAGGTAGTGCACCCAGGCGGGGGTGGCATTGGCTCCGGCTTGGCCGTAGATCACCGCTCGGGGAATGCCCTGGGGGGCGAGGTCGTTGAGGGGCGTTGTCAGGGCTTCGAGCACGGCCTCCTGGGCGGCTAGCCCCTCGGCCTGCTGGGTGTCGTGGTCGCCGCTCTGGGGTGAGCAGATCAGGTGCAGGGTGCCGTTGGTGAGTTCGGCGGTGACGCCCAGGTGCCAGCTGGCCACTGCGGCCGAGAGTAGGCGGGCGATCGCATCGGTATCGCCCCAGCGGCCCCACTCCCGCAGCATTTCCTCGGGTGGGGTGAGGTCGATGCGCAGGCTCCAGTCGGGCTTGCTTTCGCCCCGCACCTGGAGCAGCAGCACCGCATCCTTAAACTGGGTGAGCTGGAGCTGCCGCAGCCGTTCTGCCGTGGGCCGGGCAATCAGCGAGGGGTCGGGGCTGTAGGTGGCCTCGCAGAGAATCCACAGCCGCGAGATGGTGGTGTCGGTGCTAGCCGGGTCGCTGGCCTTGGCCGGGTCGCCATCGTCGAGGGCGATGGCCATGCGGTGCAGGTGGGCAGTGCCGGGGATGGCCTTGATGCTGACCCAGACGCCGACATCGAGGCTGCTGAGGGTCTCACTCAGGTACCAGGCGATCGCCTCGGGGTCACCCTTGCGGGCCAGGCTCAGGTTCGACATCACGATCGCCCCGCTGCCGCCCTCGCCCCCCCGCGCCCCCTGGCCCTGGTTATATTTCTCCAGCAGCGACTGGGTGGCCTTGATATCGGCCTCGTCCTGGTTTTCGAGCACCAGCTGGGCTAGGTGGCGCTCCAGCCGGTTGAGATAGATCGGGGCCGTCCAGGCCGGGGTGGGGTTGCCGGTTAAACGACTGTAGACGTAGAGCTGATACACCTGGGGGTAGTGCTGGCGCACCAGGTCGTCGCCGCCTTCGAGCAGCGATCGCACCAGCTTCAGCAGCACCGCTGACTGATCTAGCGCCGCCGGGGTCTCGCACAGCACATGGAGAATATTGCCCCGCAGCTTGATGTGCAGCTCTGCCGTGGGCAACCCCATGGCCTGCTTCAGCCAGCCCAGCACGGTGGCCGCTGGCGAGTTGGGGCTAAGGGTGGGGTTGGATAAAGACACAGGCATAGGGGATCAGGGTAACGGCTAGGCTAGGGCCACACTCCCGAACAGTGAGACAACGCCTGGCCATGGCGCAGTCGGTTTAATTTATACCAACTCCAGCGCCAATCAGCCGATTTCTTTTAAGGCAATTTCAAAACCTGGGTCAGCCTAGGCGTGGCTAGACACCGACCCTGCCCTAATTGATGGACAATGTATGAGGTGCCCTGGCTAAGGCCACCTGGCCAGGCTAACGGCCCTTTGTCTAATATCTAATATATTAGTGACCAATTGCGCCGATGGTACGCTCGGGCGATCGCCCCCACCGCTGCCTACCACCGCCGTCCTGCCCCAAGTTCTTCCCATGATTAGCGCTGCCCTATGACCTCGTCGAGCTCTTCTATGTCTGCCCCGGTGGCCCGCCAGTCTGTCGAGGTCGCGGTGGGCCTGCTGGTGCCCCCGGTGCTACTCGGCATTTTGGTGGCCCGAGCCCTGGCCGACGGGCTAACTCAGATGGGTCTGGCCAGCGAGCAAATCTTCGCGGGCGATCGCCTCCCCACCCTGCATATGCCCCATATTTCGCCCGATACTGCGGCCCCTGCGACAGAGGTTTAGATCGGTTCTGGCCAAGTTTCTATTTCTCGAAAACCCTTGCCAGACATAGATTTGGTGGCCTTGGCAAGCGCTTGTCAAGCTGTAACGTTTTCAGTTTGTTCATCTAGATAAACTTCTTCGGGTCAGGGTAATCCTATAGAATCTTTGCGATATCCCCATTCTCTCTGCTGTCATACCCATGAGTTCAACGCTCCACTCCTCCGGGGATGCCCGGCCCGCAGCTCAGACTGACCTGGCTAGCTCGCCCGCAGCTGTGGATGATCAGTCCTCCTGGCAAGATTTGCTGCTGCGCCACCGGCTGCGAGTGGTCGAAGATCTGTGGGAAAACGTTTTGGAGCACGCCTGCGGCCCCGAGTTGTTGAAACTGCTCCAGCAGCTGCGGCGCATGTGCTCCCCCGAGGGGCAGGCACCCACCGCCGCCGAGGCCCGGGTTAAAGCCGTGGTCGAGGTGGTTGAGGCCCTCGACCTCGAAGACGCCATTCGCGCTTCGCGGGCCTTCGCCCTTTACTTTCAGCTAATTAATATCGTCGAGCAGCACTACGAGCAGCGCGACCAGCAGCAGCAGTACCGGGCCGCCTACGAAACCTCAGAACTGGCCCAGCGCATTGGGCAGTCAATTTTTGGCAGCAACGGCAGCGACAGCGAGTCGAGCAACCTCTTTCAGGCCGATTTGCTCACCCGCAGCATTGCCGAACCCCCCGGCAGCCGCAAAGAGGCGGGCACCTTCCACTGGCTGTTCCCCACTCTCAAGCGGCTGAACGTGCCGCCCCAGGTGATTCAAAATCTGATCGATCAGCTCGATGTGCGGCTGGTGTTTACCGCCCACCCCACCGAAATTGTGCGCCACACCATCCGCGACAAGCAGCGGCGCATCGCCAGCATTCTGCGCCAGATGGATCAGGCCGAAGAGAGCGCCCAGGGCCTAGGGCTAGCCTCCTCCTGGGAGATCGAAGAACTCAAAGACCAGCTCACCGAAGAAATTCGCCTCTGGTGGCGCACCGACGAGCTGCACCAGTTTAAGCCCTCGGTGCTCGACGAGGTTGACTACACGCTGCACTACTTCAACGTAGTGCTGTTTGAAGCGCTGCCCCAGCTTTACCAGCGGTTTGAACGGGCGATCGCCACCACCTTCCCTGAGCTAGACCCGCCCCGCCATCGCTTCTGCCGGTTTGGCTCCTGGGTAGGATCCGATCGCGACGGCAACCCCTCCGTCACCCCCGAAGTCACTTGGAAGACCGCCTGCTACCAGCGCAACCTGGTGCTCACCAAGTACATGGCCTCCGTCGATCGCCTGGTCGAGCTGCTCAGCCTCTCGCTGCACTGGAGCGAGGTGCTGCCCGAGCTGCTCGAATCGCTGGAGCAAGACCAGGTCAAAATGGCCGACATCTACGACGAGCTGGCCATTCGCTACCGCCAAGAGCCCTACCGCCTCAAGCTGGCCTACATCAAGCAGCGGCTGAAAAACACCTGCGATCGCAGCCAGCGCCTCTACCACAGCGATCCCTTCGCCGACCACTCCAACGACCCCGTTGGCGCACCTATCTACCGCTACGGCCACGAGTTCTTGGCCGAGCTGCGGCTGATTCAGCGCAACCTGGAGGCCACCGGCCTCAACTGCCAAGACCTCAACACCCTAGTCTGCCAGGTCGAAATCTTTGGCTTTAACCTGGCCCAGCTCGACCTGCGCCAGGAGAGCACCCGCCACTCCGACGCCCTCGACGAGATCGCCCAGTACCTGCAAATTTTGCCCCAGCCCTACAGTGAGCTGCCCGAGGCCGACAAAATTGCCTGGCTGGTCAGCGAACTCACCACCCGCCGCCCCCTCACTCCCCGCGAGCTGCCCTTCTCCGACAAAACCCGCGAGACCATCGCCACTCTGCACATGGTGCGCCAGCTCCACCAGGAGTTTGGCCCCGACATCTGCGGCAGCTACGTGATCAGCATGAGCCACACCGTCAGCGACCTGCTGGAGGTGCTGCTGCTGGCCAAAGAGGCAGGCCTCTACGACCCCGCCACCGAACTCAGCAGCATTCAGCCGGTGCCGCTGTTTGAAACCGTCGAAGACCTCCAGCGCGCCCCGGCGGTGATGGATGAACTCTTTCAGCTGCCCCTCTACCGCAACCTGCTCGAAGGCCAGGCCAACCAGCCCGCCGACTCTGGCCCCGGCAGCGTGGCCGCGCCTCGGGCGGTACCCCTGCAAGAGGTGATGCTGGGCTACTCCGACAGCAACAAAGACTCCGGCTTTCTCAGCAGCAACTGGGAAATTCACAAGGCCCAGCAGGCCCTCCAGACCACCGCTGATCGCTACGGCGTCTCCCTGCGGATTTTCCACGGGCGGGGGGGCTCGGTGGGGCGCGGCGGCGGCCCCGCCTACGAGGCAATTTTGGCCCAGCCGGGCCGCAGCATCAAAGGCCGGATCAAAATCACCGAGCAGGGCGAGGTGCTGGCCTCTAAGTACAACCTCTCTGACCTGGCCCTCTACAACCTGGAGACGGTGACTACCGCCGTGATTCAGGCCAGTCTGCTGAGCAACAGCGTCGATGACATTCAGCCCTGGAAAGAGACCATGGAGGAGCTGGCCACCCGCTCCCGCAGCCACTACCGCCAGCTGATCTACGAAAACCCTGACCTAGTGAACTTCTTTCACCAGGTGACGCCGATTCAAGAGATCAGCCAGCTCCAGATTAGCTCCCGCCCCTCCCGGCGCGGCGGCAAAAAAGACCTCGGCAGCCTGCGGGCCATCCCCTGGGTTTTTAGCTGGACTCAAGCGCGATTTTTGCTGCCCTCCTGGTATGGAGTGGGCACGGCTTTGCAAGAGTTTGTGGACGAAGCCCCGGAAGAACACCTCAAGGTGCTGCGCTACTTCTACAGCAAGTGGCCTTTCTTCAAAATGGTGATTTCAAAAGTTGAGATGACCCTGGCTAAGGTTGATCTACAAATTGCCGAGCACTATGTGCGCGAACTCACTACCCCCGAAGACAAAGAGCGGTTTTTGGATCTGTTCAGCACCATTTCCCAGGAGTTTTACCTGACCCGCGACATGGTGCTGCGGATTACGGACTGCGATCGCCTGCTCGACGGCGACCCCGATTTGCAGCGATCGGTCTACCTGCGCAACGGCACCATTGTGCCCCTGGGCTTTTTGCAGGTGGCCCTGCTCAAGCGCCTGCGCCAGTACAAAGACCAGGCGGCAACCGGGGTGATTCGATCGCGCTACAGCCAGGGCGAACTGCTGCGCGGGGCGCTGCTCACTATCAACGGCATCGCCGCAGGGATGCGGAATACGGGCTAAATGCGATGGACGAGCGCAGTTATGCTTAGCTGAACCCTTAAAAGCACCGGAATTTTAATTAATTCTATGAGTCGGCAAACTTACTTGAAAGTGCCTTTTGTTTGGGAAGAGCCTAAACCGCTGATTGAGGTTCCTTCTCGATTGGAGTTCAAAGCTGCTAAAACGCTGAGCCACGAGGTATTGCTTTCAATAGTTGCTCAGGTTATGGAATCGTCGCTCGATGCCAGCGATCGAAAACAAGTTATGGAACATGGTTCTCGCCAAATTGCCGAGCAGTTTCTAGCCGAGTCAAAAGACGGGTTCTCGTATCAAGATGAATGGTGGCAGGTAGGAATTAGTAGCGACGATAGAATTACTGGGTTTGTTTTCCCTGTGATTTATCAGGGTAGTGCTAAAAATGGCTTGGAAGAAGCAACTATTTATTACATTGGGGTTTTGCCGGAACATCGTGGGCAGGGCTTTGCAACCGATTTCCTTTTAAAAGGAACAAGGATACTCCAAGATGCAGGAATTTGGAGAGTGTTCTGTGATACAGATGTGAACAATGCCCCGATGATTTCTACCTTTGAACGAGCTGGATATCAGCAGCACAGTGAGCCTTGGCAACGTCCTCTATGAATATGCAATATATACAGCCCAATAACGCCCATGCACACCGATTGCTGAGAGGTTATTTATGAGCCATGTAGGATGGGCAGTGCCTACCATTTGAGAGAACCTTTTCCCAAAATCACCTAAGTTATTAGATAGCTATGCGGCTTGCTCGCCTTGAACTGTGACAGAGAGCTTTAGCCCCAGGCTATTTAAGAGGTTTGCAATCAGGGAGAAGCCTGGTACTTCTCCTTTGGCAATTAAGCGATCGCAAGTGTCCCAGTTGGTATCAAGCTGGCCTGACCGTGCGGCTACCTCTTTACGGGCCTCAGCCACATGCTTGAACGCCAGCAAAATATGCTCAAAATCGCCATCTTCTAGCACCGCATTAAGGTAAGCCGCTGCCTCGGCTGGGTCTTCTAAGGACTGAACTATATAGGACTGATAGCTTTTATGAGTTGGCATCGTACTGCTCCTGAAAATCTGTCCAGTACTGCTTAGCTCTCACAATATCTTGGGTTTTACGATAGATAGATACCCCCTTTTCGTCGATGTGCTGCTTTAGTGCTTCGCGGGTGATGGTGCTGTAAGCTACAAAGTCAAAGAAATAAGGCAGGTAGGTGTCTTCTTCAATGTCAAATTTGAGCCGGGCTGCCAGCGCCGAGTTTACCCCATCGCCCTTGATGGCAATATCCACGTCTGAAGCGGGTTTGTAGGTGCCGATCGCACGGGAGCCAAACAAAACTGCCTCTTCCACCTGCGGGTAGGCGGCGATGAACTGGATAATTTCCTCAAGCTGCTGATCCGACAATCCGTAGCTCATGGTTTTGCGTTGCGATCGCCTCTCCTACTCAGCCTTTACCCCTGACCGCCGATTTCCCCCAACAATCTTACCGACTGGGCAAAAATTGGTGTGTCGAAATCTGAGCCATGCAGTAAGCTTATCGGCAGACTAAGGGTATAAGGGCCAAAATCGCCCTACAGCGATGGGTTCAGGTCGGCATCGGTAAGCCCGCACAGTCAGCCAACACAAAATCGTTTGAAGGGTTGAGGAGTAACTCCATGAAAAGCTTAGGGCGTTGGATCAGCCATGCGGCAGGGGCCGCTCTGCTGGCGGTGGCAGCTACTGCTGCGGGTGCGGCGATCGCTCCCCAGGCCGCCGAGGCCCAGGTGGCCTACGGTAGCTATGTCGGCATTGGGGCAGGTCTCGGCCTGACCAGCGACGCGGCTACAGGGCGGGGCGGCGGTGTGCAGGGCGTGATCTCCGGTCGCTATCGCCTGTTGCAGTATCCGGTTTCGCTACGGGCCCAGGGCTTTATCTTTGGCGGCGACTTTGCCTTTGTGCCCACTGTTTCCTACGACATCCCGCTGAGCTGGAATACCGATGTGTACGTGGGGGCCGGAGCCTCCTTTGTCGGCGGCGGCGGCGACGATCCCTCCTTGGTGGGCGACAAGACGGCCTTTGTAGTGCAGCCGGGTATTGACCACCTGTTCCCCAACAGCAACCTGGTCGCCTTTGGCAACGCCATTTTTGCCTTCGATGCCTACCGCCAGGGCGGCAATATGGCCATTTCGGTGCAGGGCGGCGTCGGCATCCAGTTCTAGCGATTGGGTTTCGCCCTGCGCCAACGGTTTTGCTTGAGCGGTTGAGTTCTGAGTTACCAACGAACTGGGTGGCTCAGAACTCTTTTTTTGTGCTGGGGCAAATCAGAACAAATGTATTAAAATCGGCTAAGCTGGCGGGGCGATCGCTCGCTGGCCTGCTATGCGAAGTTCACACAGAGGATTGTCCATGGGGATGAGTCAGCCGCTGGGGTCGGTCATCCAGGGTTCGCTGAGCCAGGGGCTAGAGGTGCGCCTGCACCCCGATATCTCGGTAGAAGATATGCGGGTGGGCAAGTTTTTGGTGGTGCAGGGGCGGCGATCGCAGTTTTTCTGCATGCTCACCGATGTCACCCTGGGCACTGGCAGCCAGCGCATTTTGGCCCATCCGCCAGAGCCGTCGAATCTTTTCCTCCAAGAAGTCTTGGCCGGGACAGGCACATACGGCACGATCAATCTGACGCCGATGCTGATGTTTACGCAGCAGGAGGGTGAGGGAGTTGGGGGTGATGGGGTAGGCGGTAGGGGGAAGGCGAAGAAAAAGGCTGATAGCTCCTACGGATCGATGGAGGTGCAGAGTAGCGCTGAGGTGGAACTGCTGCCGGTGAAGACGATTCCGGCGCACTTTAGTCAGGTGTATGACGCCAGCGATCGCGACTTTCGCATCATCTTCGGTTGGGAAGATGACCCCCATCGGCGCAACTTTGCGATCGGTCAGCCCATCGACATGGAGGTGCCGGTGTGCTTAGACCTCGATCGCTTTGTGGAGCGCAGCAACGGCATTTTTGGTAAGTCGGGCACGGGCAAATCCTTCCTCACCCGATTGCTGCTGGCGGGCATTATTCAGCGGCAGGCGGCGGTGAATTTGATTTTCGATATGCACTCCGAGTACGGCTGGGAGGCGGTCAGCGAGGGCAAGCAGTTCAGCACCGTTAAAGGGCTGCGGCAGCTGTTTCCCGGCCAGGTGCAGATGTTTACCCTCGACCCCGAGGCCACCCAGCGGCGAGGAGTGCGCGATGCCCAGGAGCTTTACATCAGCTTTGACCAAATCGATGTGGAAGACCTGAATCTAGTGCGGGGCGAGCTGAATTTGTCGGAGGCCAGCCTAGAGAACGCGATCATTCTGCGTAACGAGTTTGGCAAGGCCTGGATCAACCGCCTGCTGACCATGACCAACGAGGAGATCCAGGAGTTCTGCGAGACCAAGATGGGCAGTAAATCTTCCATCATGGCGCTACAGCGCAAGCTCACCCGGTTGGCCGACATTAAATATATGAAGGCGGCCAGCGGCACCAACTACATCACCCAGATTCTCGCCGCGATCGATGAGGGCAGGCATGTGGTGGTGGAGTTTGGCTCCCAGTCGAACATGCTGGCCTACATGCTGGCCACCAACGTGATCGCTCGGCGCATCCACGCCAGTTACGTCAAGAAGGCCGATCGCTTCTTGCAGACCAAGAATGTGGTGGACAGGCCCCGCCAGCTGATGATCACCATTGAAGAGGCCCACCGCTTTCTCGACCCGGCCACCGCCCGGCAGACCATCTTTGGCACCATCGCCCGCGAGATGCGCAAGTACTTCGTCACCCTACTGGTGGTCGATCAGCGGCCCTCGGGCATCGACAACGAGGTGATGTCGCAGATCGGCACCCGCATCACCGCCCTGCTCAACGATGAGAAAGACATCGACGCCATCTTTACCGGCGTGTCGGGGGGGCAGAGTCTGCGGTCCGTTCTCGCTAAGCTTGACTCCAAGCAGCAGGCGCTGGTGCTGGGTCATGCGGTGCCCATGCCCGTGGTGGTGCGCACTCGCCCCTACGACAGCACTTTTTATACTCAAGTTGGGGCTACCGCCTGGGAAGAGCTGCCCGACGAGGTAGTGTTCAAAGCCTCAGAAATGGCCCGCGCCGATCTGGGATTTTAAGGAAATTTTAGTGGTTAGGCAGGATGGGGGAGCCGTCGCCACAAGCCCTTTGGGAGCCCTCTAACGGTTGTGGTGAAACCACTTTGAATGCTACTCAAAGAGTGATGCGTGAAAAGATCTGGCCGATACTCGGCCAGATTAGAACAGAAGCCAAAAATCATCCGGACAAAAAATCTGCCTCTGGATAGAGATGATATCTATAGCTGAGTAGAGCTGGCCTGTCGTGATACCCTAATGGCTAATCGTTGCTAATAGTGTAGTATTCCTGCCACTTCAATCTTAAGTTTCTAAGTATTGTTGGGAGAATTGCTAAGGTAGTGGATAACGTCTGCACAGCGGATAGCTTCCGTCTCGTCAGCCCCGTGGGTTCCTGCGCATTTTTAACTGCCATCGAGGCCAGCCCCGATGGGTTCATTATTAAACTGGGAAACAGGCATCTTCCCCTCTTTTGAGGCCAGGACAAACAAATATGGTCAATTCACCGAGCCAACCCCTCGACCGGGCCGCCAATTCTGAAATTCGCCACTATTACCAGTCGCACCGGCTGTTTCGCGATCGCTACCGCGTGCTCAAAAAGCTGGGTCAGGGAGGCTTTGGCGTTACCTACCTGGCCCAAAATGCCACCCTGCCGGGGGAACCCTACTGCGTGATCAAGCAGCTCTGCCCCAAGGCGGGCAGCGAGCTATCCCTAGAGCGGGCCAAGGTGCGGTTTCGTCGCGAGGCCAGGGCTTTGGCCAGTTTGGGTAGCCATTCCCAGATTCCGCAGCTGCTCGACTACTTCACCACCGGGGGCGAGTTTTACCTGGTGCAGGAGTACGTCCACGGCGAAACCCTGGCCCAGGAGGTGCGGCGGGCTGGGCGGCTGACCGAGGCCCAGGTCAAATATTTTCTGCGCGAAATTATTCCGGTGGTGCGGTTCATTCACCGCAATCGCATCATTCACCGCGACATTAAGCCCCCCAACATCATTCGCAGCGAGCGCGATCGCCGCTTGGTGCTGATTGACTTCGGCGCGGTGCGCGAGTTTCTCTCCGATGTGGATGACCAGGGTTCGATGCAGGCTCCGGCTACCCAGTTTGTCGGCACCCCGGGCTTTGCCCCGCCCGAACAGTTGGCCCTGCGCCCCTGCTACGCCAGCGATGTCTACGCCCTGGGCATGACCTGCCTCTATCTGCTCACCGCCCGCACCCCCATCGAGTTTGACCAAGACCCCCACAGCGGGGTGATTCGCTGGCACCACACCGTCACTGTCAGCCCTCACCTGACGACCGTGCTCGATCGCATGCTGCTGCCCGACTCCCAAGACCGCTACACCACGGTCGATGAACTGGAGCGAGCGCTGGATCTGGAGCCCCATCTGGAAGTGCTGGCGGGCTGTATGAACACCCGCGATCGCCCGCTCTACGATGCCGATGTCGATGCCCGTGATCTGCCCAACGATGCCTATCTCACCCCAATTCAGCGGGAGGCCCAGGCGATTCGCAAGTGGCGCACGAAGCGATCGCTGAGTCGAGGGCAGCAGGGCCGACCGGCGGGGCCAGTGTCGCGGCCTTAAGAGGACGTTTGAACAGTCATCCTTCTGGTAGCAAAAGTGAAGATCCCCCTCAATCCCCCTTAAAAAGGGGGACGTTTACCCTCCTTTTTGAGAGGGCAGGAGGGATCAGCCGGTGACTAAAGCTACAGCGACTCACTTTTCAAACACCTTCTAAATCGCTATGCCCTGAATCGCTACGATGAACAAGCCAAGGCGGTGGGGAGTTATCCCCGCAGCCAGGCCAGGATGCGCTGATTAAAGTCGGCGTCGAGTTCGTCGTAGAGGCAGTGGCCTGCGTTGGGCACCACCTCTAGGTCAATCTGCTGGCTGAGGGCCGCTAGCCCTGGGGCCAGGGCAACGGGGATCACCCGGTCTTGGTCGCCCCAGAGCAGCAGGGTGGGTATCGCTAGGGTGGCCACCATGTCTTTGACCGAGGGGCTAAAACCGGCATCGGTGCGCGATCGCACCAGGTAGCACAGGGTGCGGGCAGCACCGCGATCGCCGGGGGGCAGAGCAAACACATTCACTAAGTCATCGTCTACCCGCTCAGCGACGGTATAGATGCCCGCCAGCGCCCGCCGCAAGATACTGGGGCGGCGCACCAGGGCAAAGAGCGATCGCATCAGCAGCGGGTTGGCCACCAGACTCTCGACCCGCAGCGCCAGGGTCGCCACCCAGCCCGCCACCAGATCTTCGCGGTTGGCCTCCAGCGGCAGGGTAATCAGCGCCAGCTGCCTCACCCAGTTGGGATGGTTGTGGGTGGCAGTCAGCGCCACCAGCGCCCCGAGGGAATGGCCCACCAGCGCCACCGGCTGACCAATCACCTGCTGAATAAAATCGCTCACCTGAGCCGCCCACAGTTCAGCGCCGTAGAGCGTTGCCGCCTTCTCAGAATCGCCAAAACCCAGCAGGTCGATGGCATAGACCGGAGCCACCCGACTGAGGGCCGGTAGGTTGTGCCGCCACTGGTTGAGGTTGGCTCCAAACCCGTGAATCAGCAGCACGGGCGGCACCAACCCATCCCCCGGCCCGGGGTTAAACCAGTAGCGAATGCGCCAGCCCCGCCAGTACCAAAAACGCTGGTAGCCTGCCGCGCTGAGGCTAGACGAGAGACTGCTGAGGAGTGTCGGCGGTTGGAGCACAGAACAACGTCTAGGTAGAGAGCCTGGAATTCAGTCTATCGCTTCAGCGATCGCCGCCGCTCACTCAATGGGGACTCACTCAATGGGGGCTTCCAGGCTTTTGACTGTCTTGGGCAGCAAAAACGACAGCCCCAGGCACAGTAGGCACAGCGCCAAAATCACCAGCAGGGTGCTCTGCATCGCCTCAATGGAGGCCGTTTGCAGAATGCCCTTGAGGGCGGGCTGAATTGACTCCGGCAGCTGGGCAAACAGGTCTCGCCGTTCGCTACGGCGCAGCGTCTGAATGGCCACCTGGAGCGATCGCACCGCATTGCGCCGCACTTCAGGGGCGACGGATTGCCCCAGCTCGGCCAAAATACCGTCCACAATTTTAAGCGAGGCCAAACTCACCAGCAGCGTGCCTAAAATGCCCCGACCCAGCGAAGCCCCCAGGTTTTGAAACGGACGGTACACGCCGCGCGCTTCGGCTTTTTGGTCTTTGAGCGTATCGGCAAAAGTGAGGGAGGTAATGTAGGTAGTAAACAGCCCTGTGCCCGCCCCCATCACCACCAGGGCAGGCAGTAGACCGAGGGAGGTCACGGGAGGGCTAACGGCAGCCATCAGCATGGCAATGCCCACGCTCTTGACCAGCAGCCCTGCCTGGAGTAGGTAGCGAGGCGGAAACTGGGGCCGCCGCTTGACCAGCAGTAGCAGCACCGCCAGCTGAGCCATGGTGGAGGGCATGACGGCAATGGAGGTTTGCACTGGGTTAAGCCCCACCACCGCCGGTATGAACTGAAACAGGTTGAACTGCACCCCTACGGTGGTCATGGTGTGCAGGGTGCCAATGGTTAAGCCCAGGGTGTAAACGCGGCGGTTAAACACCCCCAGACGCAGCAGAGATGGCTCACCCTGGCGCGATCGCTGTCGTTCCCAAAACACCAATATTCCCAGGCAGATCAACCCCGTCGCTATCAGCACTGGGGCAATGGAAATGCCAAAGGGGGCCAGGGCAAAATCTAGGATTTGGGGATTGCCCTTGGGCTGCCACCAGCCCAGTTCTGAGGCCAGGCTCAACCCCACCAGCGTAAACCCAAACCCCGCCACCGACAGCAGCCCCCCCAGCCAGTCAATAGATGGCGTCTGGGCTGGGGTAGGCACCGCAATGGGGCTTACCAGTAGCCAAATGATCGGAATCAGCCCCAGCTCGAAGGCAAAGGCCCAGCGCCAGCTAAAGTCAAAGGCCA
Source organism: Leptolyngbya sp. CCNP1308 (assembly GCF_034932455.1). Classification (NCBI taxonomy): domain Bacteria; kingdom Bacillati; phylum Cyanobacteriota; class Cyanophyceae; order Leptolyngbyales; family Leptolyngbyaceae; genus Leptolyngbya; species Leptolyngbya sp. CCNP1308. Next base: position 3,625 of record NZ_JAYGIH010000003.1, on the reverse strand, counting down.
TCACGCCGCCAGTGATGGAGCCGACCAGAGCACCGAGCACCCCTGCGATCGCCAACGCCACCAGACTATATCGCTGGGCCAGCTCATTGCGGTAGAGCGTATCCATCAGCGCCACGGGGGTGCTGACCAGCACCGCCCCCGCCACCCCAACCAGCCCCGCTAAACCCAGGGTAAACAGGCCAATGCTAGGGCTCAGCATAATCACCATTAGCCCCAGGGCAAAGAGCCCGAGGGCGATCGCCAGCACCGGACGCCGCCCCAGCCGCTGGCTGAGGTTTTCTGCCGTGGGGGTAAACGAGGCCGTCACCAGCGACATCAGCACCAGAGCCGACTGGATGTAGCCCACGCTGGAGTTAAACTCCTGCACCAGGGGCGGCATAATCGGCTGCACCACCCCAATGGTGTATGACAGCATAAACAGAATCAGGCACAGCCCCAGGGGCTGGCCCCAGGCCTCTAAAAACGTTGGTTGCCGAAGGGTCGGTTGGTTAACCATCTGACTCGGGTGGTGTATCTAGCGGGGTTAGGAACCGTTGGTATCTGGCTTGGTGTCTGGCCTAGACTCCTTCAACCTAGAGTCTCCTAACGGCGGCTGACCGTTGGTGCCCTGCACCACAAAGGCGGGGGCGGCGTAGTCGGCGGGCAGATAGTCGGCGGGAATGGTGGAGTGGTTGCCGTCGCGTAGGGCTGAGAAGGTGGGCGACAAAATTTCGATATCGGCGGCGTTGCAGTAGTTCTGAATGTTTTGGTGGAGGTGAGAGTAAATTATCGGCATCTTGTGCGGATACGCCGTGTAGGCGTTGAGCTCATAGCTGACGTTAAAGTCGTTGAGCGCGGTTTGCAGCACAAAGGGCTCTGGCACAGGGGTAATGTCAGGGGTCGCCAGGGCCGCCTCAATTAGCACCTCATGCACTTTGCGCCAGGGCAGGTCGTAGCCCAGGGTAATGGTGGTGTAGAGCACCAGAAACCCCTTCGATTCGCGGCAGATGGCGCTGTAGTTAATCACGTTGCTGTTCAGTACCGACGCATTGGGAATGGTCACCGTCTCCTGCTTGGGGGTGAGCACCCGAGTCACAAACAGCGACTTGTCTTCGACCTCCCCCACCACATCGTTAATGCGAATAAAATCCTTGAGCTGAAAGGCGCGGGTGTAGATCAAAATGATCCCTGACAGAGCGTTGGCCACCGCCGAAGAAGATCCCAGGGTGAGCAGCGCCCCCAGAAAAATCGAAATGCCCTGAAACGCGGGAGAGCCAAACCCCGGCAGGTATGGCCCGGCGATCACCATGGCGATCGCCACAATCAGCAGCATCGCCAGTCGAATGGTCGGCTGCACCCACTCGGGGTAAAACCAGGGATACACATCGTGGCGACCCAGCTCAATAATCACCTGCCGGGCAAACTCAATCACGTAGTAGGTGACCAGGGCAATCACGCCGATCATCGCCAACTCGGGCAGGTAGGCCACAAACCCCTGAGCCAGCAGGCTGAGGCGAAAGGCAATATCTTGCAGCAGACTGTCGCCAAAGGCCGCCGTCGCCGGAAACTGGCTGAGCACAAAGGGCACGTACAGGTATAGCGCCAGCAAGATCAGCACCGGGCGCAGCAGCCGCACCAGCCCACCCAGCAGATAGCTGGTGGCCCCAGACCCCAGCACCTGTACTGATTGAATTTGCAGGGTTAGGCTGTCGGCTTCTCGCCGCTGGCGGATGTAGGTCAACAGCTTAGAACTGCCAAACAAAATGCCCCGCAGCACCAAAAATACCAGCAGGGTGCTGAGAATGGTCATCCCCAGACTGGTGCCAATGCGCCGAATGCTGCGGCGATCGCGGTAGTCAATCACCCCCTGCCGAATCCGCTCGACCGCATCGGCGGCCAGTTCTGGATGGGAGAAACCGTAGGCCGCCACATCATCCTGGCGCACGGTAAATAGCACGGTGTCGCCCGCCAGCACCACGCTTTAATTGGCCTCGGTTTCGGCGCGAATGGTGTCTGGGGCCAGGGTAGCGTCAACGGCGATCGCCCCTACCCGCTGAGTAATAATCGCGGCCCGCTCTTCAGCCGTAGTCACCCCGGCAATCCCCTGCCTGACGTAGAACAGTGGCTCCCCATCCAGCACCACCGGAAAGCCATCGACTACGTTGCCGACCATTGCCTCTGAGGGAACTGGGCTAGCGTTCTCGGCCCTGACGTTTTCTGCTTCGGTACGATCGACAGATGGGGTTATGCTATCGCCTGTTGCCAAGCTGGGCGGCACTATCACCAGCAGCACCATCGCCAGACTCAGTGGCAGCCAACGCCTAAGCCAGTCCCCCTGAATGCGCCACTCTGCTAAAAAAACCATAGCGTTGATTGCTAGCTGGATGGAGAACACTAAACCCTACCTCAGGCTGGGCTGAGTATAAGCAGTGTATGACGGCTAACCGCTGGGCCTACAAAATCATGCATTTCCTTAAAAACCGGGCGATCGCGCCCAGAGTCTGTGGGCTTGTCAACGCTGCCTCACCTCAACACAAAAAAGCCGAGGGCTATGACTTCGCTTAACCCTCAGCTTTTTTCAAATTAGAATTTGCAATCTCTAGAGCTTGCGCACGCTGGCCTGGCCATCCTTGACTTCGCCCACCAGCACTTCAGTGGCCACGCCGACAAACAGGCCGTTATCCAGCACGCCGGGAATGTTGTTGATCGTCTTCTCTAACCCAGCGGGGTCATCGATCGCATCGAACTTAACATCCAAAATCATGTTGCCCTGGTCGGTGATCACCGGGCCGTCTTTCTTGATGCCCATGCGCAGGTCGGGCTTGCCGCCGAGGGCTTCCAGTGCCTTGGTGACCGGGGTCACGGCCAGGGGCATCACCTCCACCGGCAGGGCAAAGGTGGTGCCCAGCTTGTCCACGAGCTTGGAACTGTCAACCACAACGATGAATTCTTTAGCGAGGGAATCGACGATCTTCTCGCGGGTGTGGGCGGCACCGCCCCCCTTCACCAGGTTCATTTGGGGGTCAACTTCATCAGCGCCGTCGATGGCCAGGGCAATGGTGTCAACTTCGTCCAGCGTGGTGAGGGGAATGCCGTACTGTTTGGCCAGCACCGATGCCTGAAAGGAGGTGGGCACGCCTTTGATATTGCTAATTTCGCCGCTGGCCAGCCGTTCGCCAATGAACTGGATGGCATAGGCGGTGGTCGATCCGGTGCCCAGGCCCACCACGGTATTTGACTGCACCCGCGCCGCCGCCTGGCGACCCACTTCCTGCTTCATTAACTTGACAGGATCGATCTCGGTCATGACTGTAAGTCCTCTACACATCGCTGCGTTTTCGGTCTCTAGCATGACCTAAAGCGGGGCGGCTGCATAGGTGCTTAGGCAAGGTGATCGGACAGAGGGGCGATCGCCCCCCACAACGCAAAAGCGCCCCCCGCAGGGAGCGCTTTCACTATCCATCAATCAATGGAGTAGTCGCTATCGACTAGCCGATGATTTCAGGTGCCTCAGCCGTGGCCAGGTCGAGGGGGAAGTTGTGAGCATTGCGCTCGTGCATCACTTCCATACCCAGGTTGGCCCGGTTGATCACATCCGCCCAGGTGCCAATCACACGACCTTGGCTATCGAGGATCGACTGGTTGA
>NZ_JAYGIH010000002.1:0-220404 GCF_034932455.1 Leptolyngbya sp. CCNP1308 | reverse complement strand
CTGATCGCCGCGATCGTAGACAGCAGCACCCGCCCCGATGTGCAGTACGTCCAGCCGTCGCGGGGGGGCTGGTAGTTATGACAAACACCGACCCCAACCGCCCCGAGATCATTACCCGCACCGCCTTCGGTGGTAAGTCTGCCGTCGCCCTGGGCGGCAATCGCTACAGCATCAAATCTGAGGCCCTTTACCGGGCCGCCAATGCGATCGCCATCCCCGCCCGGGGCCTGCTGGTCGATTCGGCCCTGTGGGTCACCACCCTGGCCGTGCTGTTTCGCCTCCCCTTCTCGCTGATGTATGAGGGCCTGGTGCCTTACTACCTCGGTCTCACCGCCATGCTGCTGACCCTGGTGCCGCCGGTAATGGCCATCGGCATGGTGGGCGAGGCACTGCCCAACCACCGCCCCGACTGCTGGTGCCGTATGGCCATGGTGCTCGGTGCTCTGGCGATCGCCACCAACGGATTTTGGATGAGGGCACTATGACTACCCGCTACAACTACGACCGCGCCGACTATCCCCTGCTTCAGGCCATCCGCATGCGCCGGGGCGTTCTGAGCTGGGGCCTGGGCCTCACCGCCTGGGCCCTGCTGTTGGGGAGCACCCTGATCGCAGAAGAACACGACAACCGCCTGCACTGGGTGCGTACTGGGCTGCTCACCGCCGCCCTGCCCATCGCCGCCCTGGGCCGCCTGGCCGTCGAAGACAGCGTCAAAGCGGGCCGCGTGCTGCTCGATTACGAGGATGTCACCGACGCCGGCCGTCAGCAGCTGCTCTGGCACGAGACCACCGATGAAGTGCAGCAGACCGATGCGATCGACGAGGCCGCGCCGGTCGAAATGGTCGATGCCTGGGAATATTTCGGCCAGGCCGCCAAAGACTGGCGCACTCACCTGGCCATGCTCTCCCCCACCGACACCGGCAAAAGCTCCTTCCTCTACCTGCTGTTTGGGGCCATGGCCAAAGCCAGACCCACCGTGCTCCAGGCCATTGAGGGCAAAGGCGCGAAATGGGCCGGGGTGCCCCCCGAGAACATCTGCCGCATTCAGTTCAGGCCCACCATAGAGAACGCCCATCAGCTCTGCTACCGCCTGCACAAAGTGCTCAACCTCATCCAGGCTCGGGTAGACCTGGGCGAAAACCAATGGGAAGGGCCGCAGCTGGTGACCGTGTTAGAGGAATACCTCACCCTCAGTACGGGGCTAAAGAAACGAAAAGGAGCCTTCGAGCCCTACGGCCTGGAGCTAGAGATCAGCGTAGAGGCCATGGCCGGGGTCGCCCGTGGCGGCGGTGGGCAACTGGTTGTTATCAGCCAAAGCCCGAACGCTGAAGACCTCAAATTCTCCGGCGGCGTTCGGCAAAACTTTCGCATTGCCTGCCTGGGCTCTCGCTTTGGTGGCTTCGATGCGATCGAAAACATGATCGGCAATTTCCGCTTTGTCAATGCCCGTCACCGCGATCGAATTGAGGCCGAGTACCAGGCATCGCGCAAACTGCTCTACAGCGATCGGCACCCCATTGTGCTGACAAACTTAATGGGTGAATGGCGCTGTTTCCCTCTCCCCTATCTTGATGAGAAAGCCTTGGCCTCGCTCACAATTGACTCGCTTCCCGTGCCACCTGAGTTAATCGAAGATGACGGCTGGCTCCCAGGCATTGATGAGATTGGCAGCAGTGACCCAGGCCCATCACAACCTGCCGCGATTAGTCGTCCCCAACCTGCTACCACAGCCATCGAGCCAGACGACGATGAGAAGCTCAATCTAGAGGCCATCGAAGGGATTATTTTTGAAGTGCTGGCAGGGGCTTCAGAGCCACTAAAAGCCCACGAAATCAAAGCCAAACGCCGCCCGCTTCGTTCTGTCGATAAAGACCTCTTCGCCAAAATTTTGGAGGGGCTCACCGAACGGGGAGACCTGCTCCGAACGGATGAGGAAAACCCAGGATATAGCCTACCCCCCAACTCTATTCTGACCGAACGGGGGTAAACGTTCGGAGCCGTTCGGAGCCTTTAAACATGGGCGTTCGGAGGCGTTCGGAGCCCCCGTTCGGAGCGTTCGGCTCCGAACGCCTCACCGAACGCTCCGAACGCCTCCGTACAGCAGCAGCAAATCTTAGAAGAGTGAGAGCAAAAATGCCTGAAGAACACTTCAAACGGTTATCCCTTTGGCAATCCAAGGCCGCCGCCATCACCGACGATTTCCTACGCTACTGCGCCGCCCTAGAGCACTTTGGAGAAGACAACAACTTTGCGGTGTGCTGGCCTGGCGATGTCCACTTTATCGACCGTGCCAATTCCATCACCTTTGAGGATATAGACGGCGGCATAAGAATAAGCATTGGGCGCTAAGCTAAGCTCACCACTCCACACCCCCCTGGCCACGGCTGGGGGTGTTTTTTTAACGCTTCTGCCTGGCCTTGGTTTTAGCGTCACCCTTACGCAGAATTCCAACCCAAAGCATCAATGGCGAGAAATTGGTACCCGTCCACTTAAAGTAGGTCGTCTTCCGCTCTCCTAGGCTGTGCAGGTGATCGTGAGCTGCAGACATCAGCACCAACGTTATCCCTAGCCCCATAGTCATGGCCTCAACGTTCATAACCGTCTCGCCTCACTTGCACTGTCCAGTACTCTTACCAGAGTCTTCCCAGTGGGCCTAATAGATTTCGTACAAAACCCTAACGTTGCGCCAAATCAATGAGCACCACTACAAACGCGGTCGCCGCAACCAGCACAATCAGCCGGTAGAACTTCCCCGCCACCGTAGAGCCCGAGATCAGCCACTGAGCCGCTAGATAGGCCGAATCGGCAAAGGTTCGAGGGGGCGGCGGCGCTGGTGGTGGTGGCAACGTCGCCAGGGGGCTGGTGCTGGCCACCGTCGCTGGCCCCTGCTCATCGGGGCTAATCGTATCCTGGGCATCCTCCACGCAATGGATGCGGGCCTCGGGCGTGCCCAGGTAAAACTTATCGCCAATGCCAATCACATGGGGCTTCTCTTCCAGCTTCTGCCCGTTGACGTAGGTGCCCAGGGCGCTGCCCAGGTCGCTGATAGACCAGCGGTTTGCCGCATAGCTATAGGCGATCGCCGCGTGCTTACGGCTCACCGTGCGAATCGAGATGGTCAGGTCAGAGGCAGGCGATCGCCCTAGCAACCACTCCACCGTGCCTCGCTCCTTGGGAGCCTCCAGGGCAAACGTCTCTCCGCGCCAGAGCACGTCCCCAAACTCATCTGGAAAGTAGAGCGTCAGCTTTGGCACAGCAGACTCAGTCATCAGAGAACACGACGGGGATGTTGTTTGCAGCGGCGATCGCCTGCCATTCCGCCGCCGCCGCCGGTGCCGGTGGGTAGTAGGTCGCCAGATGGTCGTAGATGCCCTGGAGTGCGGTGGCATTAGTGGCGATCGCCGCCAGCTTTAGATCCTCTCGCCAGTCGGCAGGCAGGGTCGCGGCCCAGTCCCTGAAGCCGGTATCGACCATAAGCGTTAGGCGAAAGTCTGACCAGTTGGGCGGGGCTGGCTCCGGCTCTGGCTCCGGTGGGGTGAAATCTTCCCAGTCGCCCGCGTCGTAGGCGGCCTGGAGCGCGGCGCGGGTGTTCTCGCTGCTGGTGTAGCTTTCAATGCTTTCGACCAGATGAAAACTGCCTGACGGCAGGGTTATTTTTATCATGGTTAGACCCTGCAATATCTGGCTAAGACATGCCCTACGGCCCAAGTACTGCCCGGAGTGCCTGTTGGGATCCTTGAGAAGCGTAACTGTGAATACTCGTAAACAGCATTGATTGGAGTATTAACCAGCATCGGGCTTGAATTAAACGTATATGAAGGCAAACTGTCTACGGCGGCATTATTAAATCGTCTTAGTAAAGGCATAAAAACGAGGAAGTTTGAGGCATCTATAACGCCGTTCACATTAAAGGCTTCAAACTGAAAATCAATCACATAGCGCTTTCTGAAAAGTGCCTCTGATATAGGTGTAACCGTCGTTGTGTTCCCCACAAGAACACTGCTGTTGATGGTGTGCTCTCGCAGGCTTACCCATTCGCTGACAGCTCCGAGCCATTCCCACTCGCCCTTAATCAGCCCCCCGGCGCTACGCTCGCGCCAGGTCGCCCCTGCCGCCGGGGCTGAGGGCTCGGCCTGCTGGTCATAGGTAAAGCCATAGGGAATGGCGGGCGGGCCTGAGAGGTCGCTGTAGGCTCCGCTGGTGGCCACTGTGGCCAGCCCAGAGACAGTATTTGCCGGTTGAGTGCCGGTGTGGTTAGCCCTGGCGCGGTTGGCCGTGTCGCGGGCGTTGAGCGCTGCTGTGGGCTCAAAGTCGGCAATCGCGGGCGCTTCAAGCTTGGTTGCTAGGGCGGCGGTGGTGCTGGCGGACAAGGTTGCGATCTCACCACTCAGGCCCACGGCATCGTTGACCAGCCCAGTGATCAACGTGTCCTGAGCCTCATCGTTCAGGATGAGGGCGGCGATCGCACTGTCTTGGGCCGCGTCGCTCGCCGTGAGGTCGGTGAGTGCCTCTGCCTCTAGCTTGGTATCCAGCGCCGTTTGAAGCGCCAAAAAGTTGGCGTTTATCTTCAAAGCTCCCTGTCTTGGTGGGTCGCCGGTGCCGTCGTTGGCCTCCGCTCCCGTATTAATCAATTCCAAGGACATCGGTTACATCCATCGTGGTGTCTTCCCGATCCCAAAAAGGAACGGTGTCGTTATCGGCGGCCAGCTCGAAGGGCACATCAGGCCGAACTAAATGCTCAATCTCAATCAAGAATGCAGGCTCTGGGTTTCGGCCCCGAAAGTTGCGATAGATGACCTTTTGCACCTCTGGCCGCCACTGTAGACCGCTACCACGCACCTCTCGGGGGATGTCGGCATCAATAACCAGCGACTCGGCGCGGGGGTAGACCCGCCGCGCCCTGGTATAGAACGTTTCGCCATCCTGAGTCGTTCTAAACCTCACCAGGGCGTAAGTCTTAAAGATGACCCCCACCCCTAAGTTCTTAGGCGTCACCCGAAACACTGCCTCCCCAGCGGTTGTTGGCGTGGCTCCGCTGTAGGCCCGCCAAACTTTCAGCTTAGGGGCGACTGTTCCCAGGCTCTGCCACGGCATTATCGACCGATCCTAAACGTGCCCAAGTCTTTCTCTTTGGCACTGTCAGGCTTATAAACCACCTGCACCGGAAAGCAGAAAGGGATACCCCCTGGCCGCTTCAGAATAAAGCGGTAATCGGTGGGGTTGAGGCTGGGCAATTTCGCCTCTTTCCGGGCGGTCTCTATGGCCTCTAGTGCCGCCCCAATGCCGCGCAGCTTGCGGATATAGGCAGGGAAAAGGGCACTAGGGTCTACCTCTGGCTCTGGGGCCGCTGCTGGGGCATCTAGTGCCGCCTCAGCCTCCGATGATGACGCCTTCGAGCGCGTCGTCGTGGGCATCGATTTCGTCTTGTCGCTCGTCGAGCTCTCCGTCATGGCAATACTCCAGCCAAGTTTGGCGATCTACAGCTTCCATCAGGCCCAGGGAACCGGCCCGGCAAATCAGATAGGTCTCCCCATTGGTACGCTCGGCTTCTTTCCGCCAGGTGGGAACGGGCGGAATCTCGGCCAAGGCCAAGTTAAATTCGAGCGTACCGGGAAGGATGAGGTCAGTCATTAGGGAAGAACAGCAGCGCCATATTCGACAAACTCGGGGCTGTCGATGTTGTACCCAGCAGCGATCGCCGCTGCTTCGGCATCGGTGGCAAAGTAGGTGCTAAAGACCCCGCCATTGTCTTCAATCGAGCAGCGGCCTGGCTTGGTGCGTGAGCCGGTGACCAAAGCATTGCGCTCAAGTGTGGTAGTAATTTGAGCGGCTGATAGAAGCCCCAGCACGACAGCAACGCGGTCAAAGTCCACCCGGTTTAGAGGGAAAGCATAGAGAGCCCCGTTGCTCAATTCGGCAATGGCCGTCACACTGCGTTTGCCGTCTACGTTGGCCGTTAGGCGCACGCCCCGAGCGGCTTTAGCCAACGACCAGCCGCCAGCCGATGCCGCCGCCAGCGAGGTATGCCCCACAAAAGTGCTAGTGGAGCTGGGCTGAGAAATGGGGGCGGTGGGGTCGCGCTTGACCACTCGGGCGGGTTTGGGCGAGTTGGCCCCGGTGACCATGATCGCGTTGGCGACCGCAGCGGCCTCAACTGCCGTCAGGTGCCCCAGCTGGGTCTTAATGTCAGCAGCAGAGATGCCAGTTCGGGCTGCGAGGTCTACGGTTTTCCAGCCGTAGTGAAAGACCGAATTGAGAGAAACAAAGGTCAAAACGTCGCGCAATGCGCCGCGTGTATATTCGGGCATGGGTTAGGTCTCCTGATTAGAGTAGGTAAGGATCAGCGCCGTAGTTCACGTTGCCAGAACCTGCATCAAGGTTGAAAATAACGGGCAGACTAAATGAACCTTGATAAAGGCCGGTGTCGCTGTTATACGTGCCGGTTACATAGTTTCTAGAGCTGGGGTTTAAAGAGGGGTTGCGCTCCAAGTTTTGGAGATGCATTAGCACTTCCAGAGCATATTTCTCAGGAGTGTTTCCTTTGAAGGTTCCGCCCGTTCCTTCCTGAAAGCCAGCCCCTACTAAATAGGGGTTTACGCTTAAGGTAAGATTGCCGCTGCCGTCGATGGCTTGAGTTACAGAGAACTGATATGTTCCACTGAACAAAAGAGCCTGCTGATCATGACTGGTTAGCACATTTGTAACCTGCCCCGGATTGGTCACCTCAGACAATTGTTTGAGGGAAATAAAGCTCAATATTTCGTGAGCTTGCCCCTCTGCTGTTGTCGATTTGATAGTCCCACCCGTGCCAGGCGTAACAGATGCCATAAAAGCTCTAGAAACTGCTTATGACAAGGAGTCTAGCCTATCCATTCAATCTGTCAACAGGGGTATTTACTTAAGCATTTCCGAGTGGAAGTACGCTACAACCTGAATAGTTAGTGGTCATTGCACATGAGGTAAAAAGAGGCTTAAAAATTCATGGAACTTTTACTGTATCCAAGACTAAGTACACGCTCAAGACGAGCAATCAAGCGGAGAAAAGGGCGGTTTGGCAGGCCAGTGGAATATAGGCCATACGGCAACCTCGTTAGACGACTTTCTCAAGAGACTGGGCAGTCGCCAGAGTGGGTTTTAGACCAACTGGCTAGGGAGAGGCAATATCTGCTGAGTCAGCCCGCCGGAGCAGCTCTGTGATCCGCTGTTCAAAATCTGGTGGCTGAACCGAGCGCCAAAGGTCAAACCGGGCGCGTTTGTCGATGTAGTTTCCTTCTCTGCTGGGGCTTCCCCGGTCTAAATAAAGGGTTCTCTGGCGGTTAATGATGCTGACATGGCCGGGGTAAACCCTGGTTATGTCCTTAAACATCTTTGGATTCTTGAGGCGTTCGGCCTCCTTTTTCTCTTCTGTGACCGAGAGGGTTTTAATTTCAGCGCTGCTAAGCGTGAGGAAGGCCCTCAGCCGGTCTTCGGCCTCGTCTGGGGTGCCGCCATAGACTTTTAGGCTGCCGCCGTTGTCGAGCCGAGCAGTGGCCTTGAATCGGCCCCATAGATAGCCGTTGGGGCCGCCGCAGACCTGGCGCAGCCGATCCCAGTCGAGCTTGGCCCGTTCTATATCGGCAATGGTGACGGTAACCCTCACCAGGGATTCGGTTCCTCGCCTCGAATAGGGTGGGGTTTTGAGGCTGTAGAGATTAAATTGCAATCGCAATCCGTCGAGGGGGCGGGCGCGAATGTATTCGTCGAGGGGCTGGCCGATCACCTGCCCAATATCGCGATCCTCCACCATCTGGTGGGTAGTGAGCACTGTGGTGAGCTGCCCTCTTACCTCGCTCTCTGGCCCCGCCAAAACAAACTTTTCGGCATCGTTCTGGCGGTTGGGGGTGACTTCTACCACTCGCTGGGCTTCCCTGGTGAGGCTTTGGCCCAGCTTCTGCTGGGCGTAGTAGCCCTCGATCGAGTTGGCCACCACGTAACCGGCCTCTATGCAGGCGTCGATCGCCTCTTCGATCAGCTCTTCGCTGAAGTTTTGCCAGAAGGTGCTGGGAATCTTTTCGATCCGCTCCTCTACGGCCTGGGCAAATGACCAGCTCTCAGAGTTAGAGGCTCCCCATTTCTCGCGCACGTCATCGGCCCTGCCCCCAAACAGCAGGCCGCCAATGGGGTTTTTGGGGTCTTTGAGCCAGCGGCGCGCACCTTTGTACATCCAGCCAGCGGTTTGCCGGGCCAGGTTTCGCAGCGATAGCCGAATAACGTACGCAATCTCGAAGGTCAGCTCTTCAAAGGCCTCTTCGCTCACCTCCTTCAGCACGTAGGCGGCCAGGCGCTCGTCAAAGGCAAATAGCGACGTGGCGGGCACGATGCCGCACGCGAAAAAGCCGATCGCGTTGCCAGCGGTGCCCCCCAGAATACCGCCGTAGGCACTCCATCGGGCTTTGGCCTGCTGGTCGATGCGATCGTCGGGGATGTTCCAGTCGAAGTAATACAGCTCGATCGCCGCACTGGTGAACATCGACCACAAGTTGCTGAGGCTGAAAACCAGCGTGGGAATTTGGGCCAGGGCCGCGCCGATCAAAAAGCCCCGCAGGTTACCCCAGGTGAAGTAGCTGGCGATCTGCTTACCAGCCTGAAAGACCTTTTCTAGAAAGCCTTTGGCCCCACTGCGAGCACCAACCTGCAATCGGGTGGTACGGCTATAGAGCTGCCCTACGGTGAGCGTGAATCCCATTAGGTATTGCCCTCCCCAGGGCTGCGATCTTTGATTTGTGGCCCCTCGGTGGGGGGGCGTCCGTAGGGGTTTGCGTCGCCGGTGCTGCCCCTAAACCCTTCTTCTACCTGCTTTAGGTAGGCTTCCCAGTCGCTGTCGTTGCCGTCGCCGGCGGCGGCCTGATCCACAAAATCGCCCTGCCCACGGATGTTTTGGCGCAGTTGGGTTTTGAGGTCTCCCTTGGGGTCGAGCTTCCGCCAGTAGACGGCGCGAATGATGGCGGCGGCCTGTAGCAGCTCGGCAAAGATGGCTTTGATGTCGGTGTTGTCGGTGTTCTCAAAGCCTTTGATTTTGGCGGTGCTTTCGCTCAATAGCCCGTCTGAGAGGTCTTTGCCGGGGGTGTAGGTCAGCGGCATATCGACGGAGTTGGGGCGGTTCTCATAGCCCAGGAAATCGGCGTTGGCCTTGGCTACCAGGTGGGCCAGGTGAGCTTGCTGGGTTGCACTCCCGGCCTGCACCATGGCCCTGCTGCTGGTGTTGAGGATTTGGGCGGCGGTGACCTGCTGGCTCACCAGCATGCCGACCATTTCGGCAACGGCCTCGGCGACGTTGGGCATGCCGACGGTGGTAGTACCTGCCGGGGTGGGGATGGGGATGCCCACGGGCCATTTGCCCAGCACGCCGTCGAGCTGCTGCACTTGCCAGAGGTGCAGCTCGGCCAGCGAGCCGATCATGAGCTGGCCGGGGTTGTCTTTGGCGATTTGGTCGGGGACGCTTACCGGCATGCCGTCAAACCCAATGCCTGTCTTGATTTGCTCTAGGCGCTTGATGATGTCAGGGTTTGCGGGGGGGATGCAGCAATTGTTAGAGAGACTTGGAGCCTGTTCTACAGGGGGAGTATTCAGATCAACATTGGGGTTTTCACTAGGCGGTGTGCCAATTTGAGGCCCACTGGGGGTAATAACAGGCTGCTCACTGCCAGAGGGAATTTTGACTGGCGTAGCGACTAACCCGGTGCTGTTGCTGCGATTGACTGGGGAAAGGAACGGAGAGCCGCCACCGAGAGAGCCTGATCTGGCGGCTAGGCCAATGCCTGCACCAGCACCGATAACGATAGGGATGATCGTAGGGCTCAGTCGTGGAGCCGTCTCACGGGGCGATTCGAGATCGGTGGGAGTAGAGTCCGGCGCAGTGGGGGATTCCGGATCAGATGTGGGAGTAGGGCTAAAGTTGGGAACTGAATCTGGGGGAGCTAGGGGAGTGGTGTCGGGTACGGACTGAGGATCGGTGCCTGGCCAGGGGGGGTCAGATGGTGTGGGAGTAGGTTGGGAAACTGGCGGCGGTAGAGGGCGCGGCGTAGTGTCGGCTGGCTGCCTTGCTGGGTTGGGAGCACGAACAGAATCTGTCCCGCCCGGTGGATCGCCGCCTGTGTCAGGTTGTCCATCAACGCGAGCGATGCTTGTAATCGAGGCCGTCTTGTCAGCATTCCAGACCGATCCGCCAGCGCCAGTGAAATACCATCCAGCACCAGCTAGTGCCTGGCACGTTGTGCCTGTTCCAGGGTTAGGAAAAGATCGGCTAAAAACCTCAAGCCGACCACCTCCGGAGATAGTTACAGTCCGAACCCCACCGATAGGTCCACGGGCTCTAAAGACAGTGGTTGCCCCCCCAGAACTGCTGACATTAACGAGGTAGCAAACCCCGTCGCTTTGCCCGCCTGTGAAGGGAGGGGGTTCGCCGTAATTCACGATCGACCCTGCATCCATTGCCGCAGGGTCAAATTCATTGGGGTACTCGTCAGGGCCTCCAAAGAAGTCGGGGATTAGATCGTCAATAAGGCGACCTAATCCGCCGCCTAAAGACGAACCAACGCCAGCACCAAGGCCACCTCCTATCCCCCCGCCCAGATAGCCTCCAACGGCTGCACCGCTAACGGTGCCAACAATGGGCGCGGGGATAGTGCCAACAGCCCCACCAGCGGCACCGCCTAATGCTGCGCCACCAAGGGCACCGCCAATGCCGCCTATTGTGCCGCCGATACCAGCACCAGTACCCTCCCAAAAACCGGCCCCTCCTATCCACGCCCCCGCAGCTGCACCGCCGCCGTAGAGCGCCCCTTGCCCAGCGCTGGCTAAGGCTTCGGGCCTGGACAGCAAGGGCTGCCCCGGCGGCTTAACATTCCGGTTTATCGGCTGCCTCAAGGCTTCGCCTACGGGAGCCACAGTTCGAGTGGGTACTGCCAACGCCCCTCCCTGCGCTGGGGCTGGGGCAAACGCTCCGCCCCCAGTGGGAATCATTTCTACCGTTACGCCCCTTGGTAAGGGCGTATCCCAGGCAGAACCTGCATTCGCTAGTTGCTGCTGATAAGAAGCGGCGTAGCGCGTTCTGGCCTGCGCGTCAAGTTGACTATGTTCGGCAAAAAACTGCTGCCGGGAAACAGGTTGATTGGTTGTAGGAGATCTGTAGGGCTGAGATGCCATCGCCCTCTGAGCCATTTGGGTCGGCTCGGCAGGATCGTAGCGGTTGGCGGCATCAATCCACGCTTGCTGTTGCAGGGCTGATTGGCGACTTAAGTAGTTTTCCTTGGTCAGTATTTGACCGTCGCCCATGCGAACGTAGCCCTGACCCTGGTACCGAAAGTATTCGGGTTGAGCCGCAGGAGATTGACTTGGCGAGCCCCAGTTAACCGGCTGGCCTAAGCTCATAAATAATCACCTAGGGCAGGAACGATGTAGGTATAGCTGCGTTTGAGATTTCCTGAGACTCCTGCCAAAACTTTGTGGTCTGCTCTCGCCAGCTATCAGAAAGAGGGAGGGAGGAGCGAAAGATAATGCGTTCGCTTTTATCAGCTGCGAGACCATCTTGAGCGGTGATCAGTGGCACTAATGGGGCCGCCTCCGACTCTTGATAGCGAGAGTTCTTGTGCAGTTGATACAAGATGCCAAGTGACCACATGGCCAACTTCTCTACGGTATTAACGCTAGCAGGTAGGTTTGCCGGTGCAAATGTGGTCATAGAGTCTCCGATTTAACGAGCCAGTAACAGACGAATCCAATGGAAAACATACGTCCAAGCCAAGCCCAGAGAACCCCAGACAAGGATTGCTTGACTCCAATTCTGAAAAGGGAAATAGAGAGGCCGCTTTCGTTGGGGCTTGTTCATGAGTAAAAACTAGGCAAGGCACAAATCTCCCCTAATTCTGCTCTAGATCCCGAAAGTTTTCCCTAAGCTATAGAGGCCGTTTAGGCAGCGTTTTAGGCTATCACTGGAGTAAGCTAACCGGAAACCCTGCTATCATTGACCTCGGGAAATCTGACAGGGGGACTCATAAGCCCTTGGTCGCGTGTTCAAATCACGCCTGAGCCATTTTAATTACTTTACTAAGGAGTCTTCTGAGCCTGCTTGTTCTCGGCTGAGGTGCATCGGCGGTGGAGCGCTCAAAGTCTTCTGGATCTGTGCCGATGGGGCGAGGCTGGAGCGGGTATGGACGCCAGCAGCGGTTTTCTTTTGCCCAGGTACTATGATGGTACTGCGCACCCGGTGGTACGACCTTGAGGGGATGAACCCATGCCTGAGTTGAGAGATGACTGTT
This sequence comes from Leptolyngbya sp. CCNP1308, assembly GCF_034932455.1. Lineage (NCBI taxonomy): Bacteria > Bacillati > Cyanobacteriota > Cyanophyceae > Leptolyngbyales > Leptolyngbyaceae > Leptolyngbya > Leptolyngbya sp. CCNP1308. Next base: position 208,108 of record NZ_JAYGIH010000002.1, on the reverse strand, counting down.
TACGGGTGGGCCAGATGGCCCCCGACTTTAGTGCAACCGCCGTAGTCGATCAGAATTTTGAGATCGTTAAGCTATCCGACTACCGGGGCCGCTACGTGGTTCTGTTCTTCTATCCCCTTGACTTTACCTTTGTCTGCCCCACGGAAATTGCAGCCTTTAGCGATCGCTACGATGAATTTAAGGCTCTCAACGCTGAGATTTTGGGCATCTCTGTAGACAGCGAATTTGCGCACTTAGCCTGGATTCAAACTGAGCGTAAGCTAGGAGGCGTAGGGGATCTCAACTACCCCCTAGTGTCTGACATTAAAAAAGACATCAGCACCGATTACAACGTGCTCGATCCCGACAGCGGGGTAGCGCTACGGGGGCTGTTTATCATTGACCGAGATGGGGTGCTTCAGCATGCCACCATCAACAATCTGGCCTTTGGCCGTAAGGTCGATGAAACCCTGCGGGTTTTGCAGGCTATTCAGCATGTGCAGGCTAACCCCGATGAAGTTTGCCCGGTTGATTGGCAACCTGGGGATAAAACCATGAACCCCGACCCGGTGAAGGCGCGGGAATTTTTTGCTGGGGTCTAGCGGCACTGTAGCGATTCCGGCACGGATACTCGTTCCGAGTCGGTTCCCGAACGCTCCGCGAATCGCCCCTGCCATGCCGCTGTTGTACAGTCATTTTGAGCCTGATGACCCCAATCGCACCCCCCCCAGGCCAATCGGCTCCCTGGCGCTATTGGCTGCCGTTGCCCCCGCGCTTAGGCTTGCCCCTCGGCCAGATCTCCCCCGACTTTGCCCTGTGGGATGTCACCTACCGGCGCACCGTGCGGTTGGCTAACTGGCGTGGCAAGCAGCCGGTGGTTTTGGCCTTTTGCCGCCTTTTAACGGAGGTGGCCTACAGCCCTCAGCGATACGCCTCGCTGGTGGCGCTGAATCAAGCCTACGAGCAGTTTCGCAACGCTGGGGCTGAAGTGTTAGCGATCGGCAATCAGCCCCAGCGCCAGACTCAGGCCGTAATAGATGACCTGGGCCTAACGTTGCCGATGCTGTGCGACCCTACCGGGGCAATCTTTCGGGCCTACCATACCGGGCAGGCTCTGGGGGCACCGTTACCGGCCCAGTTTGTGCTAGACGCCCAGGGGCGACTGCGCTACTGCCACCTGTTTTCGCTGCTGCACTCGGATCCAAGGCCAGCGGCGCTGCTGGCAACTCTCAACAAGCTGTAGCCTAGTTTTGGAGGGCGGTCGGGGCCGATAGGGGCTGCTCGACGGCGATGCGGGGGAGGCGGTGCTTGAAGCCGCAGAGAATTTCCCAGCTGATGGTGTTGGCCATAGCAGCCCAGTCGTCTGGGCCAATGGCGTGGCTTCCGTCGCGACCGAGCAAGGTGACCACATCGCCCTCTTGCAGGTCGGGAATGCTGCTGACATCGAGCATGAGCTGATCCATGGTGATGGCACCGATCTGCCGGGCTAGGCGACCGTTGACCATGACCTGAAGCCGGTTAGAGAGGACTCGGGGCACTCCGTCGGCGTAGCCAACGCCCACTACGGCCAATCGTAAGGGGCGATCGCACACATACTGATGGCCGTAGCTAATGCCGGTACCGGCGGGCACATCCTTGAGGTGGGTGATGCGGGCTTTGACCTGCATTACCGGCTGGAGGTCGAGCCGCGATCGCAGGTGGGGGGCCGGGTAGAGGCCGTAGAGCCCGAGGCCAACCCGCACTAGGTCGTAGTGGAGAGCGGGGTCGGCCAGGGTGGCGGCTGTGTTGGCCAGGTGCAACCGGGGGGGCAGCAGTTGCTGCTGTTCTAAATGCCCCAGCGCCGCCCTAAAGCGCTGCTGCTGCTGCTGCATAATAGCGGGGTCGGGGCTGTCGGCGGTGGCCAGATGAGAGTAAAGGCTGTCGATTTTGAGGTGGGGCAGCTGTCGCACAAACCGGGCAAAGTCGGCGGCCTCGGCCCAGGGAAACCCCAGACGGCTCATGCCAGTGTCGATCTTAAGGTGCACCCCCACCGGGCGGGCGGCGGCTAGCCCAGAGAGCGTGTCGGAAAAAACCAGAGCCTGCTTGGGGTTGACCAGGGTGGGCTGGAGTCGCCAGTGGGCGATCGCCTGCATTTCTTCGGTGCTGTTGACCGCCCCCATAACCAAAATTGGGGCCTGAATGCCCGCCGCCCGCAGCTCAATCCCCTCGGGGACCGTGGCCACGCCGAGCCAGGCGGCCCCGGCTTGCAGCGCCGTTTGGGCCACCGTGACCGCCCCGTGGCCGTAGGCATCGGCTTTAACCACCGCCATCAGCTGGGTGGCGGCAGGGAGCAGCCGCCTAAATTGGCGCACATTGTGTCGCAGTGCCGCCAGGTTGATCTCGACCCAGGCACGGCAGCAGCGCATGGGTTCCAGGCTTGGGGCCAGGCTTGGAGTTTGATCCCAACTCAGCATTGTGTTCCTCCTTCACCACCGGGGCTAGCGACCCATCATAGCGCCAGAACTTGGCTCTAGATCTGACCAATACTGACCGATGTACTGACTTCAGGGCAGTGTACCAGGGGGCAAAAGCCTCTATTTAGCTTCTGTGCTACCATCGGTCTAATATTCTTTAGCCAATTATCCACGCATTCGAATGGGTAAGGTTCTGGTGCTCAATGCCTCCTATGAACCGCTCAACATTACGAGCTGGCGTCGGGCTGTTGTCCTGATTATCAAGGGTAAGGCAGAGCGGGTTGAGCACAATGGCAAGTTTGTCTACGCCGATTTTCCGTTGCCGACGGTGATTCGTCTACGCCACTACGTGCGTGTGCCTTACAAAGATATTCCCCTCACCCGGCGCAACCTGCTCCAGCGCGACAACCACACCTGCCAGTACTGCGCCTACAGCGGCGACGGGCTCACCCTCGACCATGTGATACCGCGATCGCGCGGCGGCGGCGACACCTGGGAAAATATGGTCGCCGCCTGCGTGCGCTGCAACGTCAAAAAGGGCAGCCGCACCCCGCGCGAGGCCAACATGCCGCTGTTTAGCCAGCCCCGCAAGCCCCACAGCAGCCTCTACTTTGAGGTCACCCGACAAATTCACAGCGGCGTACACCAAGAGTGGAAGAAGTACGTGATCGGCATCTCGTAACGGGGCTAAAAATAGCCGATGGTGGCACGGTGTCGAGGCCACCGGCTAGCTTCATCCGTCGGGATATGGCGCGTAAACGCTCGTATCTCATGACCTGATGACCGTTAGCCCCCAGACTCTATCGGGTGACTCTAGCGCTTCCACGGCAATTTGCAATAATAGAAACAGGGCCACGGCGCAGCTAATAGCGCCTTGAACCTGAGACGATGGCTGAGCCAAGCGGGTTGACGTTAGCACCTCTAACGCCGTTGAGGGCGATCCCTTGTCTTTGCACCAAGGGACTATGTCTACCTACCACCGAGCGCGCTGTCGCAGAAGGAATTGCCCATGATGACATTTAACATCGATTCTGAGTCCTCCGAGGCTACCCTTGCCAACGGCGGCGGGATGATTTCTCTGGTGCCCCGCCCCGAAAATGACAGCGACTCCGAAGACCCGGTGCAGGCGGTGCGTCGGCTGCTGGAGGGCCACCGCGGCGATCGCCACCTGGTGCTGCTGCAAGATTTTCCTGACCCCGATGCACTGTCGTCGGCCTGGGCCTACAAGCTGATTGCCAGCAACTACAAAATCGAGTGCGATATTGTCTACGCGGGCACCCTCAGCCACCAGGAAAACATTGCCCTCGTTCGGCTCACGGGCCTGCCCGCTCGCCGCTGGCTGACCGCCGCCGATGGGGCTAACCTAGCCGACTACCAAGGGCTAGTGCTGGTCGATAACCAAGGCACGACCAGCCAACTCTACGAGCACCTGCGGGAGGCCGGGCTGCCCCTGGTGCTTGTGATTGACCACCACGCGCCCCAGTCTAAGCTCGATGCCGAGTACATTGACCTGCGCCCCCACATTCGGGCCACGGCCACTATTTTGACTCAGTATTTGCAGCAGGGCCTGCTCAACCTCGATCGCAACAACAGCAAGCATACCAAGTGCGCTACCGCCCTGATGCACGGATTGCGGGCCGACACCAACCAGCTCATGCACGCCGGGGCCAGCGATTTTATGGCGGCGGCCTACCTGAGCCAGTTTTACGATGGGCAACTGCTGAGCGCGGTGCTCCAGGCCTCGCGATCGAAGCGGGTGATGGATGTGATCGAGCGATCGCTGCGCAACCGCAAGGTGCAGAACAACGTCTCCATCGCCGGGGTTGGCTACCTGCGCTACGACGATCGCGACGCCATTCCCCAGGCGGCAGACTTTCTAGTGACCGAAGAAAATGTGCACACCGCCGTGGTCTACGGCATCGTCCACGACGAAGACGAAGAGCGCGAGGTGGTGATTGGCTCCCTGCGCACCAGCAAAATCACCCTCGACCCCGACGAATTTATTAAAGAAGCCTTTGGCCAAGACAGCGAGGGCCGCTTCTTTGGTGGCGGGCGATCGATGGCCGGCGGCTTTGAAATTCCGGTGGGGTTTTTGTCGGGCTTTTACGAAAACTCAGAGTTCAACCGCCTCAAGTGGGAAGTGTTTGACACCCAGATCAAGCAAAAGCTCTGGCGACTGATCAACCCCGAAGAGGGCATGATCAACACCGATTAGGATTGAAACTCCTTGTTGGACGGTAGCCGATCGGTAACAAAATCCTGACTAGACCAGGCGGCAATAACAAAACCCCTCACTTAACGTTAAGTGAGGGGTTTTGTTCGTTGAGAGTTCTTAGGGCTGAAGAACTTCAGGCGAGTCTATCGGCTCAATCAGGTCGTCTTTGGCGATCGTGCGTTTGCCGCCCGAGCCAAATCCGCCGTGCAGCAGGGTGTAGAAGCACGGAATAAAAAACAGCGTCAGCACCGTGGCCAACGACAGCCCAGAGAACACCACCACCCCTAGAGGCTGCAAGAACTCTGACCCTTCGCCAATGCCCAGGGCTAGGGGAAATAGGCCCAGCACCGTGGTGAAGGTCGTCATCAAAATGGGACGCAGGCGACGGGGCGCTGCCATCAAGATCGCCTCCTGGCGGGAGCAGCCGCTGGCCTCGTAGATCTGGTTGGCCAGCTCCACCAAAATAATCGCATTGTTGACCACAATGCCCACCAGCAGCACCGCGCCGACCACCACCGTGGCTCCGATCGCCGTCTGGGTGACAAACAGCCCCAAAATTCCCCCCGCCAGGGCCAGCGGCACCGTCAGCATGATGACCAGCGGGTCAATCAGCGAGTTGTACTGCACCGCCATCACCACAAACACCAGGAATGCGGCCAGCCCGCCCAGCACCGATAGGGATTGCTGAAGCGCCTGGTTGGTTTCGGCGGCGGAACTGGGCAGCACCGTGATGCCCTCGGGCAGATCGAGTTCGGCAATGATGCCCTCAGCCTCGGCCAGGGCGTTACCCAGGCTGACCCCCTCGGCTAGATCACCGCCAATCAGAAACACCTGTCGCCGGTTAATCCGCTGAATTTCTCCCGGTGCTGGCCCCCGGTTCACGCGGGCAATGTCGCCCAGCTGCACCAGATCGCCGTCGTCGGTGAACAGGGGAATATCGAGTAACTGAGCCGATCGCTGCACGCTGCCGGGGGTAATCTGCACCTTCACATCCACCAAGCGGCTGCCCCGCTGGAGCTGGGTGGGCACTGACCCGTTGAGAGCGGTTTGAATGGTATCGCCAATGCTGGTGGAGGTCAGCCCCAGACTGTTGGCCCTGGCCCAGTCGGGTAAAATCTGCAACTCTTCCTGGGGGTCTTCGCCGTCGGGGCGGAAGCGGGCGAGGCTGGCCTGCTCCCCTAGCGCACGCATCACCTGCTCCCCAGCCTGAAACAGCGCTTCGCTATCTTCGCCCTGGAGGCTAATGTCGAGGTCGGCCCGCACCGGAGAGTTGGTCAGGTTGAGGCCGCGCACCGACTCGGGGCTGACATTGATGCGGGTGTTCACTAGGGGCAGCTGGCTGAGTTCACCATTGACGCGATCCACGTAGGCGGTGGTGTTGGTGCCGGGCTTGAGGGTAATGGTGACGCTGCCGCTCAGGGTGTTTTCAGACACATTGCTGCCAAACAGCCCACCGCCAGCGGTGGTAAACACGTAGTCGGTTTCGGGCTGGGCCATCAGCACCTCGTCGATCGCCCCCATCACCCGCTGGTTGGCCTCAATGGTGGTGCCCGCCGGGAAGCTCACCCGCACCCGCGCCTGGCCGGTGCTAATGTCGGGCAAAATCTCCTGGGGAATCTGACCCACCATCCACCAGCTGCCGCCGCCAAACAGCAGCAGCGCTGCCGTAATGATCAGCAGTCGCCGCCGCAGCACCCGACTGAGCAGGTTGCCGTAGCCCAGGGTCAACCCCTCCAGCCGAGCGTTTAACCAGCGGAACGGCCCCCAGCTTTGCAAGGAGCGCGTGGGCCGACCCATGATCAGCCGCGAGGCCAGGGTGGGCACCACCGTCAGCGCCACCACCAGCGACGCCGCCACCGAGAAGCTAATCGTCAAAATCAGCTCGTTGAATACCAGGGAGATAATGCCGCCGATCAGCAAAAAGGGCAGCACCGCCACCAGGTTGGTGGTGGTCGAGGCCAGCAGGGCGCTCTCTAGCTCTTGGCTGCTGGCCTCGGCCTGAAAGATCGCCTCGCGGGCGCTAAAGCCTTCGGTTTGGCGCGAGGCCTTCATCTCTTCGGCCCGCTTGGCCATGTTTTCGAGCATCACAATCGAGTTGTCGACCACGATGCCGACCCCCAGGGCCAGACCTCCCAGACTAAAGATGTTGAGCGACAGGCCAAACAGCCCCATCAGCACTAGCGCCACCAGGGTTGCCAGGGGAATGGCGGTGACAATGATGAAGGTCTGCCGCAGGGAGCCGAGGAACAGCAGCACCACGATGCCCGCCAGGGTGGCTCCGGTGAGCCCCGCGATCGCCACGTTTTGAATCGAGTTGCGAATAAAGCGCGACTCGTCGAGGGTGGCGGTCATTTCCATGCCCTCAGGCATGAGACCGATCTGGCGCAGCTCGTCGAGCTTGGCCTTAACCCCGTCGACCACCTCAATGGTGTTGGCGTCGGGCTGCTTTTGCACGCTCAGCTTGACGGCGGGCTGGCCGTTGAGCCGCACCGCAATCCGCTGCTCTTCGACGCCGTCGATGACGGTGGCCACATCGCGCAGGTAGACCTGCTGAGGTGGCGTCGTGCCCGGCACGGCAATCTCCAAGTTCTGAATCTCGTCCGCTGACTGAAACCGGCCCACCAGGCGGGTGAGGGTTTCTTCGCGACCGCCGCGAATGCGACCGCCGGAGATATCGACATTGCGATCGCGCAGCGCATCGATAATATCTGACACGCCAATGCCCACCGTCTGCAACCGACGCAGGTCGACATTCACCTGCACCTCTTCGTTGACGCCGCCCGATACGTCGGTGCTGGCCACGCCGGGCACCTGCTGAAGCTCCCGCTCTAGCTCTTCTTCCGCAAAAATTCGCAGCGCCTGGGGGCTGAGGCTGTCGGAGGTGAGCGCCATCTCATAAACCGGCAGCTGGGAGGGGTCAAACTTAAACAGGCGCGGCGTTTCAATGGTGTCAGGTAGACTGCCGCGAGCCCGGTTGAGGGCGGCGGTGGCGTCGTTGAGCGCCTGGTCGACATCGCCCCCCGGCTCAAAGAACAGATCAATGCTAAAGCGCCCCTCTCGTGTTTGCGAAAAGACCTGAATTACGCCCTCAGTGGCCGACATGGCCTCTTCTAAAGGGCGAGTGATCTCATCCACCGCCACCTCGGGCGACAGACCGGGGGCGTCGCCCCGCAGGCCAATGCGTGGATAGGTGATCGACGGCAGCAAGTCTACCGGCAGCTGGGTGGTGATGAAAAAGCCCATTACCAGCACGGTCAGCCCCAGCATCAGGGTGCCGATGTGCCGTTGAATGGCTAGCCCGCTAATGCTAAAGCTGCTCTTTGGGAAGGATGAGGGGGTGGTCATGGTGTGGGAGGAGAGGGTGTGAGGGTGCGTGGGTGTGAGGGTGTGTGAGTGTGATTAGGTGGGTGTGTTTGCTCACCTAATCACTTACCCACTTACTCACCTACCCTTCGGACGTCAAACTCGGTTCTACAATCTGCCCGCCTTCCAGGGGCTGGCTGCTGCGGACAACATACTGCTCTCCTGGGGAGAGGCCCGAGAGAATGGTGACCTGGCCATCGGCGCGATCGCCCACCTGCACCGATCGCGACTCAACCATTGGGCCGTCGTCGGCTTCAGTGATCACAAAGATTTGATTGTCGCTATTCTCAGCGGTTTCTAGAGCGCTTTCGGGCACAACGACCACATTGGACTGCTGGCCCGTGCTGGTCACTCGGGCCAGCAGTCCGCTGCTGATGCGGCTACCGGGGTTGGCCACGGTAATCTCGATGGGCAGCAGACGCGAGGTGCTGTCGGCTACCGGCGAAATGCGCGTCACCTGGCCCGTGAAGGTTTCGTCGGGGAAGGCATCGATAGAGAGTTCCACCGACTGCCCAACGCTAAACTCGCTGAGGTTGCTGTCGGCTACTTGAACAACGACCAAGATTTCTGACAGGTCGCCCAGGGTTAAAACGGCTTCTCCAGGCAGAATTAGATCGCCAGGTTCAGCGACCCGTTCCAGCACGACACCTGACAGGGAGGCGGTTAGATTGGCAAAGGAGAGGCGCTTCTGGGCCTCGCGCAAAATCGATCGCTGGGCTTCGACGCGCTGCTGAGCTGCCGCCACGGCCTTCTGTCGAGTGCGCACCTGCTCTTGGGACGAGGCGAGGGCTTGTTCGGAGGTGCTCACGGTGGTTTGGGCCTGCTCGGCCGCTTGAGCAGAGATCGCTCCCTCGGCGGCTAAGGTCGCTAGGCGCTGGGCATCGTTGCTGGCCTGCTGGAGCCGCACCCGAGCGTCTTCGATGGAGGTGCGAATGTCGGCCAGTTCGGCCTCGGCCTGGGCGACCTCAAACTGGCGGGCGGCGAGCTCGGCCTGGGCCTCGCCCACGGCGGTTTGCAGCAGCACGTTGTCGATGGTAGCAATCACCTGGCCCTGCTGCACCGTATCGCCAACGTCGCGAGACAGGGAGATCAGCCGCCCCTCGGCCTGCGATCGCAGCGAGACCTCGCGCGCCGGGCGGGTGGTGCCGGTATAAACACGGCTCGAATCTGCGGCGGAGGCGGCCACTGCTGTATCGACTACGGCGGGGCCTTCCTGTTGCTCGGGCTGGGCCTGGGCTGCGGGCTCTACGGGCTTGCCACAGGCTACTGTGGCGATCGCCATCGCCCCTATTAACACCAGCCTCGGCAACCGCCTATGGAAGGCTCGTGGCTCCCTAGAATGCTTAACAACCATGCTTAGAAACCCCTAACCTTCTGCTTCACTTTACTTTACAGTTTTTGGCCAGGCTTCTACCTTTTAGCAGATGCCAGCCTCAACCGCTGCGAGCTGACCTCCGCTGAGATCCTTTAGTAACTGGGCTTAGCCTGGCCTTGAACAGGTGCCAGGGCCAAGGCTGGGTTGCTTACTTGCTCTTGCTAGCGGAGGCCTCCGCTCGTCTGATGGCGTAACGATGGAACGATGAAGGCCTCTGTCTCAGGGCTGGCCTGGCAACCCCTACCCAGGGGGAGGGCAACCTTGTTAGACAGTATTGATGGCACAGTTGTGGCAGTAAAAAATGACACGAATGTGACAGAGCTAATGGTGATGGGCCGGTGCCTTTGAGATACTGCCTGCTGCCGCTTAGTCTAGGGATTGAGCCAGGCTTGGGTAGCGCTCAGCCCCGCCACCACGCTACGGGGACGATACCCCAGTGCAACCGCTCGTTGACTGGTCGATGACACATCCGCCGGGCGGGCGGCAGGCATAGGCACCTCGGCCTGCTGACTTGGCAGCAGCAGCGCTGTGTCAAACCCAAACACCTCGGCCAGGCGGAGGCCAAAGTCGTAGCGGCTGAGGCGATCGGGGCCGCCGAGGTGCAGCAGACCCGAGGCTTTCTCTAGGGCCAGCAGCAGGCCAGCGGCGGCATCTTCAACGTAGGCCGGGGTGCGAAACTCGTCAATAAATAGGCGCAGGGGCTGCCCTGCCTCCAGGGTGCGTAAAAACCCCTGCAAAAAGCATTCTGCCGTCGGGCTTGGGGGGCCATACAACAGCGGCATGCGGCAGATGGCAGCGTTGGGATGGGTGGCCTGAAGGATGGCTTCAGCCTCGACCTTGTGGCGACCGTAAACATTGATGGGGCTGGGGAAAGAGGTTTCGTCGTAGGGGGCCGCCTGGCCGTCAAACACCTGATCGGTAGAGGTAAACGCTAGGGGAATATGGTGGCTGCCGCAAAACTGAGCCAGCACCCGCGTCGCTTCGACATTCATGGTGTAGGAGAGGTCGGGCTCCTGCTCACAGCGGTTGGGCTGCGATAGGGCGGCGGTGTGAATCACGGCGTCGGGGGCGACCTGGGCAAGCCAGTCGTTAACGGCGATCGCATCGGTGAGATCGATACAGTGTAGCTTCACCCCCGGCAGCGGCGGAACATGGCGGTGGTAGGTGCCCTCGACCTGCCAGGTCGCCTGGGCCGCACGGGCCAGGTGCCAGCCCAAAAAGCCACTGGCCCCGGTAATCAGCAGGCGGCGGTCGGTTGAGGCCAAGGGTGGGTGTGCCATAGCGCCCGAGATGGGATTGAATGAAGAACTGCCGGGTAATGGGCTGAGGGGAGTTAGACAACAGTATGGCTTGGGAAAGACAGCACCATTGGCGGCGGCTCTGGCTGCTGGCATTCGGCCTAGGATTGGCCCTGGGTTTCGGCTGGCCAGCGCCCCACTGGGGCCTACCCGCCTTTGCCCAAACGGCAACTGAGCCAGCGGAGCAATTTTTTGCCGATGTGCTGGTGCGGGGGCAGCCCGTGTTTCAGGTGGGGGGGTTGCCCGATACTAGCGCAGCCGATCGGGCGGGGCAAATCAACCGTCGCATTGCAGCACTGCTTAACCAGGATACTGACCTAGAGCCCATCGCGGTGAATCAGGATAGCGATCGCAACCTGGCCACCCTCCAGGCCAACCAGCAGGTGATCATGACCGTCACCGAGCAAGATGCCCTCGACTTCAACACCGACATCGCTGCCCTGGCGCAGCGCTGGGCCGACCTACTCAACCAGGCAACCGCCAGAACTAACCTGGTGGCGGCGGCAACCTACCGCATTCGGGGCACTTCCCAAGAGTTGTTGAGAGATACCCTCGACAACCTGCCCGCGCTGCTGGGGGCCGTAGTGGTGCTGGGGCTGACCTGGCTGGTGGCGGCGGCGGTGCGCCACGCCGTGCTGGTGTGGGCCGAGAAGACCGAGGGCGATCGCACCACCGAAGTGCTGATCAGCCGCCTCTGCTACGGCGGCGTGTGGACGCTGGGATCGGTGATTGCCCTGGGGGTGCTGGGCCTAAACTTTGCCGCCCTGATCGGCACCCTCGGCCTCACCAGCGTCGCCATCGGCTTTAGCCTGCGCGACGTGCTCAGCAACTACATTTCGGGGGTAATTTTGCTGGCCAGTCGGCCCTTTCGCATTGGCGACCAGATCGTGATCAACAACTACGAGGGCACCGTCACCCAAATTCAGCTGCGGGCCACCACGGTGCAAACCTATGACGGTCGCCTGGTCTACATTCCCAACCAGGAGGTGTTTCAGAGCAGCATTACCAACAACACCGCCTCGCCCGTGCGCCTCAGCAGCGTCACCGTAGGCATTGACCACACCGCCGATCTGCCTGACCTGTTTGCCCGCATTCAGCAGCAGATGGAGCAGATCGACGGCGTTGAGCTAGAACCCGAACCGATCGTGCTGGTGCGCGAACTCACCCCCTCCACGGTGAATCTAGAGGCTCAGTTTTGGGTCAACTCGCGCAAAAGCTCATTCTTGCAGGTCACATCCCGAGTGCTGGCGGCGATCAAGCTCACGCTGCAAGAGGCCCAGTTTGCTGAGCCGGTGGCTCCGAGTGCGATCGCATCCGAATCCCTTTCCGCCGAAGCAGATATCAAATTGCACACCGAAGAAAACCTGCCCCAAGGGAATGTCTAATCCAAAAACCCCCTGCTGTTTACCCTTGCCCACGCTCTGCGTAGATACAGCTGTTATTGACGCAGAGCGTCCTCTGGGGATGGGGCGCGGGGCGTCGGGGGAACATTCCCCCGCAGAGCGTGAGCAACGATAGGGAATCCTAAATCTAAGCTTTAAGGGCTTCAAGACAACCGGGAGGCGTTATCCGAGAGCCTTGCGGTGTCCTCAATGCCATGGCGGCGTTTCTCGATTGCGGCGGCTTGTTTTTCGATGTCATGGCGGCGTTCCTCAATGGCAGCGCGATGTTTCTTGATGTCATGGCAGCGTTTCTCGATAGCAGCGGCTTGTTTTTTGATGTCATGGCGGCGTTCCTCAATGACAGTGCAATGTTCCTTGATGTCATGGCAGTGTTTCTCGATTGCGGCGGCTTATTTTTCGATGTCATGGCGATGTTCCTTGATGACTGCGCGATGTTCTTCGGAAATATGGCGATGTTGCTTGATTGCGGCAGCTTGTTTCTCAATGTCATGGCGGTGGTGCTTGATTGCTGGATATGCGGCCTTAGGGGCGAGGGGAAAAAGTTCACGCGCTGTTAACGCAACGGCGCTATTCTTAAACGCACCTTCCCCTTTGCCACCGCTTACCTTCCACAGCTATGGATCGCAATCAGTTTCGCGTCGGCACCTTTAACCTCAACAATCTGATGCTGCCCGATCGCGAGTTTTACCCCGGCGAAGTGCATTCCCAGACAAACTACCTCAAAAAGCTCACCTGGATTGGGGCCCAGCTCGATCGCATGAAGGTCGATATCTGCGGCTTTCAGGAGGTGTTTCATCGGGGGGCGCTGAAGGAAGCCTTGCACCGCAGCGATTACCACCAGCAGCACGAGATTGTTATGGCCGAGGGGTTTGGGCGGGGGCCGGGGCTGGCCCTGGCGACGCGGTTTCCGGTGCTGGGGCAGCGGGTCTACGACGAGTTTCCCCCCGAGGGCATTTTAGATTTGGAGGGGGCTGAGATCCCCATTCGGCGATTTTCGCACCCGGTGCTGGCGGTGGATCTAGCCCTCACCGAGACCATTCACTGCACGGTGTTTGTGGTGCACCTCAAGTCAAAGCGACCGATGATGGCCAACGGGGTCGATCGCAGCGACCCGGTCGAAATTGCCAAGGGCCACGCCCGATCGTTGATTCGCCGCACGGCCGAGGCCGCCGCCCTGCGGTTTTTGCTGATGGAAGGGCTGCGCGATCGCCGCTACCCGGTGATTGTCATGGGCGATGTCAACGACAACCACACCGCCGTCACCACCCAAATTGTCGCTGGTCAGCCCCCCTGGGAACGCTGGCCCTACCGCAAAAAAGCCCCCGTGTGGGACGTGCTGCTCTACCAGGTCAAAGACATTCAGGCCCGGCTAGGCTACGGCGACCACTACTACACCCACATTCACAACGGCCACTACGACAGCCTCGACCACATCATGGTGAGCGAAGAATTTTCGGCCCAAAACCGCGATCGGATTGGCCGCGTCACCTACGTCTCGGTGTTTAACGACCACCTATTTGACCAAACCCTGCTCGAAGACAACATCGAACCCTGGCAGTCTGACCACGGCCAGGTAGTAGCCACCATCGAACTCAACCCGCCCCAGTCGAGCCGTCCCCAGCTGGTGGTTTAAGCTATAAAAACCCACTTGCTGCAAAGCCTGCTCTGCACTGGCCTATTCTGGCTAGCTCTGACCACGAAATGTAAATCGCCCTAGTAGAAGTGTTCCGCCCGGTGTCACACTAAATAGTGACCATAGGTTTGTCCACAGCTGCTGGGTAAATCGTTTCTACGAGGTGTCTATGATCGGTGCTGTGCTCTCCCCCATAGACTGGCCCGCCCTTGAAGAGGGACTGCCCCCGCTGTCGGGTCGAGAGGCCGATATTACTGCCGTCATGGCCAGCGATGAGCCGGTGTTTTTGCCGCGCACCAACCTGGCGCTAGAGGAGATTTCGGCGGGGTTTGCGATCGCCCTCCATATGCACCAGCCCACCATTCCCGCCGGGGCCACGGGCGAGCTGATCAACCACCTCCAGTACATGTTTGAGCACCCCTACGACGGGGACAATCACAACGCGGGTACCTTCGCCTACTGCTACGCCCGCCTAGGCGACTTCATTCCAGAGCTGGTGAATAACGGCTGCAACCCCCGCGTCATGCTCGACTACTCGGGCACCCTGCTGTGGGGCCTGCAACAGATGGATCGGCAAGACATTCTGGCCAAGCTGCGCCGCCTGGCCTGTGACCCCACCTATCAACCCTACGTCGAGTGGCTGGGCACCTGCTGGGGCCACGCCGTAGTGCCCTCCACCCCGGTGCCCGACCTCAAGCTGCACATTCGCGCTTGGCAGCACCACTTTGCCGCCCTGTTTGGCCCCGAAGCTCTGGCTCGGGTGCGGGGCTTCTCGCCGCCAGAGATGCACCTGCCCAACCATCCCGATGTGCTCTACGCCTTTGTCAAAACCCTCAAAGACTGCGGCTACCGCTGGATGCTGGTACAAGAGCACACGGTGGAAAGCCTCGAAGGTCATGGTCTATCGCAGCCCCACCTGCCCCACCGTCTAATCGCCCGCAATGCCCAGGGAGAGGTAGAAGAGATTGTGGTGCTGATCAAAACCCAGGGGTCTGATACCAAGCTGGTGGGTCAGATGCAGCCCTACTGGGAAGCCAAAACCCTCGGCAAAGTCTCCCTCGGCAATACCACCGTGCCGCAGCTAGTCAGCCAGATCAGCGATGGCGAAAACGGCGGCGTGATGATGAATGAGTTCCCCAGCGCCTTTATGCGATCGTGGTACGAAATGCGCGACAACGGGGGCGGTCGTCAGGGCGTGGTGGGCTTTAACGGCAGCGAATATCTGGAGCTGTTGGCGGCGGCGGGCTGTGGCCCAGAGACGTTCCCAACCTGTCAGGCGGTGGGGCAAGCGCGGCTGTGGCAGGCGATGGGTGACGCGAGTGGATCTGAGGCCGTAGCGGGGGCGATCGCATCCCTCCGCGCCGAAGACGGTAGCTTCTCGATGGAAGGCGGGTCTTGGACGGGCGATCGCAGCTGGGTGCAGGGCTACGACAACGTGCTCGACCCCATGCAGCGCCTATCGGCCCAGTTTCACCAAACCATGGCAAAACAGAGCGAGCGGGGCGATGCCCTAGAGCGCCAGCACCGCTACCGCAACGCCCTGATCCACAATCTGCTGCTGCAAACCAGCTGCTTTCGCTACTGGGGGCAGGGCACCTGGACGGGCTACGCCGAAGAACTCTACCGTCGCGGCCAGGCAATTTTGGCCCACGACTTTGCCTAGGGTGCAATTTTTCAACGCCGCCCGGCTGCTGCCCGCCATCGGGTAGTGATTCAGACATCTTGCGATCGCCACTTATCCCTATGATGAGACCTAGCATTTAGGGATATCAGGGCATGGACTATAAGCAAGAGCTAATCACCACCATCCACGACCTGGGGTACGATGCCGAGCGTTTAGAGCAGCGTCTCACCGAGCTCAGCCAAACCAACCCTACCGCCGTGCTGATTCCGTCGCTCTACGAAGAGCTAGAGCGCCCGGCCCTAGCGACCATTCGCGACCACCTCAGCCACTCCCCGTTTGTCAACAACGTTATCGTCTGCCTCTACGCCGACACCTTTGAGCAGTATCGCCATGCGGTGCAGTTCTTTGAGCCGCTGCCCCAGCCCACCTTTGTGCTGTGGGAAAACGGCCCGCGCATCACCGGCATTCTGCAAACCCTCAAAGACAAAGGGCTTGACCTGCTGAAGTTTAAGGGTAAAGGACGGGCTGTATGGCTGGGGCTGGGGGTAGCCTCGCTGCACGCCGCTGCGATCGCCCTCCACGATGCCGACATTGTCACCTACGATCGCGCCTACCCCCTCAAGCTGCTCTATCCCCTGCTAGAGCAAGACTTTGGCATCGCCTTCAGCAAAGCCTACTACGCCCGCATTGGCGGCAATCCCCGCAGCATGCACGGTCGCGTCACCCGACTGTTTGTCACCCCCCTCATCACCTCGCTGATGGAGCTGTTCGGCTACCGCGACTACCTGCGCTACCTTGACGCCTACCGCTACCCCCTCTCCGGCGAGTTTGCCCTGTCTGCCGACCTGGCCCTGACCACCCGCATCCCCGGCAACTGGGGGTTAGAAGTGGGCCTGCTGGCCGAGGTCTACCGCAACGTGGCCCTCAAGCGCATTGCCCAAATCGACCTGGGCGTTTTTGAGCACAAGCACCAGACCCTAGGCAGCTCAACCAACTCAGGGCTGCAAAAAATGTGCCGCGACATTCTGCAATCGGTGTTTAGAACCCTGACCGAAACTGAGCAGGTGGTGATTGGCCACGACCACATTCGCGCCCTGCGGATCAAGTACCGTCGCGAGGCCCAAAACCTCGCCCGTCAATATTTCGTCGATGCCCGCTTTAACGGTCTAGAGTACGATCGCCACAAAGAAGAGATCACCATCGAAACCTTTGAGCAAGTCATTTTAGAAGCCGGTAACCAATACCTTGACGACCCCACCGGCACTCAAATCCCCGACTGGACCCGTGCCCTAGCAGTTATCCCCGACCTGCGCGAGCAGCTGCTCGATGCCATTCTCTCGGATATGGCCCAAGCGCGATCGGCCCCGCCACCTGCGACGGATGCCGTCGCAATGGCATCCGCCGTCTACTGATGAGCTGCGAATAACCAGCTAGGGATCATTACCCTAGGCCGGTTTTCTCTTGGGTTTGCTGCTGGTGCTGCTCATGCTGGTCGGAAGCTCATTGCGGCTGCGCAGTGTCACATTGGCCCCTTCGCTCGATTGTTCAATCACCAGCAGGGGGGTAGGCTTGGCTTTTTGATCCCAATGCATGTTGGCAATGCGGCCCTGGATAGTCGGCTGCCAATGGGTTTCTTCGGCCTCGGGGCTCATAAAGTTTTCGATGCATTCAACTAGCTGGCCGATGGTCGAAGAGGTGGCCTGGGTGGGCAGCTTCGCCAGCCTAATTTGAATGCGAAACAGCACCCGCTTTTTTGCCAGAGGGTTGTCTTGGGGAGCATACTCAACATCAAAGATCTCATCCACCACGCGAGGCTTGCTGGCAATCCCAATCAGGCCTTCTTCCGCCTGGCGAGGTCGCAGAGCAACGCTGATTTTTTGCTTAACTTTGACCTTAAGCTGATTCACAATCGAGGTATGAAAATGCTCTTCATCCATGCGCATGCGCAGGTAGTCGAGATTAAATTCACGAGAGTGAATTAGGTCAGGGTTTTGCTCCATCTTGCTGATGGTTTTGAGGGCTAGTTTGACCTTTTTTTGCAGCTCTTGGTTTTTGTAGGTCTCAAATTTGAGCTGCTTTACCAGGCGGCGAGTTTGCAGGTGAGAATAGACACCCAACCCTAGCAGAAGCACCAGCAAACCCCCAGACGAGAGCATCCAAGGGTTATCAAGCGGCGGCCGATTGGTGGCGGGCGCTTGGGCAAGGGTTGAATGCACCAGAACTGTGGAGGTTTTCATGGCTATGTGCATTAAGGCGATTAACGATTACACCTATGGTTCCCTCAACATAACCCAGTTTAATCTTGGTATATAAAGAATCACTCAGTTTTTTGATAAGCTTGAAACAAGTCTACGTGATTTTACAGAGTTCTTTCGTGTTTAAAGAAAAGCAGCTACGGCAATAGAAATGGGTGGGGCTAGCTCTTCTTGAGGCGAGCTTTCCAGGTGCCGCCATAGCGATAGTTGGGATTCTGCTCGCGCTGAGCTTGTTGGCATTGGGGGCAGGCCAACACCCAGGCTGCCCCAGGGGCGCATTGAATGCGGTACCGCACTGTGGCTAGAGCCTGGCACAGGTCGCAGGGCCTAGCCCGCAGATAAGATGCCACGCCCCTATTTTTGGTTAGCCGACCTAAATCGGCCCAGAGCAAAGTCTCGCTTGTACTGATGCTTGGTACTGCGCCCCGTCACCCGCTTACGCCACAGACGAAAGCTAGAGGGCTGCATGTAGGATCGCATGATGGCAATCACCTGTTTCTCTGATAGCCCGAACTGTGTCTCAATGGCCTCAAAGGGGGTGCGATCTTCCCAAGCCATTTCGATAACGCGGTCAATGGTGTACAAGTCGAGATCAGGGCGGGCCATAGGCGATATCGAGCAGTGTCAGTTTTGCTACCCTAACGAATCTATGGACGCCAGCGCAACAGAGGGTTGGTTTGGCGTTGGGGCAGCCTCAACGATGTGATCGTAAGTAGCGATCGCTTCTTCCCTTAAAGACAATTAGTTTAGAGGGATGCAATAAACCGTCCAGATCAGAAATTCTCAATGGCGTGCCAAATTTGCGGTCATTAAGTCAGGTTTTTGAGTCATTATAGGTAGTCATATGGTTTACCGCTGAGATTGAGTCGCGATCGCGCCTACCTATGAAACCTGTCAGCAAGTACTACCCTTTATTTAATCATTTGCAGACCGCTGGCAAGGCCGAGGTTCTGCTGACCTTTGGCGAGATTGAAACCCTACTAGGCAGGCCGCTGCCCCATTCTGCCACTGAGCGCAAAAACTGGTGGAGTAACCGCGATACTCCTGCGGCGCTTCAGGCTGGGGCTTGGGTAGGGGCTGGCTACCATGTCTACACCGTTGATATGGACAGCAAAACCGTTGTCTTTCGTAAATTTGAGGCTCAATATAACATCGAGCAAAAAGACGGCAAAATTGTTTGGCACCAAGATGCCATCCGCGCCCTGCGCAAACATATGAGCCTGACCCAAATGGAATTTGCTGAGCAGATGGGCGTACGCCGCCAAACCGTTAGCGAATGGGAAAACGGTGTCTATGACCCCGATCGCAGCACGGCTAAATTTTTAGAGCTGATAGCTAAACAGGCCAACTTTACAGTTCCCCCATCCGAAGATCCCTAATCGCTTGACCAGCATCTGCCTGCTTTATCTATGGAAACCAGACGACGGCGCATGGTTGCACTAGCAGAGTAAAAACAGGCGCAATAGCCCCGGTTGACAGCAAAGTCAAACCGTTTAGCCTGAAATTTGAATTGGGCTGACCCTAGGGATTAATCTGCTTTTTGCAGTAAGTAACGGTAGGTCAGTAAGTTTCTGCATAGCGCAGTGATGTAAACAACAGGGCTGGCGGGATTCGAACCCACGACCTGCCGCTTAGGAGGCGGCCGCTCTATCCTGCTGAGCTACAGCCCCAGGTCTTTGGCCATTCTACACTCTGGTCTGGGGGCAGGGCTAAGTCCGAACAAAGATCGCGCGGTGGACGGGCAACCCCTGCTCTAGAGTGACGCGCTCGCGATCGGTTTGGGCAGGGAAGGGGCTCTCGGGCAGCCAGTCTTGGCCCTGGCGGAGAAAGTGGGGGTTTTCGGCGATGCGATCGCACATATCCACCGCCACCTCTTCCACATCCGACTGCACCACCAGGCGTCCGCCAGAGGGCAAAAATTCCGCCAGAGTGCTGACCAGCTCGGGTTGCAGCACCCGCCGCTTTTGGTGGCGCTTCTTAAACCACGGATCGGGGAACTGGATAGACACCTGCTGCAAAGGGTTCTGGTCGCCCCAGCTTTCTAACAGAGCCCGCAGGGAGATATTGACGTTGCAGTACATAAAATGCAAGTTGGTCAGCCCCGTCTCTTGCTGGCGCTTTTGGGCCGATTCGACCACGGGCTTGCGAATTTCGAGGCCCAAAAAGTTCCACTCGGGCGCAAGCTGGGCCATGGACAACAAAAATACGCCTTTGCCGCAGCCAATGTCGATGTGCAGGGGCTGTTGGGGGTTGGCAAAGGCTGCGCTCCAGCTAGGAGCGTCAACGGGAGCCTGGTATTTGTCGCTTAGGGGGTTGACGTGCTGACGCACCCGAACAACTGCCACAGCCTTGACCTCGCTGGAATCACGGCTTTCTATCATGCCACTTTGCCTGGGCCAATTGGGCATCTAAAGGCTAGGCTGTTAGGGACATGCATAAAAATCAACGTTTTAATTTCATGGGACAGCGTTTTCGCTTCGCTATTATCAGCGACCCTCACATTGCCCGTCCTGAGACGATCTACAATGGCCCCAATCGCTTCCATTTAGTCGAAGTCAGCATTCCAGGCATTGAACAGATTTTTGATCACCTCGAAACCCTGGATCTAGATTTTTTGTTGCTGCCTGGCGATCTCACCCAGCATGGGGAATGGGTGAATCACCGCTGGCTGATCGATCGCCTCAAGCGATTGCCCTTCCCTGCCTATGTGGTGCCGGGGAACCACGACGTAATTGCCAGGGATGCCAGCGATCGCGCCATTGGCCTTCACGACTTCCCCCGCCTGTACCAAGACTTTGGCTACAGCGACGGCAAAACCCTCCACTACCAGCACGAAATTCTCCCCGGCGTGCGGCTGGTGGCGCTCAACTCCAACGCCTTTGAGCCCAACGGCGAGCAGATTCGGGTGGGCCATGTGGATGATGCCCAACTCGACTGGCTAGAGGCCACGCTGGCAGAATTTTCGGATGACCTGATCTTGGTGATGCTGCACCACAACGTGTTGGAGCATCTGCCGGGGCAGTCTAACAGCCCCCTGGGTCAGCGCTATATGGTGAGCAATGCTGAGGCGATCATCCAGCGGCTAGAGGCGGCAAAGGTGCGGCTGATGTTTACCGGCCACCTGCATGTGCAGGATGTGGCACGGCGGGGCGACCTGTGCGAGGTGTTGACTGGGTCGCTGGTCAGCTATCCTCACCCCTACCGGATTGTGGAGATTGAGCGCGGCGATGGTGATCTGCGGGTGGAGGTGCGATCGCGCCGTCTCACCGCCGTTGGCCCCTGGGATGACCTGCAGGCCATGTCGCACCAGTGGATGTGCGATCGCGCCGAGGGGTTTATGACCAAATTTCTAGTCAGCCCCCCGGTGGGACTGGCCGAGCACGAGGCTGCCGCCATTGCTCCCAGCCTCAAAACCTTTTGGGCCAGCATCGCCGCTGGCGACACCCAGATCGACTTTTCGCACCTGCCTGTCGATGTGCAAGAGCGGCTGGCCCACTTCAACTCGGTGGATAGCGAGGGTAAGCCCCAGGCGATCGACAACACCGCCACGCTGGTGTGGCCTGCAAGATAGGCTGTTTGTAGACTTTATAGCGACTACAGCTACTGCTCACCGGTTGGACGAGCTGCGACTAAAGAAGCAAACCTGGCTTCTGGCTAACCGATTGGTCTAGCGTCTAAATCATTGCTGCTAGCTGCCCTTAGACGCAGCGCAGTCCGTATAGCCATTCGTCAATGCATCGATCTGGCCACCGGTACAGGATTTAGTCCTTTCCCTAAGGGCGGTTGATCGACAAAAGCCTGCAATTCTTGACCACAAAATGCTGGCAATCATAGGTAGCCACTTCGCATCGTTATTTCTGCTTAGCTTTTTCCCAAACCAGAAATTCTATTGGTAGATTTGCTGAGGAAAAATTTCTTTGGACATGCCTAAAAAATCTAGATCGACACATTAAATTTTATTGCTTCTCTGAAACATTCATCAAAGCAAAAATGGCATTAGAAGGAATGAACGCAAGGTATACATGCCTGTAATCTAGAGCTTTAGAGAAACTCAGTCTTTATGCCATGGCCGCCACACAGCTAGAACATGCCAATGTTCTCCCGAGTAATCCTCGAAGAGCGGCTGCAAATTCGAGGCAAATCGTGACTAAAAGGTTCCAGGCCTAAAACTCAAGTAATTAATTGAAAACTGTTTTTCTCTTTTCGTTCAAGGGAATACTCAGGAGGCGAGCCATTTTCAGGCCTTAACCAATCTATTTTAATGCCATATTTTATAGTTTTTGCTTGTCCTTAATGCCTCGCAGGGTTGTTTGGGTAAAAGCCCTGGCGTTATCCAGGGGAATTTGTTGCGCCATATATTAGCTATGAAAAATACAGAACCATCGCCTCATTCTCGGTTTACCAGTCGATTCAAACCCCTGGTTATTACGGCGATCGCCACCAGTGGCGCTCTCCCCTTCCTAGCACCCGTTTTAGCCGAAGGCACCGCTGCCGGTACCGATATCATTAACCGGGCTACGGCGACCTACAGCGATGGCACCACCAACTTTGACGCCATTTCGAATACCGTCACCATCAAGGTAGAAGAGGTACGGGGCCTAACCGTCACCGATGCGGGCTTTACGGATGCCAACGGCGGTAGCATCGCCACCAGCGACAATCTCTACTTTGACTTTTTGGTCACCAACACCGGCAACGCCGACGCCTTCGTCTACATTCCGGGGGCCACGGACCTTGGCCCTCTAGCCATAGGGGGAACTATCACGGCCGTAGAGGTTATTGCCGTCAATGGCACGAACCTAGGCACCGCGATCGCCGTTCCAGCCGGAGGTAATAGCACCAATAACCTGGCCACTTTCCCCAACACGGGCATTATCGGAGCCGACCAAAACTTCAAAGTGCGGGTAACTATGGCCGTCACCGCCACCAATGCTGGTGATGCGGTGAAAGTGCAGTTTGGTAATACGGCTGACAATACCCCCAATACCCAAAACCAGCAAAATATTGCCTTTAGTACTGATACAGCCCCCACTACCAACGATGTCTACACCCTAGACGCCAATGGCACCCTGGCTCCTGCCAACGGCGAACGGGAAGCGGCTGCATCCCACCAGGAGTTTTTGGCTACCCAGCCCAAGCCCCTGGCCCAAACTACCCTGTTAATGACCTCAACAACGGCACCCGGTGCCCTGGCCAGCGATGCTCGCGACGATAGCATCACCTACGATCTCGACTTCCGAGTTGCCAATAACCCTCAGCCAGGCTTCCCGGCAGGCAGCCTGGAAGGCACCCCGATCAACCTCAATGGCTCAACCGTTGAGCGCATCTTAGTTTCCACTACCGTGCCCCCCAACACGGTGTGGAATGGCATCGCGCCCATCGTGCCCAACGGCAACTGGATTCCGGTCTATTCCACCGATGATGCCTACAGCGGCACCGAAAACCCAATTAGCGGCGTCAGTTGGACTACCGTTGCGCCAGCGGCAGGTACTGTTAAGCGCATCGGCTTTGTCTACGATGCTGGCACCAACGGAGCCCTGCCGCCGGGCACCGCCGTCAACGACTTTAGGTTTACCGTGGTGACCAGTGGCCTGCCCGCCACTGGGGGCACCATTACCAACATCGGTCAGATCTTTGGTCAAACCTTTGGCGATTTGGCCAATAACCTGGTCTACGACGAGTCGGGCGACCAGGATGCCAACAACTATGACGATGGCGTCTTCCCGCCCAACCCAAACATCAGCGACTTCATCGCTAGCCCTCAGACGGGCGCTGCCAATCCCAACGACCCAGACACCAGCAGCAACAACACCGGTACTGGCCCCAATGGGGAATCAAACGTCGTTGGCATTTTGCCCCTGTCAGCAGCTAACAGCGCTCTGCTCAATGGGCCTAACAACGTTCCCAACGCCATTGGCCCCACCAATGCCCAGGACGACTTTACTAACGCCGCCACCACGGTAGATACGGTAGGGACGCAGGGCAGCGCTAGCAATCCGGCGGCGGCAACCATCACCAACACCGTCAGAAACACCATTGCCACCAATCTCGACAACGTCAAGCTCTTGCCCTTCGCCCCCAATGCGACCAACCTTCTAACTGGTGGTATTCACGGCACCAACGCCAGCATTCCCGATGGCACAACGGTGACTATTAGTTTTGGTGCCCAAACGGCTGTCTACACCTACACTGCCGCTGGCGGCTTTGCCTCGGCTAACCCACCCGTGGTCATTGGTACCCTAACGCCAAACCAGCAGCAGTCCTACCAGGTAACGGTAGATCTGCCTGCGGGCACGAATCAAATTCAGGGCTACACCATCCCCATCGTGGCTTTTGTGGATAACGACAGCAGCAACAGCTTTGTTGCCACCACAGACACGGTCTACAACTTTACCAACAACCGAATCTATCCCGGCTTCGTCAATCTGGTGAAGGCAGCCCGCATTATTGACCGCGATGGCACAACGCAGCTTGAGGCGTTTACCGCGACTCCGACCCGGCGGCCTGAGCCAGGGCAGTTTGTGGAATACCAGATTACGTACCAAAACATCTCTGAGATTCAACCAGCCACTGGCGGCGGCAACGTGCTGCTCACCGGCAATGGCCTGGTAATCAATGAGGATGGAGCCGCCGCACCGAATACCTGGGCAGGCATTACCACCCACCGTCAAAACACGGTGGCCACTGGCGGCACCCTACAGTTCTACAACGGAGCGGTATTGCTGGGCAGCACCGATCCAGCCTCGGGGGCGGCGGTAACCCGGTACGTTAACACCATTCCATCCCTGGCACCTCAGGTCGGCGGCACGCTAACCTTCCGCCGAATTGTCAACTAAGCCTCTAACACGTTGGGGACGAAATCCGGCATTTTGCGCAGCATTTCGTCCCCTGCGAATGCCACCACTTGAAACTTACACAGCATTTTTGGACAAGGTTTATGACTATGAAACGCTCGATTGGTTTAGGTTTAGCTGCCCTGGCAACCCTGCTCATCGTTCCCCTGGCCAAAGGTAGCCCCGTGATGGCGCGGCTCCAGACGATCGGCACCGAGATTGCCCAGCAGGTGCGCCGCCCAGAGGTGAAGCTGGTGTTGCAGGCAGAAAAGCAGGTGCAAACAGTCGATGCACAGGGTGAACCCCAGTTGCTCTGGCAAACCCTGGAGGGGGAAGCAACGGTGCAGCCCCAGGACGTTTTGCGCTACACCGTTGCGTCAGAAAATGCCGGAGAAATGCCGGCTAAGGATCTCGTGATTACCCAGTCGATTCCGCCCCAGATGACCTACGTGCTGGCGACGGCAACGGGCAACGACGGCACAGCTATTACCTACAGCATTGACGGCGGCAAGTCCTTTGTCGCCGAGCCCCTGGTGGAGGTGGTGCAGGAGGACGGCACGGTGACTCTGGAACCAGCCCCGGCTGAAGCCTACACCGACATTCGCTGGGACTTTGCCCAGACTCTGGAGCCTGAGGTGGTGGTGCAGATGGCCTACGACGTCACTGTGAAGTAGCCCTGGGGGCGATCGCAGATTGCACTCGCTGCCAGCGATCGCCCCAGCTTTCCATCCCTACTGACTATGCCCTGAGCGCCCCCAAGTCTCTTGAGGACAGGGTTTTTGTGCCAATTTTTCCTGGCTTCGCGATCTGACCCTCACGCCCTACAGTCCTGAATCGTTTTCGTAAAACTCCAATGGGTAAGCATTGTTTCCACCAGCTATGGCAATGGAGTCTCACGATTCTCCGACTAACCCTATCGGGCAGCGGCGGTCGACCTCGAAAACGATTGGGCTACCTCTTGGGGTTTGGCTTGGCGCTGGGCCTGACCCTCATACTAACTGCGCCGCTGGTGGCGCAACCCTCACCTGAGCCGAGCTTAAGTAACCAGGTCACCTACACCTATAGCGTTGGCAACGGCCCAGCGACGTGGACGGGCAGTAGCTCAGTGTCGCTAGGGCTGAGCTTAGTTGACCCCTTTGGCCAGCTTTTAGGCTGTGGCGGCAGCCCGCTGCCAAACTACATCGGCTTTACCGTGGCGCTCTACGACCCGCTGCCCGGTGACCCGCTCCAGAGCGAACTGGGGGCATTGGTCTCGCTAACGCCCACTGAGCTGCCCAATAATCCAAACAATAGTGTTCCTGGGGGGCTTCCTCCCAACATCACCAACGCCAACCCGTACAACCTTTCAGCCCAGGGAACCTACAACTTCTTGTTCGACGCTGCTAGGGGACAGGTCGATATCGGGCGCACCTACCTGCTGGTGGTTACGCCCCCAGTAGGTACCTCCTACCTACAGCGACGACTCAAGCTTCAGATTATCGGCAATAACGGCGGTGTAATTACCTACCGGGCCACCTCCCTGGATGGTCAACCAATTACCGCTACGGGGGCAACCCAGATTGATCAGCAAACGGTACAGGTTAACGACGCCGCTCAGACGGGGCTTCAGCTTTCTGCCCTCAACCTGGTAACGACGCTGTGCAACTCCCGGCAGATGCAGCTCACTAAGTCGGGCGATCGCGCCGTTGCCCAGCCAGGGGACACCGTGATCTATCGGGTCGTGGTTCGCAATCAAACCGATATTGCGCTGCAAACGATTGCCTTTACCGACACCCTGCCTTTGGGCTTCAGGCTGGTGGCGGGGTCTGCCCGAGCGGCGATCGCAGACCAGACCTACCCAGTGCAGGTGAGCCAATCAAATTCTACGGTGGAATTTCAGGTGGATGCAGCGGCATCGCTGCCGGTGGGCGAGGCTCTGAGCCTAGTCTATGCCGCCCAGCTTACCCCCGATGCCACTCGCGGCACGGGACGAAATTCGGCGCTGGTGACCGCTCGCCGTAGCGACACAGGCGCGCTCCTGCGAGATGGCCCCGCCAGTCACCGGCTGCGGATTGATCCAGGGCTGCTGTCCGACTGCGGCACCCTGATTGGTCGAGTCTTTGAAGACCTGAACTTCGATGGCGAGCAGCAGACCGGGGAGCCGGGCCTGCCCAATGCGGTGATTTTTCTGGACGACGGCAATCGCATTACCACCGACGAGCGGGGCATTTTTTCCCTGGCCAATGTTTTGCCCGGCTATCGCTCCGGCACCCTCGATCCGCTGAGCGTGCCTGGCTATGAGCTGGCCCCTAACCGAGTCTTTATTGAGCGCAACAGTGCGTCTCGGCTGGTGCATCTGGCCCCTGGCAGCCTGGTGCGGATGAATTTTGGGGTTCAGCCCCAGGCCCAGCTGGGAGGTGGCCAAAATGAGTAGTCAGTTTCGGAGAACGATGCTTGCGTTGGGCAACGCGGGTCTGCTCCTGGGCAGCCTAACGCCGCTAGCGATGGCCCAGGCTGCGTTCGAGCCTGCGGCGGCAGCAGACATTTCGGTCGAAGCGCCAGCAGTTCCTGTGGCTGAGCCCCTGACACCTGCGATCGCTCAACCCTCGCCGCTGCCGATGGATTCGGTAGCCCCTTCCACATCTTCTGCTAATGAGGCGGTGGATTTAGTAGCCCCTTCTGCTAGTGAAACTAGCGAGACCAGTGAGACCCTAGCGCCCGCCAGTCAACCTGCCGCCGCTGAGGCAGCAACCTCAACTACTGAAACTTCAGAACCTGCCACCCAGGCCGCGATTCGCTTTCTCACCCCCACCCCAGAGGCCGTTCTCGACATTCCGTCAACCACAGTAACGCTGCAATTTCCGGTGGGCAGTGAGATTACCCTGGTGGTGAACGGTAGCCCAGTGGGCGACGACCTGATTGGCCGCACCGAAACCAATCTAGAAACCGGCTTGATTACTCAGACCTGGTACGGGGTGGGGCTGCACTCCGGTGAAAACCAGCTCTCTGCCCAGGGCCAGCTAGGAGGTGCTGCGCTGACTCAGGCAGACCTAACCATTCAGGTGCGGGGGGCGATCGCCAGCTTGAGTGTCACCACTCTGGAGAGCCGGGTGGCCGCCGATGGTCGATCAACGGTCACCGTGCAGGGTCAGCTCCTTGATGACCAGGGCAATGTCGCTAGTCAGGATACGGTGATTACCCTGGAGTCCAGCCAGGGGCAATTTGTTGAGGACGATCAAAACTCCGATCAACCTGGGTTTCAGGTTCAGACCCAGGGGGGCAGCTTTAGCACGACGCTGCAAACGGGGTTGACCCCAGGCCAGACCACAATTCGGGCCAGTCGGGGCGATCTGGAAGCCTATACCCAGGTGGAGTTTACGACTGAGCTGCGCCCCACGCTGCTAACCGGGGTGGTAGACGTGCGTCTGGGCAGCGGTGGCACCGATTTCTACAGCCGCTACCGGGATTTTTTGCCCGCCGACGGTGGGGCTGGCACCCAGCTAGCGATACGAGGCGGGGCCTTTGCCATTACCTCCTTTGGCGACTGGCGCTTTACCGGGGCCTACCGCAGCGATCGCGCCCTCAACGAAGGCTGCGACGGCACCGTGCCGCTGTTTCGCAATTATCAAGACTGCGATCGCCCCTACCCGGTCTACGGCGATGACTCCACCTCAGAGGTGCTGGCCCCCTCCACCGACAGCCTCTATCTGCGGCTAGAGCGCACCTCTCCCACACCCAATGCCGGGTCTGACTATGTAATGTGGGGGGACTACCGCACCGACGAGTTTGCCACCTCCTCCCAGCTGTATAGCAGCATCAGCCGATCGCTCCACGGCTTTAGCGGCAACTACAACCTGGGCAACCTCCAGCTCTCCGCCATCTACGGCAACAATATCCAGGGGTTTCAGCGCGACACCATTGCCCCCGACGGCACCAGCGGGTTTTACTTTCTGTCGCGCCGCCTGCTGCTACCCGGCAGCGAGGCGATTTATTTTGAGCTAGAGGAGCTAAATCGGCCTGGTCAGGTGCTCGATCGCCAGCCGCTCAGCCGCGGCCCCGACTACGAAATTGACTACGATCGCGGCACGGTGCTCTTTCGTCAGCCGGTGTTGCGCACCGCTGTCGATGGCCAGGGTCGTACTCTGGTGCGGCGCATTGTGGCCACCTACCAGCATGAAGGCGGCGGCAGCACCAGCCTCTATGGTGGCCGACTGCGCTACCACCTCAACCGCGACCCCGCCCAGGCTAGCTGGCTGGGGGCCACCTACCTACAAGAAAACCACGCCGACCAGCAGTTTCAGCTTTACGGTGCCGATGCCCAGATCAACTTTGGCAGCGGCGGGCTGCTGCTGGCTGAATATGCCCACTCAACCAGCAGCTTGATCAACACCAATCCTGTGGCGGGAGAGGCCTATCGGCTGGAGGTGAGCAATGCCTTTAGCGATCAGCTCTCGGCCCGAGCCTACTGGCAGCAGGTCTCTCCTGGTTTTACCAACAATGCCACCACCAGCTTTGTGCCGGGCCAGCGTCGCTACGGGGCCGAACTCCAGGCCGATCTCTCAGAAACGACCACCCTGCGCTTTGGCTACGACCACGAAGACAACTATGGCGTCGCCCCAGCGACCCTGACCGCCCTGGAGCCGCTGCTATTTCCTGGTGTTGCTGCCGCCCCTGGGCAGCCCCTCGACAACTCACTAACGACCATCACCGCTGGCATTCAGCAGCGCATTGGCAGCGCCACTACCTCACTCGATTGGATTCACCGCGATCGCAGCGATCGCCTCAATCCCCAGTTCAGCACGGTGACAAACCAAATTCGCTCCATGGCGACCCTGCCCGTCACCGAAAACGTCACCTTCACCGCCCTTAACGAGTTCACCCTGGCCGGCCAGGCCGATGCCGTCTACCCCAACCGCACCCTGCTCGGTCTCAACTGGCAGATTCAGCCCGGCATCAGTCTGGGTGTCACCCACCAGATCCTCAACGGCGGTCAGTTTGACAACGACAGCCTCACCTCCCTCTACCTCTCCGGTGACTACGAGTTTGGCACGGGCACCCGGCTGACCGGCAACTTCTCCCTGTTTGACCGGGGCCAGATGTCCGGGTCGGTGGGTATTCAGCAGGGTGTCACCCTGGCCCCAGGTCTGCAGCTTGACCTAGCCTACGAGTATGTGTTCCAAAGCAACAATCTGGTTACTGGGGCGGGTACCCAGTTTGCCCAGCCCTACGCCGTGGGTCAGTCTGCCGCCGCCCTCGCCCCCACGGGCGGCAGCAGCTACAGCGTTGGATTGTCCTACACGGGCAGCCCCGACTTCCAAACCAACCTCCGGTTTGAGCACCGTACCTCCGGCGCGGCGTCTAACACCGTCATTTCCGCCGATGCCCAGGGCCGCTTGTCGCCCTCCCTTACGGTACTGGGCCGCTTTCAGCAGGCCAGTGCCGCCAACCAACTGCTCTCGGGGCTGGGCGATACCACCAACCTGCGCCTCGGCCTCGCCTACCGCAATCCCGACAACGACGTGTTTAATGCCCTGCTGCGCTACGAGTACCGCCGCAACCCCGGCCTGCTGCCTGAAAGCCTGCTGGAGAACAGCGGCAGCGGCTCAGCCGATCATGTCTTTGCCGCCGAGGCTATCTATGCTCCCAACTGGCAGTGGGAATTTTACGGCAAGTTTGCCCTGCGGAGCAGCACCTCGTACTTGGCCTCAGATTTAGTCGGCAGCAGCACCGTCACTCTGGCTCAGCTGCGGGCCACCTATCGCCTCAACTACCAGTGGGATCTCGTCGGCGAAGCCCGCTGGATCAACCAGCCCGGCGCTGGCTACAGCGAAACCGGCTTTTCCCTAGAGACGGGGTACTATCTCAACCCCAACCTGCGGCTCTCGGCGGGCTATAGTTTTGGCGGCGTCTACGATCGCGACTTCAACGGCTCCCGCTCCGCTGGCGGCCCTTACTTTGGCCTCACGATCAAACTCGACAACTCGCTGCTAGAGGGCTTCAGCATTGACGACGACCCTTCTATTCAAGCGGGGCCTGAAGCAGCGCCTTTAGAGCCCATGTCAAACAGCGAACCCACACCTAGCCATCATCAGCCCCGCTCTCTGGAGGAAGCAATATGACATCTTGGTTTCGTCGTCATACTTGCGTAACGACAGCCTCAACGAACCTGCTGAGGACTGTCATTCCCACAGCCTTAATCTGTACAGCTGCGCTGATGGCAGGGACTGTTCAACCCGTCAGATCTGAGGGCAGTCGGGAAATGGTGGCTGACGGAGGCGATCGCCCCTTCACCGAATGGGCCGACGCCACAACGGCAAACATTCCCCGTAAAACTCTGTTAAAGGTGTATGTGCAAGCGGGTGAAACCTTAAATCTAGGATCGAGCGTCCATACGAGTTCTACGAATCCAGCTGACATTGTTTATCGCAATCCCTCTGGTGTACAGGGCAGTTGCAACGTCTTAAACACAGGATTTGGCTGGATTGACACTGTCGCCAAAGAAACTGCCGGGCCGTTACCCAACACCAGTGGCTATACTCCCTGCATCGTAAACGTGACTCAAACGGGTATTTACGAAGTTGAATTTCGCGCCCCGTCTACTAGCGGCAATCCTCCTCCGATTAGCGCTACAGCTGCCTTTCCAACGGGCGGCACCCAAAATTCTGGGGTTGCCGCCTGGGATATTACGGTTAGAACTGCCGGAGGTGTTGCCCAACCTGGACGGGTATTTACTAACTATGTAGCCATGAACATGGGTAGCAACGGTCGCAGCCTAGCCAGCGACTTTTATATCCAAACGTGGGATGGGTATCTCTATAGAACTGACATGAACAACGTTGACCCCTTTGGGTTTGTCTTCTTTGGCAACTCCAAAGGTTTTCTAGATAGCGATGGGAGTACTCTATATCACTCTGCGCGGGCCGTTGACAACAACCTCAGCCCTTTCTCAGGCAACGTCATTGTTCAGAATCCTTTAGCACCCAATGCCCCTGCCACAAACACCTATACCCATCTGGTATTTTTTAATCGCCCAGATATTGGAGCTCTAGGCGCGTTGGGTATTCCTGCAGCTCCAGCTGTACCTCAACCGCCTACAGATTTCCGATTTACGGGTGTTAACAATAGCGACAATCGCACCTTGATTGGGGTCGGAGGATATTTCGACTTTACGGTCGCTAGCGGCAGCAGCTATCAAATCATTCTTGATACAAATGTAGACGGAGTATTCAACTCGGCGACTGATCGTGTGCTAGAAAACACGTTAGTCCCCGGAGCCAATCGCGTTTTTTGGAATGGAAAAGATGCCAACGGCAATAACTTACAGCCCCGCCCTGGCAATGCTCCCTACAATGCCAGAATTGTCATTCGCAATGGTGAATATCACTTCCCTATGCTAGATGCCGAAAGCAATACCAGCGGTTTCATCATTGAAATGACCAATCCTCCCCAAGGATTTCCCAACTTTCTTGACCGCAACGGAGTACCCATAGACCGCTACACATTTTATTATGACGACAGCAACTACACGACCGTCAACGGCACGCAAGTCAGCCTAGATGGCACAGGCGCAACCTCTCCGCGCAACGCTAGGCAGGGGGTTCGAAGCATTACTGGCGGACACGGATTTACCAGTAACTATGGCGACTTTAAAGGAATCGACACCTGGGCTTTCTTCCCCAGTGAAGCGGTTTTTTCTAACGTCATCATCACCACCCAGATTACCAATCCCAGTCTTCTACTGGTTAAGAGAATTACGGCGATCAACGGTGTCCCGATTACTGACCAGGTTGATGGCATTGACAGCCCTGGCGATCCGAACTATGTTGGTGCTCCCCGAGATCAAGATGATAACCATGCCAACTGGCCCAGCGGCTTTCTGAGAGGCCGCATTCGCGATCGCATTCAGCCTGGCGACCAAATAGAGTTTACGATTTACGTTCTCTCCAGTGGCACTGCCTCGGCCCAAAATGCCCTGTTCTGCGACCTGGTACCGGCGAATGTGACTTTTTTGCCCGCCGCTTATAACAACACCGCCGCTGCGGCTGGGCCTAGTCCGGTACCAGGGATAAGCACCTCGGGGGGCGATCGCGGCATCATGCTGGGTATCGGCACCCAGTCCAGCACCAGCCCTTACCCCATTCTGGCATCGCTATCCAACAGCAGCGATGGCGATGTCGGGCAGTACGTCGCCCCCGGTATTGCCTTGACCACCATTGACAGTCGGTTGGCGAGCTGCGGCAGCAACACCAACGGGGCAATTGTGGCTAGACTGGGCGATTTACCCCAGGCCACCAGCGCGGGTAACCCCCCAGGGTCCTACGGCTTTGTCCGCTTTCAGGCAAGGGTCAACTAGTCCGAGGGCGATCGCTCGCCGTAGGTAACCCGCACCTGAGAACAGACGGTTTTCTCCAGAAACCTGAGGCTTTGAGCAGGAAAGAAACCGGGTTTCTAAAGCTGGCTTTTGGGGACTTTGACGATGCCTTAGAAACCCGATTTGTAAGCGCTAGAACACGAAGTTCTCGGCATCGTGCAGCGCCGCTGCATCTACCCCCTGGAAGGTGATGAAGTTAGTGAACTGGGTGCGACCACCGCCCATGCGGTCTAGCTCCAGGGAGAGCTGGGTGCGATCGCTGTTGCCCAAACTGCGAATCTTCACCAGGCCATCGGCCAGGGGATTGCTGCCGGTGTAGCCCACGCTGACCAGCAGGTCGGTGAATACCAGCTTGTCAGCCCCCACCTCAAAGTCGGTGAGGGTAGCCCCGGTTTGCTCGGTGCTGGTGTACACAATCTGGTCGCGCCCGCCGCCCGTGGTGATCAGATCGGGGCCACCGCTGGCCAGGAAGATATCGCTGCGATCGCTGCCCGTCAGCACATCTCGCTGGGGTGTGCCCTCGATTACGTTTGGAGCCTCGATGGTAAATCGAGCCAGCACCGGATCGTGATCGCTGGCCTGGAGGGATTCAGCAAACTCAGCGTTGACATGCACGGCGTCGTATTCCGCCGTGGCCGCCAGACTGTCGCTGACCAAAATGTGGTCGAGGGTCTGGGAATTGCCCTGAAAAATGTAGGAATAGCGCTCGTTGGGGTCGAGGCTGTTGGTCAGGTTGGTCAGCCCAGCACTCTCCAGCCCCGTTACCGGCGAGACAAACTCAAACTCGTTGAGGTCGCCCAGCACCACTACATTGGCGGTGGGGTCGCTGCCCAGCAGGCCGCTGACGTAGCCCTGCACTGCCTGCGACTGAGCCTGGCGCTCGTCGAGGGAGCCGTTGACGGTGACGTCTTCCTGGCGGGCTTCGAAGGGTTGCTCGGTGCCCAAAATCGGTGCGCTGCCTCCCTTGGATGAGAAGTGGTTGTTCACCAGCGTCACGGTTTCGCCGTTGAATTCAAAGTCGGCCACCAGGGGCAGCCTGGCCCCAGCAAAGGTTTCGCCCTGGGCCTGACCACCGATGGTAGCCACGGACTCTTCTACTAGGTCAACCCGGCTGGGGTCGTAGAGGTAGGCGGTGCGAATGTTGGCCCCCGGCTGGCCGCCGCTGGCGTTGTTGAGAACAAACGGGTTGTCCTGGAAGGCGTAGGTGGGGCCACCGGCAGCTGCGATCGCATCCACCAGAGTCTGCAAGGTCACATTCGCCGCCGTCACGCCATCGTTGGCACTGCCCGAGTTATCCTGTACCTCTTGCAGCGCAATGATATCGGGGGCATTGAGATTGTTGACAATCTGCTGGGCGATCGCCGCAAACTGCCCATTGGCAATGTCAGCATCGCCATCGCCGTCGTTGGGGTCGAGGTTGAGTACGTTGTAGCTGGCCACCGTGAGCTGGTCGCTATTGCCACTGAGGGTGCTGACCTCCTGCTGCAAGAGCGCCGACTGAATAGTGCCCGTGAAATCTTCGGTCGCCACAATTTGGAAGTTGCCGAAGTCGTAGTTGATGACACCCGTAACATCCCCCAGGTTGTCGCCCACAGTCACATCAGGGAAGTCGAAGTCAAACACGCCGTTGTCAAACTGTACCTGCACCCGCTCGGGGTTGAAGTCGTCGGGGCTGAGGTTGAGCGTGCCGCGATCGCTCAGGCCGGTAGCCCCCGCGCCATTGTCCACCACCCCAAAGATTTCGCCAAAGCCGTTGGTGCCATTGACCACCCGCAGATCCTGGGCGGTCACCCGCATACCCTCCAGCGACTCAAAAAAGTCGATGCCATCGGTGAGCGGGTCGAAACTGCCAAAAGCGTCGTCGTCGATATTTTTGGTAGGGGGCACCCGACCGCCTTGGCCCAAAATAACGGCCTCAGGCAGGGCATTGCCGGTGCTGAGGGTGTCAATGGTGAGGCTGCCGCTGAGCTGGGTGGTCGATAGGTTGCGCGTAGCCGCACCGCCGGGGGTAAACTCCGACACCGTGCCCGCCACCTGCAACTCGTCGCCCACCGCCACAGTGGGAGCGCTGCCAGTAAACACAAAGATCGCATCAGAGGTGGCAATATCGCCATCGCCCAGGGCGTCTTGTAGGTAAAATCCATTGGTATCCACAGCGGTGACAATACCCGTGGTCGCTACCACATCGCCCACCAGCGCCGAGCTGTGCCCAGCCCCTTGAATGGCGTAAATCGCCGTCAGTTCTAGATCGCCGCCGCCATCACCGCCGCCGTTATCCGCGCTGTTGACCGCCCCTTTAGTGGCGGCTAAGGGGCCAGTCCAGACCCCGTCAATTAGCTGTAACGATTGGCCAATGGGGGTGTCGCCATCTTCTGCCACGCCGATGTCAATACTGGTGAGGCCATTGGCCGGGCCACCCACCGCCCTGAACGACCCCTCATAGCTAAGGAATTCCAGCACATTTCCCTCGGCATCGACTAAGGCAATACCGTCGGGTGCCCCGTTCTGAATGCCGTTGCTGGGAAAATCGACCACGATCGTACCCTGACCATCGCTCTGGTTGGCCACCACGCCGCTGAGGGCAACGGTGCCGTAGACTGTGCCCCCATTGCCGTTGTACAGCACCAGGCTATAGCCGGTTAAATCGGTGCCCACGGGGGCCGCGATTTCGATAAATTCGCCGATGTCGGTGCCGGTGTTGTCGTAATGCAATTCGCTAATAAAAACTGAAGTCGCCATGAGAACCAATTACCCCCAAAAAATCAGTTTTTAGCCGCACAGAATCGACCCCACAGAGCATGGAGTTTAGATTTCATACGGGTTTCTACGCCTTCCAAATCCTTGGGCGCTCTGAACAGCAGAGCGCGACAGACTGACCCGTAAAAGGCAAATTCAGGTCAGCCTAACAGCGAACTTTACCTGAAACAAAGTTCTAATTAGCTATTCTCTAGGCAGGCATTGAGGCTCCAAAACTTGTTCCCAGAAACGTCATTAAGCGTGTCTGGAATGTCAGTGTTTTCACATAAACAGACTATCAGAGGGGCAGCGGCAGTCGGTAAAGGGCTGTTTAAAAGTGCTTTAAGCGATCGGGTCTTTGCACAAGCTTCATATAGGCCTTGTTTTAAGGCCTGGCGCATCGCCCCTAACCGACGGCGGGGTGGTGCCCTCGGCGCTTTAAAATAGAACGCTTGAGGGTGGAGAATTTTAGAAGTTAAGCATCGCAGGAGAACAGGCCCATGGCCGGAGTTAAACAGCCCACTTCCAACAGCTTTAAGAAGCTCCAGGGGTTTTTGCGATCGCGCGTCGGTCAGGCGATCGCCGACTACGGCATGGTTGGCGAGGGCGATCGCGTCATGGTCTGCGTCTCCGGCGGCAAAGACTCCCATACGCTCTTGGATATCCTCCGCCATCTTCAGCGCAGCGCCCCGGTCAGCTTCGAGATTCTCGCGGTGAATCTGGATCAGAAGCAACCGGGTTTCCCCGCCGAGGTGCTGCCCGAATACTTTGAGGCGATCGGCGTGCCCTACCGCATTGTCGAGCAAGACACCTACAGCACCGTTAAGCGCGTGATCCCAGAAGGCAAGACCATGTGCAGTTTGTGCTCGCGTCTGCGGCGAGGCGTGCTCTACCGGGTCGCCGCCGAAGAAGGGGCCACCAAGATCGCCCTCGGCCACCACCGCGACGACATGGTCGAAACGCTGTTTCTCAATATGTTTCACGGCGGCAGGCTCAAGGCCATGCCCCCCAAACTGCTGACGGACGATCGCCGCCACATCGTCATTCGCCCCCTGGCCTACTGCCCCGAGGCCGACATTGCTCGTTACGCCCGCTACCGGGAGTTTCCGATCATCCCCTGCACCCTGTGTGGGTCGCAGGCTAATCTACAGCGCGCCCAACTAAAGGAAATGCTGCAAACTTGGGAAAAACAGTGGCCGGGCCGCACCGAAACCCTGTTTCGCAGCCTGCAAAATGTTGACCCGTCGCAGCTGGCTGACCCCGATCTATTTGACTTTGGCGGGCTAGAGTCAGCGCAGATGATTCCGACCAGCGATGAGGACGGGAATGCGATCGGCACTGATTTGGAGAAAGAGTTTGACCCGGCTATGGCGCTCTTTGCCGATGGGCTGCCGCTACCCATGGGAGCGGCAGGGCGCTGAGACCCCATGCCTACTGGGGCAGGTACTTGCGATCGCGCACCTGCTCTTGGGTAAACGGGCTATCGACAGGAAAATTCTCTAGGCCAACCCCAGTTTCTGTGGCGGTCAAGTCGCGAGCCTCCTGGTAGCAGTCGGCAAATATCTGGTCAAAATAAGTTGTCAGACTGGGGCTGGTGCTCAGCAGTTCCTGTAGCCGACGGCGATGCTCCTTGAGGGTAAATCGCCAGCTGTTAGAGCGCTGCCCAGGCTGGTAGGCGTATTTGAGCAAATGCATCAGCACTACGATTAGGCTGTTGGTCAAGGCCCGTTTTTCGCTGCGCCCCATGTCGGTTAGTTCTTCAAGTAAGTTAGCGATATCTACCTCCGCGAGTCGGCCCGCTCTGAGCAGCTGGCATGTATTGTCAAGCCAGAGAGCGTAGTCTTGCCCGTAGAGACTGGCTAGTTTACCAGCCAGGGCACCAGTTTGAGGCGACATGGCGACAGCCCTTATAAACCTGCACTGCCATTGTAAGCGCGCGCCGAGGATGGTGCAGCAGTAATCGAGGTAGCGAACGGCTATCTCTAGGCACTAAAGTATTTTGCCGCCGGGTGGTAGGCCACGATCGCTGTCGTTGACTGTTCTGGGTACAGCTGCTCACTCTCGTCGATGGTCATGCCGATGCGATCGCTCTCCAGCAGCTTTAGCTGCACCGGCTGGTCAGCCATATTGGGGCAGGCCGGGTAGCCAAAGCTGTAGCGCGACCCCTGGTAGCGCTGCTGAAGAATTTCCCGCAGCGTCTCAGGCTCCGCATCTCCAAAGCCCAGCTCGTGGCGAATTCGGGTGTGACACCACTCCGCCAAAGCCTCCGCCGTTTGCACCGACAGACCGTAGTAGTAGAGGTAGTCGGTGTACTGGTCAGCCTTAAACAGCGTTTGGGCAAACTCCGTCGCCACTTCGCCCACCGTCACCGCCTGCATGGGGAATACGTCGAACTCCCCCGGTTTCGCCAGTTCCTTCGGCAAAAAGAAGTCGGCAATACACAGCCGCCGCAGAGATTTTTGCCGAGGGAATGTGAAGGTAGCAACAGGTTCCAGTAGGGGCAAATGGCTATTTGCTCCTACATCGAGATTCTCCATTACGGAGGGATCGTAAATGTGGAGGGAATTGCCCTCGGCCAGGCAGGGAAAGTAGCCGTAGACCAGCTGAGGATGCAGCAGGCTTTCTGAGAGAATCCGCCGCTTCCAGGTATCCAAAATCGGGTGGACGGTTTCTTTCAAGAAGGCATCGTACTCCTCCCTCGACTGCTCCTGGGGTTTGCGAAACTGCCACTGGCCCACAAACAGCGCCTGCAAATCGAGGTAGCCAAACACCTCTTCCAGCGAGATATCCGCCGGGGTGAGTACCCGCGTGCCCCAGAACGGCGGGGTGGGGCGGGCGATCGCGGGGTCTACGGCTTCGGAGCGGGTAGTGTCTTCAGGATTTTGGATTTTGGATTTTGGATTTTGGATTTGCGGGGTGTCTGTGTCCTCCTGGGAGGAGTCGAGGTGGGTCTGCTCCCCATTTTGAATGTCTAATTTTGCATTTTGAATTTCTTCCCCTTCATCTAAGAACCCCTTCAAATCATCCCAATTCTTCGCCGCCTTAGCGGGCATCAGCTTATCCATAAAGTGCAGATCAGAGAAGGCATCTTTGCCGTAGACAACCTTGCCTTTGTAGGTGTTTTGGCAGTCTTCGTGGACAAATTTGGGGGTCAGCGCCGCGCCGCCGAGGATGACGGGCACGGTGATGCCCTCCTGGTTGAAAGTTTCCAGGTTGTCTTTCATAAAGGCGGTCGATTTGACCAGCAGGCCGCTCATGGCGATGCAGTCGGCGTGGTGCTCTCGATACGCCTGGATGATCGCGTCCACGGGCTGTTTGATGCCCAGGTTGACCACCTTGTAGCCATTGTTCGACAGAATGATATCCACCAGGTTTTTGCCGATGTCGTGGACATCGCCCTTGACCGTAGCGATGATGAAGGTGCCCTTGCCCGAGCCATCGCTGTCGGATTTCTCCATGTAGGGTTCTAGATACGCCACGGCGGCTTTCATCGTCTGGGCCGATTGCAGCACAAAGGGCAGCTGCATTTGGCCAGAGCCAAACAGTTCGCCCACCACCTTCATGCCGTCGAGCAAAAAGGTGTTGATGATTTCCAGCGGCGGGTAGGTTTCGAGGGCTTTGGCCAGGGCATCGTCGAGGCCAATGCGCTCGCCGTCGATGATGTGCTGCTTGAGCTGCTCGTCGATGGGCAGGTCTTTAGCGATCGCCTCCTTTTTCTTCAGGCTCTTGCCCTCAAACAGGGTGGTGAGCTTGGTCAGCGGGTCGTAGGAGACAATGTCGCCGTCAAACTCGCGGCGATCGTAGATCAGGTCGCGACAGATCTTTTGGTGGTCGGGGTCGATTTTAGCCAGCGGCAAAATCTTGGCGGCGCTGACGATCGCCCCATCCAGCCCCACCTGCATGGCCTCGTGGAGAAACACCGAGTTCAGCGTCACCCGGGCCACAGGGCTGAGACCAAAAGAGACATTTGACACCCCCAGCATGATGTGGCTGCCGGGCAAGTTTTCCCGAATCAGCCGGATGGATTCGAGGGTTTCACGCCCGTTCACCCGGTCTTCTTCAATGCCGGTGGAGATGGGCAGGGCCAGGGTGTCGAAGAAAATTTCGTGGGCGGGGATGCCGTATTCCAGAGCGTCGCGGTAGGCCCGCTGGGCGATCTGGAATTTCTTCTCGGCGCTGCGGGCCATGCCGTCTTCGTCGATGGTGCCGACGACGATGCCTGCGCCGTATTTCTTGGCTAGTTTCAGAACTTTAAAGAAGCGCTCGTCGCCGTCTTCGTAGTTGGTGGAGTTGAGAATGCATTTGCCCCCAGCCACTTTCAGGCCCGCCTCCATCTTCTGCCACTCGGTGGAGTCGAGCATTAGCGGCAGGGTGACGTTGGTGACCAGGCGCGACACCAGCTCGTGCATGTCACGCTCGCCGTCGCGGCCCACGTAGTCTACGTTGACATCCAGGATGTGGGCACCCTCTTTGACCTGCGATCGCGCCAATGCCACCAGCCCATCCCAATCCTCCGCGTTCAGCATCTCGCGGCATTTTTTAGAACCGCTGGCATTCAACCGTTCTCCCACGATCAAGAACGAGTTGTCTTGCTCGTAGGGCTGGGGGCTGTAGATCGAGGCGGCGGAGGGGGTGTAATTGAGGGCAGGCCGTGGGTCGGGTAGGGGCGCACCATGGTGCGCCCCTACGGCCAACCCACGAACAGACCGTTCCTTGGGGCGCAAATCCTTCGCCAACTCCGCTAGTTGCGCAATGTGCTCGGGCCGGGTGCCGCAGCAGCCGCCGATCACCTGCACGCCGAGGTCTTCGATGAAGTGCATCAGCGACATGCGCAGCTCCATCGGGGTGAGGCGGTAGACGGCGTTGCCGCCCACGTTTTCGGGCAAACCGGCGTTGGGGATGCAGGAGATCACAAAGGGCGACTGCTCGGCCAGGTGGCGCACGTGATCTTTCATTAAATCTGGCCCCGTGGCGCAGTTGAGCCCCAAAATGTCGATTGGGTAAGGCTCAAGAATCGCTAGGGCCGCCGCCATTTCGGTGCCGACCAGCATGGTGCCCTGCTGCTCCATAGTGACGGAAACCATCAGAGGCAGGCGGGTTCCGGTAGCGACAAAGGCTTCTTCGATGCCGTTGAGGGCGGCTTTGATTTGCAGTACGTCCTGGCAGGTCTCCACCAGCATCAGGTCTACGCCGCCGTCGATCAGTCCCTTTGCCTGATCGACGTAGGAATCTTTGAGGGTGTCGAAGTCGATGTGGCCCAGGGTGGGCAGCTTTGTGCCTGGCCCCATAGAACCGGCGACGAAGCGGGGTTTGTCAGGGGTGGAGTATTCGTCGGCGACGCGGCGGGCCAGGGCGGCGGCGGTTTTGTTGAGTTCGTAGGCGCGATCGGCCAGGTCGTATTCGGCTAGCACGATCGCCGTGCCGCCAAAGGTGTCAGTTTCAATCACGTCGGCCCCGGCTTCTAAAAAGCCTCGGTGGACGGTTTCGACCGCCTTGGGGTTGGTGAACACCAGGTACTCGTTGCAGCCTTCGTACTCGGGGCCGCCAAAATCTTCCGCCGTCAGGTTTTGCACCTGAAGGTTGGTGCCCATCGCGCCATCGAAGACCATGACGGGGCGATCGGGGCTGTGGAGGCGATCGAGAAAGGCGCTAGACATGGGGCGTTAGAAGGTGATTGCGACAGAGATCACCTATTATCAACCATTGCCCCCAAAGAGCGCATCCGAAAACAGCTTCCCAAGACTACATGTCAAAGGGCCTGGCCCGTTTTCCAGACACGGTCTAAGTCTGTAGGTGCCCTTGATTGTGGATCTGCTGCGCGGATTCCCTAACGCGGATCGACTGAGGGAGCCCGATCAACGAGGCGAATCTGGTTTTGCCGTTCTACCACCGTGACGAGCGGCAGCGATTTGCGGGCTGGCCCTCGCAACAGTCGTCCTTCGGAGTCAAACCTGGAGCCATGGCAGGGGCAGGCAAAGCGGTTTTGGTCGGCTTGCCAGATGACGGCACAGCCCCGGTGGGGGCAGACGGGGCGCAGGCCGTAGGGGGCAAGTGTTGGACCTTCGTCGATTACTAAGTAGGTAACGCTGGGCAGTCCCTGCACCGGCTGGGGAATGCCTGGAGTGGTGGTGGGTAAAAAGGTATCGACGACGATCGCATCCCCCACCGCATCCAGCGCCTGTACCCCCGGCAAATAGTCGAGGCAGCGAGAGTTTTGCGGAAACACCGAGCACAGTTCTTCTAAATCTTGGCCCGCCGCTGGCTGGGGCCGCGAGAACACCATGGCGATCGCCCCCAAGCTGCCCCCAGCTATATACCTAAGCAGATACCGCCGACTAGGAGATCTGGGTTGGGACTGGGAGGAGTGGGTCATACGGTCTAAACTGCCTGTCGAGTAGCTGTAGAAATCCTGAGAGCCGAACTGTGCGCTACGGTCAGGCTAACGAACAATCCTCTTCTCAGCAAAGGATGGGCCAAGATTCTCGGCGGCTACAAAACACAGATTGCTGGTGTTTGAGTGCTCTATCTCGAATAATTTGGGTTTAACCACTATCCAAGGGCTTCTTACTATATGCTTTGTCTGTAGCTATCTGGCATGATTTACTACTGCAATGGGCAGACTCTCCACCCACGTTCTTGACACAGCCCTGGGTAAGCCCGCCGCCTCGCTGCGGCTCACAGTCTGGGCCATTAATAATGAAGCCGATATTAAAACGGCGCTCAAAACCGTTGAGACCAATAAAGATGGCCGCACCGACGAGCCTCTGCTCGATGGCGACGAGTTGCAAAAGGGCACCTACGAAATTACGTTTGATGTGGCCGCCTACTTTGCTCAAACGGGGGCGGCCCTCTCCGAACCACCATTTTTAGACCAAATTCCCATTCGCTTTACCGTGGCTGACCCCAGCGGCAATTTTCACGTGCCGCTGCTGGTGTCACCTTGGTCCTACAGCACCTATCGGGGCAGCTAGATTTGAATCAGCGGCGATGCGGGGGCAATGGCTGAGGTCATAACGATGCGATCGCGGCCTTCGGCTTTGGCCTGGTACAGAGCCGCATCGG
Organism: Leptolyngbya sp. CCNP1308; assembly: GCF_034932455.1. NCBI lineage: Bacteria > Bacillati > Cyanobacteriota > Cyanophyceae > Leptolyngbyales > Leptolyngbyaceae > Leptolyngbya > Leptolyngbya sp. CCNP1308. The sequence goes on along the minus strand of NZ_JAYGIH010000002.1, from coordinate 165,529 downwards.
CAGCTCGCAGCAGATCCTCAGGCTGTAACTCATCACTGGGCACAGCCCCAGCCACGCCAAAGCTAATGCTGACATAAGGGCTGACGGAGGATTTTGGGTGGGTGATGGCGCGGGCCCGCAGGTTACTGCGAATGCGGTTCAGCAGATGCAGCGCCCCCTCTAAACTGGTTTTAGGCAGAATCAGAGAAAACTCCTCGCCGCCGTAGCGGGTGGCCAAGTCTGCCGGGCGGCGAATCGCTGTATTGAGAACGTCTGCAATCTCCCGCAGACACTGATCGCCTGCAATATGGCCGTAGGTGTCGTTATAGGCTTTGAAGTAGTCCACATCGCAGAGCACTACCGCCAGCGGGGTTTGCTCGCGACGGCCGAGCTTCCACTCGTAGGCCAGCTTTTCGTCAAAGGCGCGCCGGTTAGGAATTCCGGTCAGACCATCCTGAGTCGCCATCTGATGGAGAATCTGATTGTCGGCCTCAAGCTGCTGCTCGCGTAACTTCTCTTGGGCCAGCAGGTCGCTGAGCTTTAACGACTGCTGGCGGGCGCGCAGCAGCGACTCAATCCGCAGCAGCAGCTCGGTCTGGTCAACGGGTATGGTAATGACATCGTCAACCTGCTGGCGCTGGGATGCCGTCATCAGAGCCAGGTGCGGGCGCTTGAGCAGCAGCAAAAAGGGCAGAAATACCGGGCTGGCCGCCTCTCGCTGCTTGGCAATGCGGTCAGCACAGCGCCCCAAAAAGGCGGTGTCAAAAATGCATAGATCAACCGCCTGGGTCCACTTTAGTGGCTCCGTTGGCAAGTCTTGCAGGCTATAAAAACGACTCAGTAGGGTGGCTAGCAGCTGACGATTTTGCGGATGGTCTACCCCCAGAAAAATGCGGGACTGCCATCGCTCGTCGGGTTCAGGGGGAAGCTTAACCGGGTCAGGTGAAACATCATCGCTCATTTTTGTGGGACTTAATGAATTCAGGAACTCCGCTTAAGATGCCCCGCAGCTGGGTCAGGGGACGACCCACCTTAATACCGTAGCGAGAAATTTCAAACTCGCGTAAAGTCTTCTCAAAATCGCTGAGGCGCTTCTTTAAAACGCCAATGGCCCGCCGCATCTGCCCGCGAATTTCTAAATACCGCAGAAAAATAATGTTGTCGGCTAGGTAGGACACACCCAGCTCCGTTACTTTAAAGTCGCCGGTAATCGATGCGATCTCGTTGGTGAGTATGGTTGTGATGCCCCGACCCTTCAGGTACTGGCAGAGGGTATGGACATTGCGAATCAGGTCGTCTTCTTGAAACGACAGCTTATAGCCCAGCACGCTGTCGATCATAATGATTTGGGCACCCGCTTTTTCGACTTCCAGACGCACGTGATGGGAAAACTCATCGGGAGAATAGACTAGCGGGTCAATTTTAATTACCGATAGCGTGCCCCGTTCTACCATGGCCCGCACCGGAATGTTGATGCCCTCACAGCGGTTGAGCAGGGTATCGACGGCTTCTTCAAATAGATAGACCACGGAGCGATCGCCCCGACCCGCCGCTTCTTTAATGAATTGCAGCCCCACCGTGGTTTTGCCCACGCCGCTGGGGCCAGAAATAATCGTCACAGTACCCGTTTCGATGCCGCCATTGAGCATCTCGTCGATTTCGGGAATGCCAGCGGGGCAAAGGCGGGTTGGGGCGGTGGCCACATTGTTTTCCCCAGCGACCAGATGGGGATACACCACCAGGCCGCGATCGCCGATGCGCATGGCGTGAGGCCCCTTGCGAAACTTGCTGCCCCGCAGCTTCGACACCTCAATATGTCGCCCTTCTCGGTGCATCCCCAGGGTGATAATGCCGTCGCTAATGAACTGCAAATCTTCGTCGGGGGCCTCCTGGCTGCTCTCGGAGGTAAACAGCACCGTCGCCCCCTGGTGCAGCAAAAACCGCAAAAACCCCACCACCCGCCGGCGAAATTGGTAGGTGTCGGCAGCCAGATAGCGCAGCTGCGTCATCGAGTCGATAAACACCCGCTGAGGCCTGATCGCACTGACCTGCTCGACAATGCGCTCCGTTAGCGGGTCTTGCTCTACCTGAGCAGAGGCAAAAATGTCGTACCCCTGATTTTGCACAAAAAAGTCGGCGTTTGGGCTTAAATCTAAGACTTCTACCGCCTCTACCGGAAAGCCCGAGACGACCGCGTTGCGCTTCAGCTGCGCCATCGACTCCCCCAGGGTGATGAACAGGCGGGGGGCACCATCCTTGAGGTTGTGGGTGAGAAAATGCCATCCCAGGGTGGTCTTGCCGCAGCCAGGGCCACCCCTGGCCAAATACGCCTGGCCCGGTGGCACACCTCCGTCTAAGACCTCATCTAAGCCCTCTATTCCGGTCAACAGACGTTTGTTATTAGGCATTTTGGTCGGATTGCTCTATCGGCTACGCAAAAGCGGCATTATCTTCCAGCGATTTCGCTAGACGATCGCTGAAAGTCTCATCCTGCCATCAAACCGCCGTGCCGAGACGCGATAGAAAGAAACCGTTAGCGTTGAGGCCGCTGAATAATGTTTTCCATCACCCGCTGCTTGGTTTTAGGATCAATGCCGATCAGCCGCACGTAGTCGTTGGCGTAGTCGTCAAGGCATTGCTCTATGGCCGCGCTGGCGCTAGCGACGGTCTCACTGGGCAATGGGGGGCCACTCTGCCAGGCGTTGGTCTGAAACCGTCGCTTATCTACATGCTCAACGCCTAGGCGATAGCCCTGGGAGAGAATGGCGTTGATTTGGTCGTACACCTCGGGGGGGAGGGAGGTGGAGTGGGTGGGTGGGTGAGTAGGTGAGTAGGTGGATTGGGAAGCATCGGGCATGGGGCACTGGGGAGAGTCGCCGTTGCCGTTACCCGATGCCCTGACGGCATTGCCCCCGATAGTGCTCTCAACAGTGGAGGGGGAGTCGCTGGGGTTAGAGTTGCGGTAGAAGCTGTCCGCTGAGGGGGCTGAGGACGCCCCTTGCGGCATAGGCCCTTGCAGGACGCGGTTGTATTCGTTAGCGAGGCGCATGTCATCGACGCGGCGCTGTTCGCCCACCAGGCGGTGGCCCACCTCAATCAGGTGCGAGATGCTAAAGTCGGGCTTGCGAAAGCTGGGTGGTGTGGTGGTGTTGACCACGCTGCGGGAGACGTTTTCTAGCCCCACAGAATAGATGAAGTCGCGGATTTGCTCGTTGTAGATCTGGGCGCGTACGGCCCCAAAGAAGTCGATCGCCTGGGTGGGGAAGGTGTCTACCAGCAGGGTGATGTCTTGGGGCGAGAGGCCATCGGGCTCAAAGATGCCGCCGACAATGCCGATGCGATCGCTGCGATCGGGCTGCCAGTAAAACTTATCCATGCGGCCGTCGCGAATCAGCGGCGCGTAGAGGGTCGAGAGGTCGTTGCCGGTCATGATCACCGGCACCCGCTGAATCTCGTTCTCGTCGTAGCTGCCGGGAAGCTGAACATTGGTGGGGTTGTCGGCAATGTTCATCAGCGTGTTGTTCACCAGCTGAGTGTTGACGGTGTACTGGGTGAGGGCGTCGAAGCGACCCGCCCCGGCGTCAATGTCGTTGATCATCAGCACCGCCATTTTGCCCCGCACCCGCACTAGCTCGGCGGCTTCGCGGTAGCGCAGGCGGATAAGGCGGGCCGGGTCGCCCGCGTCGGGGCTCTCTAGCTCACCGCCCGAGATGTGCACCACCTCAATGCCCATGCGCTCATAGACCAGCTCGCACTGGAAGGTTTTGCCCTCTCCCTTGCGACCGTGCACCCCCAGCAGCAGCGGAATTTTGACCTGGGGCAGCTTCAGGTAGTTTTTGGTGATGTGCACCGCCAGCTTGTCGAGAAAGCGGGGCGAGAGATAGTAGGCCATGGGGGTTACAACGCGGTGGGGTAGCGGGGATGGAAACCTGATCGAGGGCAGGAGCGCTGTGCACCTGGCGGCAGATTCAGAAGTATCCGCGTTTACATTATCCCGTAGCCTGGTGCAGTGAATGGTTCAAATGGCTGAAGGGGGTCATCAGCGATCGCTATGGTTCGACCGCCCTGCCTTCGCAGACCAGCCTTGACTGGGCAAAGAGCCATTCCCAGGCTCAAATTTAGGGGTTGTTGAACACAGATTCGTTGAACATAGATATGAACCAAACATTCAACGCCTCTCGCAGGGGCAAACGGCCGTTTGCCCTTACCCAAATTTATGCCTCAATTCAGCAGTGCCCAAATTTAACGTTCCAAAGACAAAGCCCCCCAGCCCCTGAAGAGGGCTGAGAGGTCTGTCTAACTACAAGGTGGAACCGATACTCAACTACCGGGCCGACAGCACCAAGGCTTCGTTGACGGTCAGGGTGAGATCTTGACTGGGGTTAATGGCAATCACCTCTACCCGGTCGCGACCAAAGATGCGGGCCAGGGTGGCTCCGGTGGCCGTGCCAGCTAGAACCTCTAGGGTGCCAACGCTTTGGTCGCCGGTAGTGCGGGAGATCGCCGCCGCCGCGCCAGACCCCAGCACTGCTCCGGCCAGGGTCTCGCCAAAGGTGGCTCCTCGTCGAATCGTTTCCGTCGTGGTTACGGTCTGTGAGGTGGCGCTAATCGCTAGCCGTTGACCACCGGTAAGCACCAGTTCTTGGGCTACAAACTGCGAGCCGCTGCCGCTGGGGCGCAGTTCTCCGACCACCTGGCTACCCGCCGGTACCAAAACGCGGCCAGCGCTATCGGTAATGGCCTGGGCCACCGTCAAGGTGAGAGGGGCCGTCTCATCGGGGAGCACGACAATTTTGTCGCTCTCTGCGTAGCTCATGGTCAGAGTTGTGCCCGCCTGTAAGCTGGCCTGAGCCGCGACCTGCTGCCCCACAATGTAGGGAGAGTTGACCGTAGCCACCTGATTTTGGCTGGCCAGAGCCTGATAGATGAAAGCTGCCACATCGGCGCGAGTCGCCGTTTGATTAGGCCGTAGGACCTGCACATTGGGATAGTTCACCACCAACCGCCGTTCTGTAGCCGCCGCCAGGCTAGCTACCGCATAGTCAGGAATCGAGGCCGCATCCTGATAGACGTTGATGCTGCCTGAGTTGCTGGCGGTGTAGTTCAGCCCATTGGCCAAAGAAACCAGCACCTGAGCCCGAGGAATATTTTGATCGGGCTGGAAGATGTTGCCGGGGTAGCCCGACAAAAAGCCCATCATATCGGCCTCACGAATGGCAGCGGCGGCCCAGTAGTTGGTGGGCACATCTACAAAGGTGGTCGCGCTCCGCACGGATGATTGGCTGAAGGCCTGGCGAACCATGGCGGCATATTGGGCGCGGGTCACCGGCTCATCGGGCCGAAAGGTACCGTCTGGGAAACCAGCGATCACTTCTCTGGTTGCCAAACTATTGATGAACTGATAGGCCCAATGGCCAGAGGGTACGTCGGCAAACTGGGTTTGAGTTTGGGTTTGGGCAATCACCGGAGCGGCTGTGATCACCGGGGCGAAGGCCCCCATGGTTAACCCTAGGGCTACCATCAGTGCGGTTCCAGACTTTAAACGAAGGGAATTAGACATATTTGAAAAAACTCCAAAGACAAACGACCGGTGGACACGTATTTACTTAGACAGTTCGCCTCGGTAAACTAACCTCAGAAAAGGCGACTCAATTGCGCTTGAAAATCTCTCTTTAGGTAGATTGAGTCTTTGTTTTCTGATCGAGCCTTTTCTAGCCTTTCCCAAGAAATTTGCCGAATTTCTTGGTTCGTCAAGAACCAAGAAAATCAATCAAAGCCTGTTTCGATGTAAAAACAGTTTGATTTCATGACTTTGGCGATTTTCGAGGGAGAAGCGAAAAGTGGTTGTGTCTCAACATCCTTAATCTAAGGCTGCTTTTTCTAAAGTGACTGATAGACTTTCCGCTATTTCAACTGTCACAGTAGAAAATTTCTATTTTTAGCCAACTTTTGATTCTCTGGATCAGGGGAGATAGTCACTATTAGACCGATATGGTTGCCTAAAAGTTCCAGCTACAGCCATCGTCCCTTTGGTTACGGCAAGCGAAAACAATCGGCAACAAGACAGCACGCCCGGATTGGCGATCGCGAGCCAGATGGCGTCCTAGTTTTTGGCTTGCTCAAGATACTCGCTGCCGTGGTGGGCGACTGTCTTGTAGAGCCTCATACGCGCCTCGCCCACGCCACAAATCACCTGCGGCCTGCTCTTGGGTAGAGCCAAAACCCTAGGCCTTTGCTGAGCCACGGCATAACTGGATAGGTGATCAACGCCGAGACAAAAATCACCGAGATAAATAGACCCAGCAACGGCGGCAGACCTCCGAGCAGCGGCCCTAGCAGTGCATTGGCCAGCAAGATTAGCGGGTAGACCGCCAACACCCCCAGCACCACCTGCTTGTAATAGGGCGGTGGCGGCAAAGGGTCGCGTCCCCTAGACCGAGCCTGGGGCAGCGTAAACCATAGCTCTAGACCATTGGGGAGATGCTGCTGCGATCGCGCCGCAATCAGCCCGTGGGATTGATCCATCCAGTCGCGATAGATCGGTGATATCAGCCAGCGGCGCAGGCGATCGTAGCTCTCAAACTTTACAATCACCACGTACTCGGGGTGATCGTGGTCGCGGGGGCGAATGACCTCAACCCCTAAAAACCCATCAAACTTTCTGGCATCTCGGTTAATGCCCTTTGTCCAAGCCTCGTAAGCCTCTACCTGGCTAGGTTCGACCACCTCTGAGATGACCAGAGTGATCGGGCCGGATGGGGTTTGGGGCTGTTCCATGGGTCGCGGCAGATGATTCACTGTAGCGAACAGAACTTTCTCACCCGGTCAAACTCAGGATCTTGCCAGGAGTAGGCAAAGTGGCTCACCGAGGTGATCTCAGGATTCGATCGCCGCAGGGCTTCCATCTGGGTTTCGAGCGCCGGGCGGTTGTAGGTCGCCTGGCCCCAAATCCCGGCCAGGGCCGGGGTCACCGTGGGGGATGTGCCGCTGGGTATCATGCTCTGCACCCGGCGCACGCCATCTAAAATGCAGCCCGTGTGGCCGCACACCGCGTAGGCCATCGGGTGCCAGGTCATCCAGGTCGGGAAGCGCTCCCAGTATTGCAGGCGCGAGTCATAGCCGCCGGTACCCACCGTTTGATTCCCCTCTGGGAAAAACACCGCTCCGGCTTCAATGCCGCTGCGCTGCACCTGTTCTCCGGCCACCTTGACAAAATCTACGACCCCCTGCACCGCGTGGGCCACACTCAACTGCCACAGTTCAGCATTCAGTCGGGGGCGCAGACTGGCCGGGGTCGGCGGCTCTTGGCCCGCTTGCAGCGGCGGGGATGGGGTGCGGCTCTGCCACAGCGGTTCAGCCTCGTTGGGGTAGAGGTCGCGCACTTCCTGAATGTCGCGATCGACCAGATGCCCTCGGCTAATATAGCGGCGGATCAGCTCTTGCCCCTGCTGATTCACCGCCCGACGAAACAGCGCATCGCGCGAGGCCTGACCGTAGATCCACAGGTCGTCAACGCTGTCGGCCACGGAGTTAGCACCAACGCCGCGAGGGTAGCGCACGTAGTCGAACAATACGCCATCGGGCTTTCGCCGCAGGATAGCTCCCATCAGACGGCTGTAGTCGGCCTGGGCCTGGGGATTGTAGGGATCGACAAAAACCTCGTCGGGATTGCTAGAGTCTCCGGCCTTGGCGTAGGTATAGGTGGTTTGGCCACGACCATTGAGGGCCAGCACCTGCTCGCGATCGCTGCGCAACCCGTAAGAATAGCCAAAGTTAAGGGCAAACACCCAGGCATCGACCCGCAGCCCCCGCTGGCGACCTTTTTCAATTGATTCGGCTAGCAGATCGCGGCGCTCGTAGCCGGGAGCCTGCACCACCGAGGGCCACACGGTGGGGTTGTCGCCCTGGGGCAGCAGCACCTGCCCCCCATAGAAGGCCTCCACGTAGACCTCGTTGTAGCCAAGATTCACCATGCGATCGAATAGCGCATCGAGAATGCCGGGCTGTAGATCACAGGGGTAAAGGCGTACCCACACGGCCTGGCGCTGGGGCCAGGTGCGGCTGCGGCACTGGCGCAGGTCTTCGGTGTGCTGACGCACCATCGCCTGGTACTGCTGCTGGGCCGCGCCATCGCCCTCCAGGGCAGCCTTGCGCAGATTTTCTTTGGCCAGAGCGGCCTCCTGGGTCACCTGGCAGTAGGCATTGAGCGCCATCGCTGGTTTTGTACCAATACCCGGCAGCACTCCTATACTGGCCAGACCAGCCGCTAGGGCTAGGCTCGGTGCTAGCAACGGCTTGGTTAATCGCTGCAACGAACCACGGAGCCGAGCTTTAACAGAATGACTGGCCATAGGTGCGACGAAGAAGGAGTTGTACCGAAGGCTAAGGTAGCGTTTAAAGCACAAACGCAGCCGTAAGGAGTAGTCAAACGAGTAGTCAGTTTGGCGCTTTTCCCTAGGGTGGCCCTGAAGCCAGCCATAATAGCGAAATTGGCCAAGCTTATCACTAGTTATAGTGAAGAGCTGAGCTAGAGACGCTAGAGTCGCTGACTCAGTCACCCAGCAGGCGGAATGAAAGTCCTCTTCCCACGGCACCCATGGCCACAGATACGCAGACAGTCGCCGTTCACTTTTCTTCCCCTGGGAAGTCATCTTCCTCAAGCGGCATCACCTTCGGCGAGAAGAACGTATCAAAATCTAAGTCGGGCAGATTGACCAGCAGCGCCTGGAGCTTCATGCGCTGAATATAGGGCCAGCCGCCGTTCACTTCAATATTTCTCAGCAGCGCGTAGAGGTGCTGGCGATTGTCGGGCAGCGCCTCATAAAAAAGCGTTTCGCAGATGTCGCGGTGGCACTGCTCTAGCAGCCGCAGCAGGGCCAGCAAATCGGTACTGTTGCCCTTGCGACCCAGGGCGGCCTGATCGATCAGGTCAGACAGCTGGTTCAAATCGTTGGGTAGACTGTCGCTGCGATCGCCGGGCGGGTAGTCAGTCATGGGTCTGGCTAGGGATTTTGTTAGATAGCTTAACGTTAGCGGCTGGGCCGTCAAGACCTCTACCAGACTGTGTAAAGCTCTGATGTGCCTTAACTCGGAAACCCTTAGCCCCACTGGGTTTACCCCAAGATACCAGCCCCTCGGCAGCACAGGCCCGATATTCTAGGAAAGAGTCCCAGAGCCATGTAGAATGCTTACTTGAGGCTTTACTGGCTGAGGGCAGGCCCAGCGTTGTTGCCGGGCTAGCGAGCACGCTAACTAGGTGGTTCGCCATGGTTTCGCGCCAGGGCTATCTGGCCGGTGCCATAGCAGCCCAGAGCCGACGGCTGTCGCATTATTTGAGTAGTTTGACAGCGCCTTTTACATACTAAATTTTGAGGTAGACCATGAGGTATCGCGCCCTCTTAGTTGCGTTCTTGGCCATCTGCCTGAGTGTACTGACAGCCTGTAGCAAAGCGCCCAGTGCCAGCAGTAGTGTGCCGCTGACCTATGACCAAATTCGTAATACTGGCCTGGCCAATAAGTGCCCCCAGCTTTCTGAGATGACCCGAGGCAGCATTGCCCTAGAAAGTGGCAAAACCTATCAACTGGTAGGCATGTGCATTGAGCCCACCGCCTACTTTGTTAAAGAAGAAGCCTCCAAGCGCCAAGAGGCGACCTACGTGCCCGGCAAGGTGCTGACCCGCTACACCTCGAGCCTAGACCAGGTGCGCGGCGACCTGACCGTGCAATCTGACGGGAGTCTGCTGTTCTCTGAGACCGGCGGCATGGATTTCCAGGCGATTACCGTGCAGCTTCCCGGTGGCCAGCAAGAGCCGTTCTTGTTCACCGTCAAAGGGCTATCTGCTCAGTCGCAGCCGGGACAAAACGCTCTGAACAGCTCCATCGACTTTGAGGGCGACTATAAAGTACCCTCCTACCGCACCTCTAACTTCCTTGACCCCAAAGGTCGCGGTCTGGCCACCGGCTATGACAACGCCGTAGCTCTACCCGGCAGCGGCGACAGCGAGTATGCCCAGGAAAATGTGAAGTCCTTTGATGTCGGTCAGGGTCATATGTCTCTGCGGGTATCTAAGATCGACAGCGCCACTGGTGAAGTCGCTGGCACCTTTGAAGCAGAGCAACCCTCTGACACCGACATGGGTACCGCGCAGCCGGTAGACATTAAAGTGCAGGGCGTTTTCTATGCTCGCCTTGAAGAAGCCTAAGCGGTTTTAAGCTAAACCCATAACAATCTCAAAGTTAAGGAAGGAGCTATGCTCCTTCCTTTTTTATTGACCTCTTTGCATCCTTTAGGCGGCTTGGCGGAGCAAAGTCTATGGCCATTCCATTTGCGGCTACTCCCCCGCATCCAACAACCCTACCTGCACCAAATTACCCTCATCATCAAGGGTCATCACAACGGCCTGCCCAGATCCAGGTACCACGCCAGTGAGAGCGGTGATGTTGACCTGATGGGTGACCATGACGATGACTCCCCGGTTGGGCTGGCGACTCAGATAGGCTTGGATCTGGGCAGTTTGATCGGCAGCGGTGCGGCGATCGCGAAAAAATGAGTTCAGCGGCTCAAAGGGTTCCACCGGGCCTAGATCCATCAGGGTGGCGGTATCGAGCGATCGGCACCACTGGCTCGACAAGACCTGCACCACAGCAATATCTCGCTGCCGAAATGCCGCCCCAATGCGCCGTGCCTGGTCTTGCCCTGCCGCCGACAGGTTGCGCTGGGTGGCACAGTCTTCTAGCCGAAAGCCCGCTGGGTCACCGGTACCTGGGGCCAGGGCGTGGCGCAGCAGCACGGCGTAGAGTTGCCGATCGGCCTGCTCCAGGTGCTCCCAAACGGTAACGGGCTCAGGGCGAGGGGGTTCGGGCACCACCGCTAGATCGTGGGGTGCTGTTTGGGCCAGGGTGGGTACGTCTAGGGCTGGTTCTAGGGCTTCAAGGGCTATCTCTGGCTGACCGGACGCACATCCCCCTAGAACCAGCGCCAGCCCCCCTACCCTGCACAAAACCTTCTGAACCACGGGCCGATAGCTTGAGCGAGGGGTTAAGCAGCTGACCATAGTAAACCGGGCTGATCGAGATCACACCCTCACCTTACCAACATCACCAGGGCCAGGGGAGGCTATCACCACGGGCATCGGCCTTTAGAGGGATATTACTTATGTCGCTTGAAACCCCCCGTCATGGCCCCTTCCCCCGCTCTTGCCGCTCAATCCGAATCTCCCATCTGGGGCGATCGCGTCCAAACCAGCCTGTATCGCTTAGCCACCGCTGCCGCCGCCGTAATTGGGCTCTCGGCCATGGCTAGTGGCGCATCAGGCAGCACCCCCGGCATCCCTAACGGCATTTATCTCTACGGTGAGTCACCGGTTGCCGATACGGTAGGGGCTGTCTACTTTGTGTTTGAAGCCCAGGAAGGCCGCTTGAACGGAGCGATCTATCAGCACTCATCGTCCTTTGACTGTGTGCGCGGCACGGTGGGCAACGGTGCCCTCGACCTGGTGATTACCGATGCCTACGACCAGAGCGAATCGAGCTATTCGGTAGCGATGGTGGCCGACACCAACATCGCCAGCAGCAGCGGTGGAGCTGGGGTAACTGAACTAGAGGGCATGTATGCGATCGCCACCCTCTCTGAGCTAGACCAGCAACTGCTGGCCACCTGCTCTAGCCGATAGCATGGGATGTACAGCTCTTGCTATAGCTCCAACGACAAAAGGCGGAGAGGGTTAACCCTCTCCGCCTTTTGTCGTTGTCTACCCCCTTACGGGGCAGACCTTAGTAGCGGTAGCCGCTGCTGGTAGCACCGGGCTTGTGCACGATGAAGCTAGCGATCTGGCACTGCTTGACGTTGTCAAAGCCCACTACGCGGATGTAGCAGTTGGAGTACTCAGAACGGCAGGCCTGCACTTCGCTCAGCACTTCTTGGGTAGAGGTGACGTTGAACAGGGGCAGCTTCCACATGGTCCAGTAATACTCCTCGGGGTTCGAGGCTTCGTTGAACTCAATAGCGGGGAAGTAGCCCTGCTTGAGAATGTAGGCAATTTGCCGCTCGATCTGAGCATCGGTGAGCGGGGGCAGGTACGACATCGTTTCAAAACGACGCTCTTTGGGCAGAGTTTTCATAGGTCCTCGTTAAGTTAACTAGGGTGCGATCGGCTGACGCCGTGAACTAAACAAATGAGCCATAGAGTTGAGACCAATCGCCTACTCAGGGGAGGGGTCAGCGTCAGCCGCAGATTCTTGCGGGACATCGGCGTCCTCAACAAATTCTGAATCGACGGTGTGTTCAGCATCTCCCAGCTGAGTAATGCGTTCTAAATGCTGGCGGCGGTGTTCCATATTGGCCTGCTGGATGCTAGTGACCACCATCTCGGGCAAAAACTCGCAGATACCCTCTGCAATGTGCTGCCGCACAGTCATCACTCGAATAGCCAGGTCTGGGCTCTCGCTCAACAGGGCGCTCAGGTAGGCTTCGCCATCCTGAAGCGCTTCTTTAGTTGAGAACCCGTTAAGCCAATAGGCGCGGGCGGGGTTGGTTTCCTTGAGCTGATTCAGCACTGTTTTCACAGCCTGAAACGTCAGGTAGCTAGTGAGCACCTTAGCGGTCTCTTTAGCCGATTGCTTAAGGTCCATCGGTGTCTCTCGAACGATTGACGTAGACCCCGCCAGTCGGGCGGTTGGTAGCCCTGATCTAAGCCCGAATAGTTGTCAGATTCGGTAACTTGCACAGCATTCCCAAAGAATTTTGAGACCCTGCGAATCGGTGGACTGACCAACGCGCCCTAAGCCGCCGCCCAGCGGATACCGCAGTACCCGCTAGCCATTTAGATGGTGTCCACGGTATCGAACTCGAACTTGATTTCCTTCCACAGTTCGCAGGCGGCGGCCAGTTCGGGTGACCACTTGCAAGCTTCACGAATGATGTCGCCACCTTCACGAGCCAGGTCGCGGCCTTCGTTACGGGCCTGCACACAAGCTTCAAGAGCCACGCGGTTGGCGGTGGCACCCGGTGCGTTACCCCAGGGGTGACCCAGAGTACCACCACCAAACTGCAGCACGGAGTCGTCGCCGAAGATTTCTACCAGCGCAGGCATGTGCCACACGTGGATACCACCGGAGGCTACGGCCATAACGCCGCCCATGGACGCCCAGTCTTGGGTGAAGTAGATACCGCGAGACTTGTCCTGCTCGATGTAGTTTTCGCGCAGCAGGTCAACAAAGCCCAGGGTACCGGCGCGGTCGCCCTCGAGCTTGCCCACCACAGTACCGGTGTGGATGTGGTCCCCACCAGACATGCGCAGGCACTTGGCCAGCACGCGGAAGTGAATACCGTGGTTCTTCTGGCGGTCAATAACAGCGTGCATGGCGCGGTGAATGTGCAGCAGCACGCCGTTGTCGCGGCACCAGTGAGCCAGGCTGGTGTTGGCGGTAAAGCCACCGGTCAAGAAGTCGTGCATGATAATGGGCATGCCGAGTTCTTTGGCGTACTCGGCCCGCTTGATCATTTCTTCGCAGGTGGCGGCGGTGACGTTCAGGTAGTGACCCTTGATCTCGCCGGTCTCAGCCTGGGACTTGTGGATGGCATCGGCCACAAACAGGAAGCGATCGCGCCAGCGCTGGAAGGGCTGGGAGTTGATGTTCTCGTCGTCTTTGGTGAAGTCGAGACCACCGCGCAGACACTCGTACACAGCGCGGCCATAGTTCTTAGCCGACAGACCCAGCTTGGGCTTGATGGTACAACCCAGCAGCGGACGACCATACTTGTTGAGGCGATCGCGCTCTACCTGAATGCCGTGGGGAGGCCCCTGGAAGGTCTTGAGGTAGGCCACAGGAATGCGCAGGTCTTCCAGACGCAGGGCGCGCAGAGCCTTGAAACCAAACACGTTACCCACCAGGGAGGTCAGCAGGTTGGTAACCGAACCTTCCTCAAACAGGTCGAGGGGGTAGGCCACGTAGCAGATGTACTGGTTGTCTTCGCCGGGCACGGGCTCGATGTCGTAGCAGCGACCCTTGTACCGATCCATGTCGGTCAACAGGTCGGTCCACACTGTGGTCCAGGTACCGGTAGACGATTCAGCGGCCACAGCAGCAGCGCACTCTTCGGGCGGCACGCCGGGCTGGGGGGTCATCCGAAACGCCGCCAGGATGTCGGTATCCTTGGGCGTGTAGTCCGGCGTGTAGTAGGTCAGTTTGTAGTCCTTAACCCCGGCGCTGTAGCCAGCTTTTGATTGAGTCGTTGTCTGAGAGTAAGACATGTCTCCCTTCCTGTGAATCTAAGAAATCCCTCAAGCGAACCCCTGCTAGCCCAGCCGCACACAAAATAGCTTCCCCGTTGAAGGAAGCCTCTGCTCAGCCCAAGCCCCGGTCAGTCCACGCAAATTTGAGACGAGTAGAAATACCAAAGCATTTTCTAGGACAGCCCTCAAAACGGCCACCCCACAAGTGCTTTCAGTATTTTTTATTACCGTATGGTTAGCATACTATCAGCGATTGGATAAGTTTAGTTTTGGAAGATCTGTATACATTCATAACTAAAAACTATGGATCAAGATGACACAAAGTGTGGGTTTCTCAAGTTCTTTGAAGCCAACCCTGTTCTATGACCAAGGGATGCTGATCACTAAATTCAGCCCAGAGACGCCACCCCCAGCAATTGTCGATATACTGTAACGCTTGAAGGTGCCCTAAAGCCTTGAAGGGCAACCTGTCAGGGCAATCCATTAGGGGCTGTCGCACGCCACCGCAAACCGTGGGGAGAGAATATGTTAAGCCTGCTGCTGCTATCGTCGCTAACCCTGTCACCGGGGAGTCTCTACCCCCTACCCATTACCCCCGACTCACCCTTCGCCCTTCAATCTGGCAGCCCACCGGTCCTGGCCCAGGCACCCCTGACCAACGACTACCGCGTTACCGCCCTTCAGCCCGACTTTACCGGCGACCTCTGGGTCGGCTCCTGGGCGGGCCTTTCTCGCATCAACCCCGAAACCGGACGAGTCCTGCAGCGAGTCAGAATGCCCAGCCGCACCCTAGAATCCCTAGCCCAAGACCGGGTCGGGCGCATCTGGGTAGGCACCTTTGATGGCCTGGTACGGGTTGACCCCCGCACTAACGTCATTACCGCTCAAAACTTCACGCTGCCCTCTAACCGGGTGCTGTCGCTATTGGTAGACAGCCGTGGCTTTCTCTGGGCCGGCACCGATCGCGGCCTAGTCATGATCAGCCCCGATCGCGGTCTGCTGATGACCACCGTGCAGGATTTGCCCGGCGTTAGCGCCAATGCCCTGGCTCTGGACGGCAACAATAACCTTTGGGTCGGCACCCTCGACGGGCTGGTGCAGATCAATACCGCCAGCGCTTTTCCCATCCGTGAGGTCGGCGATCTACCGGGGGGCGCGGTGCAGTCGCTCACCCTGGGGCCACGCGGCAACCTCTGGGTCGGCACCGCCAGCAGTCTACTGGTTGTAGACCCGGTGCGGGCCGAACTAGTGCGATCGGTCGGCACAATGCGCGATCGCAACGTCCAATCCACTGAGTTCGACAGCGCCGGCAATCTTTGGGTCGGCACCACCACGGGGCTGTTTAAGATCAGGCCCGACAGCGGTGAACTGCTGGGTCAGGTGCCATCCCTGCCCTCCGGGCGCATCCTTTCGCTTTCGCCTAATACGGGCAACAAGATTTGGGTTGGCACCAGCGAAGGGCTGGGCTGGGTTAGCCTCACCACAGGCGAGGGCAACCCCCACTGGGGTTTGGTTAGCCCTGTGGTGCTAGAGGCGCGCCAGTAAGCAATTTAGGATTTTAGATTTGGGATTTGGGATTTTGGCTTGAGCAAGCGTGGCGTGCAGCTGGCGGCAAATCCTCTACGCCTGCTCTGGAGCCTAAAGCCGCGTTTCCAAATACTGCCCAATCATGATCTCTTCCCCTGCGCGGGAAATCACTGTTTGGCGGGTGCGGTAGCGCTGACCGATTAGCCGCAGTTCTTCTTCAAATGAAGAGTCGTTGTACTGGGTTTTGAGCACCAGGGTGCGGCTGTCGTTGAAGTGGTACTGGGCGGTGACGGGCTTAGGGGTGGCAAAACCGCGATCGCGATACAGGGTCGTTCCGCGCACTCCAAAGATGGTGCTGCCCGCCACCGGCTTTTTGCCGGTGCCTACGTACTCGCTTTCCCAGGTGACGGTGGTGCCGCAGATTAACGGCTGCTGGGCATCAAGCTGGTGTAAATCGGCGAGTGCCAAAAGCTGATCGGCACCTGCTTCTAAAAATTCGATCGTGATCTGGCTCACCACTTCCTGGGTTTCGCCGCTCTTAAGGGTGTAGTAGCGACGCTCCGAGCGCCAGTCTCCGGCGGTTTCTTGAAAAAAGGCCTGCACTAAAGGTTCAGCCAAAAGGCGGGCAACATCAGCGGAGAGGGGCATAGTTAGCCATCCAAAGACAGGACATGGAGCAGCAAAAGTCAATCCAGAAAAGCAAGATTGTTAGACTTCTTAACTTTTGTTTTTTCATCATAGTGGGCAGGCAGGCGTCCGACAATGACCCGAGTGGGTGATTCAGTCAAACTTGTCGCCTATCCTACGCAGTCTCGCGGGAGAATCTGTAAGCATTAATACTTAACGCTGAGGCATCCTGAGGGTGAGGCTAGAGGCAGTTGATGAGAGCCTTCGCAAACCCTGGTACCGTAGGAGTTAACGCACATCCCCCCAGGGCTAACGCAATGGATTTAGCCGACATCACCTATTTCTTCGACTGCTGCATTGGGCAATGGTCGATTGAGCGCACCTATCACTACATGGCCCAGCAAGAGGTGGAGCGATCGCACACCGACTTTCGCGTCGATGGCATCACCCCTGAACTACGGCGCAAGGTGCTGGCTGACAACGGCTACGACCCCGTAGACAACATCGACCAACTGCCCGGCTTTCAACTCGCCTTCCACACCGTCTCTGACAAAGGCGAAGAAGTTTCCCAAGAACTGCGGGCGCTGTTCGTACCCAAGCAGCAGGAGGGGACTATGCTAGCCGGGGACTACTTGCGCGATCGCGCCTACGAAGAAGACCGCCCGATCATCTCCACCTTCACCTACGACCAGAGCAACCGCGAACTGCTCATGACCACCCCCTACACCCGCGTGGTCTCCGTCGATTCCATTCTGCTGGTCAACCCCAACACCCGCATTCGCCGCATCCTCAACTACCACCGCCCCGCCGAGGGAGAGGCAATGGATAGCCTAGCGCTGGTCGGGTT
Source organism: Leptolyngbya sp. CCNP1308 (assembly GCF_034932455.1). Taxonomy (NCBI): domain Bacteria; kingdom Bacillati; phylum Cyanobacteriota; class Cyanophyceae; order Leptolyngbyales; family Leptolyngbyaceae; genus Leptolyngbya; species Leptolyngbya sp. CCNP1308. Next base: position 148,315 of record NZ_JAYGIH010000002.1, on the reverse strand, counting down.
TGGTGTGGAGCAGAAGGTGGGTGGGTAGGGAGTGGAAGTAGGCGGGTAAGTGAGCGAGTGAGTGGGCGAGTAGGGAAGATGAGAAATGTGAGATAAGGGGCGTAGGTCAAAAAGGCAAACCAGAGGGTTAGAACCGCTGAGTTCAATGTTGCCTACAGGCCAATTTGCAGAACAGAGGTTTAAACCGATGATCGGTTAGTCCTTTCCGTCGGGTCCAGGGCGGCGGAACGTCCCTGGTTGACGGGGGTCTGGGGCCATCAAAATGGCCCCAGCAGCAGATCTGGCTTTTGACCCCAATTGTGCGCCGCAGGCCCCTACCTCTGGTCATACTGTCGAGTTTATTGGTGGGCAATGCCCACCCTACCTATGGCCACCACTTTCCCATCTCAAAATTGATGTTGGCGATCTTGTCGGGCTGTGAAATAATGAAAGACTGTGTATTATTTTTGCCCGCCCTATTTTCAGGTAAACCGTCATGGCTAAAGGCGTCCGCCTCGTCATAACCCTAGAGTGTACCGAGTGCCGAACCAACCCGGATAAGCGCTCCAACGGTGTATCTCGCTACACCACCCAAAAAAACCGTCGTAACACGACCAACCGCATCGAACTCAAAAAGTTCTGCACTCACTGCAACAAGCACACCATCCACAAAGAAATCAAGTAATTAGCACCCATGGCCTATTTTCGTCGTCGAGTATCTCCAATCAAGCCCGAAGACCCGATCGACTACAAAGATGTCGATCTGCTTCGTAAGTTCATCACCGAGCGCGGCAAAATTCTGCCTCGCCGCATCACTGGCTTGACCGCTAAACAACAGCGGGCACTCACCACTGCCATTAAGCGGGCGCGAATTATCGCCCTGCTGCCCTATGTGAATGGGGAAGGCTAGGCTAGGCTAGGGATGGCGATCGCTAGGGTGTTGGCTTGGTTGACAAAGGAACGCTAGTCGAATTTAAGCACCAGGGACAGCCCCGTCTAGGGGTCGTCGATCGTCCCGAGGGCAAAAAAAACTGGGTGGTGATCGACGAGCGGGGCCAAGCCCACACCCTCCATCCTCGCGACCTCACCTACGAGGTCAGCGGCAACAGCTATAAACCTACTGATATTGCCTCCTTCGTTTCAGAAGCTGAGCAATATATCGATCCTTCCAGTTTAGAAATCGCCTGGGAGTTTTTAACCGAAGCCGGGGAATCTGCTGACCCGGCTGCTTTGGCGCAGCTGTTGTTTTCTGACCAAAGCTCCACTTTTTGCTACGCCGCTCACCGACTGCTCGCCGAAGACAAAATTTTCTTCAAGCAAAAGGGCGATCGCTACGAACCCCGCCCCGCTGCCCAAGTTGACGAACTACGGCTGCAAATTGAGCGCGAGGCCCAGCGTCAGCACGAGTGGGAATCCTTCATTACCAAAGCCCGGCAGGCCATGGCCGGCGAACCCGTGGTTTGGGAAAAGAGCGATCGCCCCCGCCTCGAAATCCTGGAGCGTCTGGCTCTGCTTGGCGACGAGTCAAGTCAGCGGATCCAGGCATTAGAAATCCTTAATGCTCTGGGTACTAACCCGACAGCGGCGGGTGCATTTGATACCCTAGTGGCACTGGGACTGTGGAGCGTCCACGAAAATCTAGCCCTCAGGCGCAGCCAAATTCCCGGTCACTTCTCTGAGGAAACCCTTGCTATGGCGCAGCAGCGTCTCCAGTCTCCGCCGCCTGACCCCGATGCCCGCCGGATAGACCTCACCCACCTCAAGGCCTACACCGTAGACGACGCCAGCACCCAAGAAATCGACGACGGCCTGAGCCTAGAGACCCTAGACGACGGCACCCAGCGCCTGTGGATTCACATTGCCGACCCCACCCGCTGGCTCATGCCCGGCGATGATTTAGACCTTGAGGCCCGTCGCCGCTGCACCACGGTTTATTTGCCCACCGGCATGATCCCCATGTTCCCCATGGAGCTGGCCACCGGGGCCATGAGCTTAATTCAGGGGCAAACCTGCTGTGCCCTCAGTTTTGGCATCACCCTCACGGCTGACGGCGATATTCAGGATTATCAAATTCATCCCACCCTGATTCGTCCCACCTACCGCCTCACCTACGACGATGTCGATGAAATGTTAGAACTGGGCATTACCGCCGAGCCCGAACTGCAAGGGCTGGCCCACTGGGCCAAGGTGCGTGGCCAGTGGCGGCTCACCCAGGGGGCAATCAGCATCAACATGCCCGAGTCAAGTATTAAGGTGTCTGAGGCGGGCGACGACATTGTCATCGAAGTGCTCAACGACTCTACGGCCCGGCAAATGGTGGCCGAAATGATGATTTTGGCTGGGGAAGTGGCCGCCCGCTACGGGCAAACCCACGCCCTCGCCATTCCCTTTCGCAGCCAGCCCCAGCCCGAGCTACCCTCCGACGAAGAGCTGATTTCGCTACCCACCGGCTGGGTGCGCGACTCGGCCATTCGCCGCTGCATGACCCGCAGCGAAGTGGGCATTACCCCCAGCCGCCACGCCACCCTGGGGCTAGACAGCTATAGCCAAGTCACCTCGCCGATTCGTCGCTACCTCGATCTGGTGACCCACTTTCAGCTCAAAGCCCACCTGCGGGGCGAGCCGCTACCTTTTTCCTCCACAGAAGTGACCGAGTTGGCCATTGGCGCTAGCTCTGCCGCCTACGAAGCCACCCTGGTCGAGCGCCAGACTAAGCGCTACTGGGCCTTAGAGTACCTGCGTCGCCACCAAGCCCAACCCTGGGATGTGATGCTGCTGCGCTGGCTGCGCGAAGACGAAGGGCTAGGGCTAATTATGGTAGAAGATTTGGGCCTGGAGCTGGCCATGCGCTTTAACCGAGCCGTAGCCCTAGGGGAGCAGTTTCAGGTGCGGGTCAGCCATGCTAGCCCTCGCCAAGACGTAATTCGCTTTGAAGAAGTCTCCCCAGAGAGTGAAGAAGCACCTACGTCAGCGATGACGGCTATCTAAGGGCTTTTCCATAGCAGCTCAGTATAAATTGTTCGTTAAGTCACTTAATTTGAGCGGAGGGACTGTTCTCCCCGTGGGCACTCTTGGCCATAGCGCCCTGCGCTAACCCAACGTGCATTGAGGACAGCCCTGTGTTTAAGAGTTTTCGCCCGCGATCGCCTCAGTCCTATACCGCTCAACCCAATTCAACTCAGCAGAAAAGAGTTCCCCAGCTAGCCACCTGGAGCGTAGCGTTGGCGATCGCGGCCCTCAGTGCCCTGCCAGCCAGCGCCCAAACCCTCAGCGAAAAGGTGTTGGCCATGGAGCAGGGGCTAGAGGAAGACTTTGCCGAATATTTTGGTGACGAGCCGATGGCCGTCACCCAGGGGCCTGCCGAAATCGCTGCTACCCTGGCCCGCCTGGGAGCCGAAACCGGCACCAACCCCGCAGTCATCTGGGTCATTCCTCGGGGTGACCACCTGCATCTGGTGTTGCTGACCGCCCAGGGGCAGCCCATCGTGCGCGACCTCTACAACGTGCCCGACGACCTCCTGCGCGCGACGGTCAACGATTTTATGCTAGAGACCAGCAGCGTAGTGCCCCGGCGCAACCGTCCCGCCGCCCAAAAGCTCCACGAGTGGATTATTGAGCCCTACGAGGCCGAGTTTTTAGCCGCAGAGGGCATTGATACCCTACTGTTTTGTCTCGGTAGCGGCGTGCGGGGCGTGCCCCTGGCCGCCCTCCACGACGGCGAGCAATTCTTGATTGAGAAGTACAGCCTCACCCGAATTCCAGCCTTTAACCTCATTCAGACCGATTACACGCCTCTACGCCCCGGCAATATTCTGGCCATGGGAGCCTCTGAGTTTGACACCCAGGAGCCGCTGCCAGCAGTGCCCACCGAACTCTCCAGTATTTTGTCAGAGCTGCGCGGCACCCGGCCCGAGGGGGAGAATTGGCAGGGGCGATCGTTCCTCAACCAAGGGTTTACCTTACCCAACCTGCGGCTGTGGCTGCGGGCCCAATCGCCCACCGTGGTACATTTAGCCACCCATGCGGTATTTGAGCCCGGCGACCCCAGCAACTCCTACATTCAGCTGTGGGATAGCCAGCTCAGCCTAGACGAGATGCGCCAAATGAACTGGAACTCGCCATCCCTAGAGCTACTGGTGCTGAGTGCCTGCCGCACCGCCGTGGGCGACGACGAAGCGGAGCTGGGCTTTGCTGGTCTGGCTCTGCAATCGGGGGTGAAGTCAGCCCTGGCCAGCCTGTGGAATGTGGATGATGCGGGCACTCTGGCCTTGATGAATGAGTTCTATAGTCATCTGGGGCAAACCCCTACCAAAAGCGAGGCCCTGCGCCAGGCCCAGCTAGCTATGCTGCGAGGAGAGGCCCGGTTTGAGGGTGACCAACTGCTGCTGCCCCGGGGTGCTGTACCTGTACCCAGTGATTTACAGACCAGCGCTGGGACTGATTTGTCCTCTCCCTACTACTGGGCTGGGTTCAGTTTAATCAGCAGCCCGTGGTAGAGCCGATTAGCGTAAACCGAGCAGCTTGATTGGGGCTTAATCAGCATTCACCAAAACTTAAAGCCCCCAGATCTGTCCCCGGTAATACTACGGTTCTTTCCTCTCTCAGACATCACTACCTTGAAGAAGACAGCTACTAGACTAAATCAGAGTTTTCTCACCATGGGCACCGTCACTCGATCTAGATTTTTTTTAGCGCTGACCCTCATGGTAGGGCTGGCGGCATTTACGGCGTCAGAACCTGCCCTGGCCCAATCAGGCAATAGCGATCGCGGCGCATTTCCGGGCCGCCGGGTAGGGGGGGGAACCCGGGGCAACTGCGCCATCGACAGCCGGTCTCTGGCGGCGCTAAACCCCGCCAGCAACCTGGGGGTTACCGCTAGCGATCGCCCCTCCCTTTACTTTTCGGTACCGACAGCCGAGTCCCCCTACCACGGCCAGTTTATTCTCCACGATGCCGACGAGAATCGACTGTACGAGACCACCCTGGTGGCCGGTACTGAACCCCTGATTGGGGTACACCTACCCGCCAATCTAGTTAACGCCGATCAGGACTATCACTGGTACTTTGTGGTCGCCTGCAACCCCCGCGACCTCTCTCAAAACGTGGTGCTAGAGGGCTGGCTGCGCCGGGTACCCCTCACCCCCGTACCAGCCGATACGGCCCTGGTCGAAACCCAGCTCGACTTAGTCGAAACCTACCAGGGTCAAGGGCTGTGGAGCGATGCGATCGCGCTGTTGGTAGAGCTACGTCAGGCCCATCCTGGCAACGAACTCGTCCAGGCCCAGTGGAGTCGTCTGCTAGAAACCCTCGATCTCGCTACCGTTGTGCAGTAACCAATGGCCATGGAGTTCTCTCGCCGATGGCCAATGCTCTTTCCAATACCCAATCGCCTGCGCACGGCGGGACGTTCCATCCTGCTGACCAGCGTTTTAACGTCGGTGCTACTGTTGGGTCTACAGTCTCTGGGCTGGCTAGAACCGCTAGAACTTAAAGTCTTCGATCAATTTATGCAGCGGCGGGTTGACCTCGCAGCCGACAGCAGGCTGCTGGTTGTCGGTATCAGCGAAGCCGATCTACACCGCTATGGCTGGCCTCTCAGGGATCAGGTCTTGGCCGAGGGGCTGGCCCAGCTTCAGCGGCACAGCCCACGGGTGATTGGCCTCGATCTCTACCGAGATTTAGCCCATTCCCCCGGCGAACAGGCTCTAGCATTGGCGCTTCAGGCCGATAACCTGGTGGCCATCAACAATATTATTAGTGACGTTGCTGCGCCGCCGGGGGTTCCCCCGGAGCGGGTTGGTTTTAATGACCTTGTCCTTGACCCAGACGGGGTGCTGAGACGCAGCCTGTTGTTTGTAGCCGGGGGCGACCAGGCTTACTATTCCTTTGCTCTACGGGTCAGCCTGCACTATCTGGCCACTCTGGGCAAAGCGTTTCGCTACGATGCCCAGGCTCTGTGGCTGGGGCAGGTGCCGATTTTGCCCCTAGAGACCCATCACGGGGGCTACCAGCGGGCCGATACGCGCGGCTATCAAACGCTGTTGAACTATCGCAGCCGCTACAGCCCCGCTCCTACGGTGACCTGGAGCGAACTCATGGCAGGGGCCGTTGCCCCCGATCAGATTCGCGATCGCATTGTGGTCATTGGCACCCTGGCACCCAGCCTCAAAGACGTGCTGTATACCCCCTACAGCAGCGACATCGAAACCTTTCATGCCCCTGGCGTTATCGTCCATACCCAAATCATTAGCCACCTGCTCGACATCGCCCAGCACCAGCGCTCGACCTTTAGCTTTTGGCCCCGGTGGGGAGAGGGGCTGTGGCTGTGGGGCTGGGCCGTGGTCGGGGGGGTGCTGGCCTGGCGGTTTGGCCATCCTCTGGGGCTTGGTCTGGGGAGTCTGACAGCCCTGGGGTTGCTCTATTCCCTAGGCTGGGGGCTCTTTCTTCGCACGGTTTGGATTCCGGTACTAGAACCTTCGGTGGGGTTTTCCCTGGCCCTGGCCGTAACCATGGCCCATCGGGTTTTCTATACCTACAGCCGCGATCTGCCTACGGGGCTGCTCAATCGCCAGGCCTGGCTCAGTCACTTAGATCAACATCTGTCGCCCTCAGCCCAGCGGCAGCACCTCAGCCCGCCAGGGATTATGGTGGTGGGGTTTGATCGCTTTAAGCAGGTCAATGTCAGTCTGGGGCAGGCTACGGGCGATCGCCTACTGCTGCTGATGGTTAAGCGCCTGCGACGGGTGATTCCCCGCACGGCCCAGCTGGGTCGGGTCAACGGCGATGACTTTGCCCTAGCCCTGCGGCAAAGCAATCAAGAGTTTCTGACCAACCTAGCCAATGCCATTCAGCAGGCGCTAGGAGAGCCCTTTAGCCTGAATAACCAAGACATTGCTATGACCGCCAGCATTGGGATCGTCGTGCCTCAACCGCAGCAGGCCTACACCGCTGAGAACCTGCTGCGCGATGCCCAAACCGCCATGTATCGCGCCCAGCGCTCTGGCCAAACCCGCTATCAAGTGTTTGCGGCCAGCATGGCCAGCGCCGCCGATCAGTTCACCCTCGAAACCGAGATGCGCCACGGCATCGCCCACCAAGAGTTTGTGCTCTACTACCAGCCCATTGTTGATCTAGAAACGGGGGATGTGGCCGGGTTTGAGGCTCTGATCCGCTGGCATCATCCTCGCCAGGGGTTTGTATCACCGATACGGTTTATTCCGCTGGCGGAAGAGACGGGGCTGATTTTGCCCCTGGGCGAGTGGATCTGCCGCACCGCCTGCTGCCAGGCCCACCAGTGGCAGCAAGATTTTCCTGACCACCCCTTGATGATCAGCGTCAACTTATCGGGGCGGCAGTTTGAACAGCCCCATCTAGCCGACCAGCTAGGGCAAATTTTGCGGGAGACCAACCTCGACGGCCGCCGCCTCAAGCTTGAAATTACCGAGAGCATGGTGATGGGCGATGTTGAGACTGCCATTGACTTGATGCTGGGGCTCAAAGCCCTGGGCTGCAAACTGGGGATGGACGACTTTGGCACGGGCTACTCGTCGCTGAGCTATCTACGACGCTTCCCCATCGACACCCTGAAGGTTGATCAGTCGTTTATTCGCAATATGGGAGGCAGTCGCGAAGACCACGAGATTGTGCGCACCATTATTGGCCTAGGCCACACCCTGGGGATGGACTTGATTGCCGAGGGCATTGAAACCCTGGAGCAGGCGGCAGCGCTGCGATCGCTAGGCTGCGAGTTTGGCCAGGGCTACTACTGGGCCAAGCCCATGCCTGCTGCCGAGGCCTCGGCGCTGCTCAGCGCCAGCCCGCTAGCGCTAGAAAGCCGATCCCCCAGGCGCGGAGTCGGCGATCGCCCCATTATTCACCAGCCTTAGCGGATCCGCTGCCTGGCGATAGGCCAGAGTTATTAGGGCAGCCACCACGCACAACCCCGCCAACAGACCTAGGGTTGGAGCCAGCCCCAGAGCCCGCTGGAGAATCGGCAGCCCAAAGGTGCCTAACACCGCCCCAGCTTTAGCGATGGCTGCTGCCAACCCGGCCCCGCTAGCTCGAATCGCAGCCGGAAACACGGCCCCCGACAGGAGAAAAGTGGTCGCATTGGGGCCAGCATTCATCAACAGGTTAAACAGGAAAAAGCCGCCAAAAATCAACCCCATCGTTACACGGCTTTCTGCTGGCAGCCCTGCCGAAGCCGCCAGCAGCCCAAGCCCCAGAGCCATACCTAAAAACCCAGCGATTTGCAGTGCGATCGGCCCCAGCCGCTTCACCATCAGTACCGCTAACAGAAAACCGAGAATTAAGAAGAGATCAACTAGGGCCGAGCCCTTGGCCGAGGCCAGGGTCTGCGCCACCAGATCAGACGATTCGCTAAACACCAAAACGCTCAAAATAACTGGGGTAAAAATGCCCACGCCGTAGGTGGCGATATCCTGCAAGAACCAGGGCACCGCAGCCAGCAGCGTTTGGCGGCGGTAGGGCGGCGCAAATAGGTCTCGATAGCGAAGCTTAGGCTGGTTGTCTGGTGATATGCGATCGGGCTCTAGGGTAATGGGCTCCCCCAGCAGCTCAGAGGCCATGGCAGAGGCTTCCTCGTAGTCGCCCTGGGCCAGCAGGTATGCCGGGCTTTCAAAGGAAATTGCCAAGCGCGCTAGAGCTACCCCCAGCGCTAGAACCACCCCCACCCCCAGCATCCAGCGCCAGGCGTAGTGAATCGCTATTTGCTCATCACCTGGATAGCCCACCGAAAATCCGTACAGAATGGCGACGCCCACCAGCGCCCCCACCAGCGCCCCCACGGCTTGAAACGAGAACGCGCCAATCACTAGCCGATCGCGGTGGCGCGTGGGCACATTTTCGACAATGTAGGCCACGCTGATGGGATAGTCGGCCCCGATCGCCACCCCAACCAATACCCGAAAGACCAGTAGCGAAGTCAGGTTCCAGGCCAGGGCGGTGCCAGCGGTAGCCACCACAAATAGAATGACGTCGGCAATCAGCATGGGCTGACGGCCCAGTTTATCGGTGAGCGGCCCGAGGAATAGCGAGCCCAGCAGGGAACCGGCGATCGCTGCCGCCGCCACAGCCCCAACTGCCGCTGGCCCCAGGTCTAAGTCGCGCTGCAAAAACGGCAGAGCGACTCCAATAATAAAAAAGTCAAACCCGTCTAGGGCAATTAAGCTGGCGGCCAACAGCCAAAGTCGCACCATCGGGCGCGTGATTGCAGCGCCGTCAAGACGCTGCTGAAAGGCCGGGGGCAGAGCAGTTGTGGTCATAGCGAAGGATGCATTTGCCTGGGTTTACCATACCAACCTGAAGGAGAGACCAGGGCGCTGCGGCGCTGTATTACTAACGTCAGACTGAGGCTAATGGAGTCTGCTATGCCTAACAGGATATTTTTGGAAGGCATTGCTATGGCCCATCAACAGACCTACCCAAGGGGATGCACCTTTACCGAATCAGACTGGGATGCGCTTTACCCGTTCTGGTATCCCATTGCCTTTAGCCATGACGTAACCGATCACCCCGTCACCGCTACCCTGCTCGACCAGCGGCTGGTAATTTGGCGCACGGCTGGCGGTCTTTCGGTCGCCAACGATATTTGCCTGCACCGAGGCATTCCCCTCAGCATGGGCTGGGTAGCGGGCGACCATCTGGTCTGTAAGTACCATGGCTTTCACTACGCTGCCGATGGTCAGTGCGTTAAGGTGCCCGCTAACCCAGAGGCCAGCATTCCCAAAAAACTGTGTCTCAAAACCTACCCGGTCAAAGAAGCCTATGGCTTGATCTGGACGACCCTCAGCGGCAGTGACCAATACCCCCTGCCCGAGTTGCCCGAGTGGAATGACCCTGACTATCAGCAAATTTTGCCCGAAACCGTAGACCTAGATGCGGCGGCAGGCCGACAGATAGAAGGTTTTTTGGACGTGGCTCATTTCGCCTGGGTGCATACCGACACCTTTGGCGATATCAACAATCCAGTGGTGCCGCGCTATGAGGTGAGCCCCACGGAGCATGGCCTGCGGGCAGAGTATCTCAGCAGCGTGAGCAATTTTCCGAAGGCCATGCAAGACCGCGCTCCGGCAGACTTTCAGTGGCTGCGGGTGTTTGAGGTGTTCCTACCGTTTACGGCCCGGCTGACCGTGCACTTTCCGGGAGAGGGGCGGCTGTGTATTCTCAATGCGGCTAGCCCAATCTCGGCTCGCAAAACTCGGGTGTTTGTGCCGATCTGCCGCAATTTCGACAAAGATATGCCCCTAGAGCCGGTATATGAGTTTAACTATCAGGTGTTTGAGGAAGATAAGCAGGTGGTAGAAGCCCAATACCCGGAGGATTTGCCGCTCGATATGTCGGCAGAATCCCACATTGGGGCCGATAAAACCTCGATTACCTACCGCCGAGGGCTGCGATCGCTCGGCCTAGGGGCAACCTATACCGCCTAAAAAGCAGCCGATCCCTAGATCGGCACAAACAACTCAGCTCAGCCCTTGATAATAGAGGGCTGAGCTGAGTTCAAACTTGCCGGAGGAGTGATTTAGCCATTCAGGCTACCGCAAACCCCTAGGAAGCCATGGCAATTTCCACCATTTCTTGAAGCTTGCCGTTTTGGTACAGCTCGATGAGAATGTCGGAACCGCCGACAAACTCGCCGTTGATGTACACCTGGGGAATGGTGGGCCAGTTGGAGTACTCTTTGATGCCCTGGCGAATGTCTGAATCGGCCAGCACGTCAACGGTCTCAAAGGGGACTCCCAGCACGTTGAGAATTTGCACCACATTGTTGGAGAAACCGCACTGGGGCATGAGCTTGTTGCCCTTCATAAACACCATGATGGTGTTGTTTTGCACCAGCTGATCGAGTCTTTCTTTAGTTGCCGAATCCATAGCGTCGATACCCTTGCAGAACGAAGTAAACGGTTGAGGCGAAGCGATGCCCAGGCTTAGGCGCTTTGAGCAGCCCAATCTTCTGGGGTATAGGTCTTTAAGGCTAACGCATGGATAGCCTCGGAGGACATGGCCTCGCGCACCGCCCCATACACCAACTGATGCTGCTGCACCAGACTGCGCCCCGCAAACTGTGACGAAACCACAACCACCTGGTAATGGTCGCCGCCGCCGGTCAAATCTTGCACCTGCACATCGGCGTCGGGAAGGCCAGCTTTGATCATGGTGCTAACCTGGTCGGGAGTAATCATGAACAGTTCCTTGTGGGATAGGTAGCTGGGGCACTCAACTCCCCTAAGACCATATTGCCAGGAGCAACCCTTAGTCGCTAACCGGGGGGCATTGAATCTAGCTATGGTTGACTAAGAAAGGTCGAGGAGCGATCGCCTATTCAGTCGGCTCGGCTGGCTCGACTGCCTCAGCTGGCTCAGCCGGTTCGACTGGGGTGGCAGCCGCCCGGCCATTGTAGGGCTCATCGACAAAGCCCAGTTCAAACAGCTGCTGATAGGCTCGCTGGCCCAAATCGCGGGTGGGCTGCTGGCTGCGCAGAATTTCCATCAGCAGGGGCACCGCCTCGTTGGCCTGATTTTGCGAGCGATAGACCAGCGCCAGCTGATAGGACGCCTGATCGCGCAGCTGCGCGGTCTCTAGCGCTTTTTCTCGGTTGCTGCGGTTGATTTGGGTGTCAACCCCAACAAACATCTGAGCTAGCTCTTGGTAGTAGGTTGAGAGCTGGTTAAAGCTCTCCTTGGCTGCCTTGAGCTTTTCTTCGGCTAGGGGATAGTTTTGGTCGGCGATCGCAGCGCTGGCCTCGGTCATAAGCTGCTGCCCCGAGGCAATGCTGAGGGAGCTGCTAGCCTGGTTTAGCGGTCGTACCGGTTCAGAGCCACTACCCTCCTGGGCCAGGGCCACCCCAGATCCCCCTGCAACCAGGGCAATAGACAGGGCAGCGGCGGCACAACCGCCCCAAGACTGACGCAGCAAACGGGTAAAGACGACCATAGAGTAAAACGCCGTGAGGGACAACAAAGCAGTGAGGGACAATTAAACAGAAAATCACTGGGGTATCTTATCATCTCGGTATGGTGCAGTACCGATTTCCAACCCAGTCAGGCAACTGTCCTAGGGTATATCGGGTTAGCACCATAGCCAGGTCACAGACTGCTCTAGTGGCAAAAAGTTCCCGCCGGGGGCCAACTCCTCAATGACCGCCTTTCCCTCCGATGCTCGTTTGCCCAGCAGCGGCCCCCGCAGCAATTTTCGAGGGGAAATCTTGCAGCGCGGCGGCGAAGAGCTGCTGCTCGAAAAAGTGCCCGCCCGCTTCACCACCCGTCTGACAACACCCACGGCCTTAGAACCGCTGCAACAGCGCCTCAACCCTTTGGCGGTGCGCCCGGTAGCAGGAGGACAGCTGGTGGAGTGGCAGATGGCTGAGAATGGTCTGGAAGCAGCCCTAACCGCAGCCCGCCAAGACCCGACGGTACGCTTCGCCAGCCATGTGTATCGCCTGGTCGATAGCCCGCAAACCTGGGTCTATCTGACCGACCAGCTCACGGTGCAGTTTGCCCCCGAGACTACCGCTGCCACGATTGACGCCCTTCTGGGGAGCTTGGGCATTGCCATCGAAAACCCGCTAGAGGGCATGCCCAATACCTTTGTGGTGCGGGTTACCTCAGCGGCGATCGAAAATCCAATCAAAATTGCCAACCGACTGATGGCTCTGGAGACGGTGCTGGCGGCAGAACCTAACTTGTCTATAGAAACCGGCAGCCTCTACCGCCCCACGGACGATCGCTATCCCCAGCAGTGGCACCTGTTTCACAACGGTGGCGCTAGCTTGACCCCAGGGTCGCACATCTCAGCGGAAGCCGCGTGGGATATTACTCGGGGATCCAGGTCGGTGGTGATTGCCGTCAGCGACGACGGGTTTGACCTCAACCATCCCGATCTCCAGGGAGTCGGCAAGCTGGTAGCACCGCTAGATCTGCGCGATAAAGATGCCTTGCCCCTGCCCGCCAAGCAGGACGAAAACCACGGCACCGCCGTCGCCGGGCTGGCCATTGGCGAAGAAAATACCACTGGCATCGTCGGGGTGGCCCCTGGTTGCGCCTTTTTACCGATTCGTACCACGGGCTTTATCGACGATGGGGCGATCGAACAGCTATTTGACGAGGCGGTGCGTCGGGGGACCGCCGTGATTGTCTGTAGCTGGTCACCGGCGGCAAACTACTTTCCTCTTACCCTGCGGCAGACCAATGCGCTGACGCGGGCCGCCACCACCGGGCGCAACGGCAAGGGCTGCGTGATTGTCTTTTCGGCGGGCAATGCCAACCGCCCCGTCAGCGGCACTGTAAACGAAACCCAGTGGCCTAAGAATGCGCTCAACGGCCCCACCCGGTGGCTGAGCGGGTTTGCCATTCACCCCGATGTGATTGCGGTGTCAGCCTCGACCAGCCTGGGCACCAAGGCCGCCTACAGCAACTGGGGCGAACACATTGCCGTAGCGGCCCCCAGCAACAACGCGCCGCCCAATATGGCCCTGCCCCAGGTGGGCAATGTGCCAACTGGGCCGCCGCTGACCCAGTACCAGCCGGGGCGGGGCATGGTGACGAGCGATCGCACCCAGGGAGCGGGCTACTCTAGCGACGACTACACCAATACCTTTGGCGGCACCTCTAGCTCGTGTCCGGTGGTAGCGGGGGTAGCGGGGCTGATGCTCTCGGTCAACCCCAGTCTGACGGCTCGGCAGGTGCGCGAAATTTTGCAGACCACCGCCGACAAAATTGTCGATCGCACTCCAGACCCCCAGCTCGGCCTTCAGTACGGCACCTACAATGCCAACGGCCACTCCCAGTGGTTTGGCTACGGCAAGGTAAATGCGGCGGCGGCGGTGCGCGAGGCCCAGCGTCGGGCCTTTGCGGGGCGACAGCTAGGGCGGGTGGTGCAGCAGCAAAACCAGACCGAGCAGGCGATCCCAGACAATCAGCCGGGGGGAGTGGAGAGCAGCGTGGCGATCGCCGCTGCCGGAACCGTGGCCGATATCCAAGTGGAAGTCGTCTTAGAGCATGAGTTTTTAGGAGATATTAGCCTGCACCTGGTTGCCCCCAACGGCATAACCGCAATCATTCAAAGCCGCACCCTGGGCCGCCAAAGCGAGCTACACCAAACCTACAGCCTGGAAACGACCCCCGTGCTCGTCAGGCTACTGGGCCAACCGGCCCAAGGCACCTGGCGACTGCGGGCGGTGGACAGTGTTGCCGGTGCCACAGGTACCCTGCGGCGTTGGGGGCTGACTCTGGGGGTGAGCTAGGGCTAAAAGAAGCGGTTGCTGAGAAACTCGATGCCGGTTTTGACCGCCTCGTAGCCAAAGGTCAAAATTAGTGTGGTGAGAATGCCCCCCATCAGGCACAGCACCAGCCCACCTAAGCTAATGGCACCATCGTCGTCGAGCAGGCCAAACCCAGTTACAAAAATGCCCATGGCGGGCAGGGTATTGGTGCCCGGAATGGGGATCATCATGGAGATCGACATCAGCGCGATCGCAATGCCCAAAACCGTGCGCCCCGGCAAACTGGTGCAGACCGGCGTCAGGCGAGGTCGCGAAACCGCCTCTAGCCGCCGCAGCCAGGGGGTACCTGCCTTGACAATTTTTTGCACCGACCCCAAATCAAACTGCTTGTGGTTCCAGTTTTCAGGCATCCAGGGTTGAGTGCGCCCGGCGATAAGCTGCACCGCCAGCAGAAACATCACGATACCGAAGGGGGTTGAGTAGCCAGGGGCCGGCAGCGGCAGGGCAGACGGCAACGCCAGCACGACGAACAAAAAGCCAAAGGTGCGTTCGCCAGCCAGGGTCAAGATTTCTTTGAGGCTGACTTGGGGAGTGCCGACCTCTTCAAAAAAATAGCGGGTAAGTTCCGTAGAAAGGCGAGCCATAGAGTGTTTTATAGGGTGATGAATAGGAGCAGGATTTAGGTATAGGCTAGCGAAACTGTGGCCTGCACTAGCTTGGCAAGCAGCCCTGAACATTGAAAAGCGATCGCCCAGGGGCAAGGCGATCGCTCTGTTAGCGCTAACGATAGCAAATTCAGTGCGGGCGCTTGCAGACCTCACAGCGGGATTTACGCGAGCTTTGCAGATCGGCTAGGGCCGTTAGTGCTTAACCAACACATAATCTTGCAAAAACTGGCGCAGACGTTGAGCAAACTCATCGCCCGCCCAGTCAGGTAGGTCGTTGTGGTCAGCATCGGGCACCAACCATAGAGACTTGGGGCCACTCGTAGCCTGATAGAGCGCCTCGCTCATGGCAGCCGGTACCGAGGCATCCGCTAGGCCATGCAGGTAGAGGGTAGGAACCTTGAGGCGGTTGACCTTAGCGATCGACTCAAACCTTTGGGTGAGCAGCTGACGCACCGGGAACCAGCGATTGTACTGGGAAAGGGTCGCCATATCGGCCATAGAGGTGAACGACGCTTCAACCACCAGCCCTGCTAGCTGAGGCACATGGCTAGCTAACTCAATGCCAATCGCCCCGCCGAGGGAATGACCGTAGACCACTAACTGTTGAGGCATGACGCCTTGCTCAACCTGCAAAAACCGCCAGGCCGCCAGAGCGTCTTCGTATAGCCGCTGCTCGGTGGGGAAGGGTCCAGAACTCTGGCCATAGCCACGGTAGTCGATGGTCAGCACCGAGGCCCCTAGCGATCGCAGCTGCAGCGCCTTGCCCAAATTGCTAGAAACATTCCCAGCATTGCCGTGGAGATACAAAATGGTGAGGCCATTGCCCGAGTTCGCCGGCAGCCACCAGCCGTGCACCAGCCCAGCCCCATCGATCGGAATCCAAACATCTTCGTAGACAACGCCAAACGCATCCGGAGTCACGCCCATGGCCGGACAGGGCAAATACATCAGCCGCCGCTGGGCAAACCACAGCCAGCTGCACAACGAAAGATAGATGACCCCTGCAATGCCCAGAACGCCGAAGAGAAGTTTGACAATGGGCATGGAAAGAATGGAGAAAGTAGGTGAGTAAGCGAATAGGGCTTTAAAGACCGGTGACAGTTGCCAAAACTTTGCCCCTTGCTTGCTGCCTATTATGGGGCATTTGCCCCGCTTCCCCATACTCCCCTGTGCCGATTTTTTCAGCAGTTGAAGGGTTAGGCAAAACTTTCCCCTACCCAGCCCACCAGCGACTGGGGCCGCAAGAGACGCCTAGGCAATCCAACCCAACTTGGTTTCCCTGCTTCATCGGCAAAAGAGGCTAGGGCACCCGACTGTGCCACTCCGTCGCCTGCTCGTAGGCGTAACCCACCTCAAACAGCAGGTCTTCGCGCAGGGCATTGCCAATCAGCTGTAACCCGATGGGCATTCCCTGGTCGTCAAAGCCGCAGGGCAGGCTGAGCCCTGGCAGCCCCGCCAAGTTGACCGGAATCGTCATCAGGTCAGTCAGATACATGCTGAGGGGGTCGTCTACCTTTTCGCCCGCTTTAAAGGCAGTGGTGGGAACGGTAGGGCACACCAGCACATCGACCTGGCCAAAGGCCGCTTCAAAGTCTTGCTTGATCAGGGTGCGCACCTTTTGGGCCTTAAGATAGTAGGCATCGTAGTAGCCCGCCGACAGGGCGTAGGTGCCGATCATAATTCGCCGCTTCACCTCGGGCCCAAAGCCCTCGGCCCGCGTTTTGGTGTACATCGACATGAGGCTGTCGTTGTTGTTGCGGATGCCGTACTTGACTCCGTCATAGCGAGCCAGGTTCGACGATGCCTCTGAGGGAGCAATGATGTAATAGGCAGGCAGGCCGTAGGCAAACCGGGGACAGGAAATTTCTTGGATTTCGGCTCCAAGGTCTTTAAGCTGCTGAATAGCGGTTTCGGTAGCAGCGCGCACGGCGGGGTCAATACCCTCGGCGGCAAAGGTTTCGGTGATGATACCGACCTTACGGCCCTTGAGGTCAGTCTTGAGATATTGGGTATAGTCGGGGATCTTGACATCCAGGCTGGTGGAATCTTTGGGATCGTGGCCTGCGATCGCCCCGAGCAGCAGGGCCGCATCTTCTACGGTGCGGGCCAGAGGGCCAATTTGGTCGAGTGAAGAGGCAAAGGCCACCAATCCAAACCGCGATACTAGGCCGTAGGTCGGTTTAAGACCCACAATGCCGCAGAAAGAAGCGGGCTGACGGATCGAGCCACCCGTGTCTGACCCGAGGGCGACGGCACATTCTCCAGCCGCTACGGCAGCGGCAGACCCGCCGGAAGAGCCGCCGGGTACGCGGCTGACATCCCAGGGATTGCCGGTCAGTTGGTAGGCCGAGTTTTCGGTGGAGCTGCCCATGGCAAACTCGTCGAGGTTGGTTTTGCCCAGGGCGATCGCCCCCGCATCCCGCAGTTTTCCGGTCACCGTTGACTCGTAGGGGGGCACAAAGTTTTCGAGAATCTTCGACCCGCAGGTGGTGCGTACCCCCTGGGTGCAGAGGTTGTCCTTGAGAGCAATGGGAATGCCGGTCAGCGGGCCAATGTCTTCGCCAGCGGCAATGCGGGCATCAACCTGGGCTGCCTGGGCCAGGGCTTGGTCAGCCGTCACGGTCAGGTAGCTGCGGACGGTGGGTTCCAGGGCTGCAATTTGGTCGAGGTAGCTCTGGGTAATCTCCACCGCAGAGCGTTCTTTGCTGACCAACTGTTGATGCAGAGCGCGGATGACAGACATGGGACTCCTTAAAACTGATCCGGGGCGAATTAGGGCAACGGGCACCAAGGTATCAGTATAGGAAGGATGGGGCGCGAAACGTCGTTTTTAGTTGAGCAGGTTGGGGAAGGTGCGATCGCCCCGAGCTGACCAGCACGGTCAAAATCGGGCATCAAAAAAGTCCCGGAAACCATTTGGCTCCGGGACTTCGGTTCAATATTCAATAGAGGAGGTTAAACTCCGCCAGCGTGCTAGTCGCGGTTGATGGCAATCAGCAGACGCAGAATGAACACAAACAGGTTGATGTAGGTGAGGTACATCGACAGCGCCGCCGATAGGTACTGCTCATCTTTGTAGGTGCGGGGCAGAATGAAGAAATCGACCACCGAAGCACCGCAGAACACCAGCACGCCAAAGGCCGAAATGGCAATGTCGAGGAACTGGGGAATGGGGCCGCCAAACAAGGAGAAGACGAACTGACCCACTACCGCCAACAGCACAGCGACAACGCCCATGCCGATGGTTTTGGTGAGGGCAAAGCCGTCTTCTTCAGACAGGTTAGAGCCAATCTGGCGGGCGGCGATAAAGACCACGCCGCATGCCAAAGCCGACGCACCAATGCCGGTCACACCGACCCCAGCAGTACCCAGGGCTACAGCTAGCAGGCCGCTGAGGGTATAGCCCGTCAGCAGGCTGTAAGTAGCTAGTAGGGGCAGGGCGGTGCTGTTGTTGCCCTTGGAGGCCACGTTCATCGCCACAAAAAACAGCGCAATCTGGGCAATGAACGCCACCCAGAAAGTGGGCATAAAGATGGCCGGGTTGCTGGCCATCACGCTCAGGCCGCCAAAGGAGCCCAGGGCGGTTAGAATCAGGCCGCCGCCGACATAGGGCAGAGCATTCTTAATGACGTTGGGGCCGACTAGGGTTTGCCCCTTAGCTTTACTAATCGCTTCACGAAAGTTGCTGGTATTACTCAAAGCCCTATCCTCTACGACGAAATAGATTTGGCAGAATAGATTTAGGTGCCTCGGTCAGGGCGATGGCCCTCCTGGGCCGGTCTTTGACCATCGCACAAGCTAAAACTAACCACAGAGCTAGCTTAGCCGCTAAATCTGGTCAAGCCGTTTTTCCTTATCTAGATTTTAGTCAACTTTACTGAATTGGGTAGGCAGTCTTGAGGTGTGGATATCTACCCGCCGCTGGGTCGCCGGTTAGCCGCCAGTTGGCTAAGAGTCACAGGCTTTCCTCGATCGAAAACAGGGGCAACTACCATCGGACTGGAGGCCGCGAGTCAAGGAGTATTGGGATAGTGGTTGATGCGGATAGAAGTGAGTCTCCTAGTGGGTCGGAGGCAAAGGCCATTCCTAGGAAATTAACCCAACGCTGGTGGTGCCTCCTCTGGGGTGTAGCTGTGGCGATCGCCCTACCCTTTGCCGCGATCGCCCAGGCCCAAGAGGGCACCACCGCTGAGCCAGACCGCATCATTCGCTCAAACCGACGGGTGATTATTCGGCAGTCGCCAAACATTCTTCGCCAACCGTCGATTATTATTCTGCCCTACCCCCGCCCTGAGACAGAGAGCGAGCAGGTGAGAATCGAGTTCGATGCTCGCGGCAATGATTGGGGTGCGGTTTACCTCAACAATCGCCTTGTCTATCGGCCCCACAACTTCGATCGCCAGGAAACCCTCTACCTGCCTCCCGGCGGCTACCGCCTCGAAATTACCGGGGTGGTGCGATCCGATGTCTGGGCCAGCGGCTACCTCGATCTGGGCCGCGATAGCTCTCGGCTGGTAGTAATTCGCTTTTCTAAGACCGAGGGCATTGCGGTATCGGGCAGCCCCTACGTATGGATTCCGGATTAGGGTTTGAACGTTGGCACGTCCGACCGTTCAAACGTGCCAACGTAGGCTCTAGCTTAAGGCCGCGATCTTGATCGCTTCGGGATGGCCGGGGTTGCCGTGGATGACCAGACTGCGCTGGTTGGCGTGGAGGTGGCGGGCGATCGCATAGATCGTCTCTACTTGGTCAGGTGCCCCCGCTGCGGCAGCCAGTTCACTTAGGGTCAACGGCTCTGCGCTCTGGGCTAGGGCGTGGACTACGGCCTGTTGCAGGTCGAGTACCCCCGAGGCAGCTAATTTGCCCGCCTCAACGCCCGGCTGGTGGTAGGCATTGATATTCACCAGCGACGCGTAGAAACCCACCGCCCGCTCGTATAACGCAATCATCGCCCCAATAGTGTGGGCATTGACCTCAGGAATCGTCAGCGTGATGGATTGGCGCTGGTTTTCGTAGAGAGCCTTGCGGGTGCCCTGTAAAAAGCCAAACAGAAAATCGCCGCTGGTGGCACCGGGCTCCATCTCTGCCGACTCACCAGCTCGGTCTTTCAGGACTTCAATGAAGGTGACGAAAAAGCTGGCTACGCCCTCGCGCAGCTGCTGCACGTAGGCATGCTGGTCAGTAGAGCCTTTGTTGCCGTAGACGGCAATGCCCTGGTAGACCAGGTTGCCGTCCAGGTCTTTTTCTTTGCCCAGTGACTCCATCACCAGCTGTTGCAGGTAGCGGCTAAACAGCAGCAGGCTGTCTTTGTAGGGCAGCACCACCATGTCTTTTTCGCCCTTGCCGTTGCCTGCGTAGTACCAGGCCAGGGCGATCAGGGCGGCGGGGTTGCGGCGCAGGTCGGGCACGCGGGTGGCCGCATCCATCTCGCGCGCGCCGCCGAGAATGGAGCGAATGCTGATGTTTTGCAGAGCGGCGGGCAGTAGCCCTACCGCCGATAGCTCGGAGGTGCGGCCCCCCACCCAGTCGCGCATGGGGAACGTGGCCAGCCAGCCCTCATTGAGGGCCTGGTTTTCGAGTTTGCTGCTCCGTCCGGTGACAGCGACGGCCTGTTTAGGAAAATTCAGCCCCCGCTGCTCGAAGCGGGTGCGTACCTCCACCATGCCGTTGCGGGTTTCGGCGGTGCCCCCCGACTTCGAGGTGACGATCACCAGGGTGGTGGGCAATTTATCCTCTAGTCGGGCCAAGATGCGATCGATGCCCTCGGGGTCGGTGTTGTCGATGAAGTGAATCGCCAGAGGTGGAAAGTCAGGGCCCAGGGCCTGGGCGACAAACTGCGGCCCTAGCGCCGAACCACCGATGCCAATGGAGAGCACATCGGTAAACCGCTCTTGCCCAGGGGGGGTGATGCTGCCAGTGCGCACCTGGCTGGCGAACTGCTCAATGCTGGTTAAGGTTTCGAGAATGTCTTGCTTGAGTTCAGGGGTGGGGGCCAGATCGGCATCGCGCAGCCAGTAGTGGCCTACCATGCGGTCTTCGTCGGGGTTGGCGATCGCCCCAGCCTCCAGCGCGGCCATATCGGCAAATGCTTTCGCAAAGCGGGGCTGCATGGTGGCTACAAAGGCATCGTCAAACCCCATGCGGCTGACATCTAGGTAAAAGCCCAGACCTTCGTGGTAGTAGAGCCAGTCTTTATAGCGTTGCCAAAGGGCGGCTGCATCCATCCTGTCACTCCTCGGTCTAAACCGTATTCACTAACGTCCTGAGGTGCAGTTTAGGATAGGACGGCCACCGCCACCAAAAGGGTGGCTAAACATACAACCTGGTCTCGGCAAGGCAAGATGAAGAACGCCGCTTTAAGTTATCGACCTTTAGCAAATCAGATCGGCCATCCAAAAACTCAGCGGCTTTTATCACAGCGCTCAGCTTAAGCCCCATGGCGAGTTCTGTTTGCACAGAACTCGCCATGGGGCAATCCCCAGCAGTCCAGCGAACTAGAGCGGCGGTAGGGGCGATTTGGGTCAACCGTCCCTGCTCCAACGAGGACATGACATATAGATTCTTTATGAAGTGTTGTAATACTGTTTATCTGTATTTGTTCTGTGAGGACAACTCTATGGCCAACGGTATGGGCGGTCGGCGTACCCGAGCGCGCGCCTTCAGTATTTGGGACGATTTTAGAGCCTTTGCCCTAAAAGGGAACGTAGTCGATCTAGCCGTGGCGGTGATCATTGGCGGAGCCTTTGGCGCCGTCATTAGTTCTCTGGTGGAAGATATTCTAATGCCCGCTATTATCAATCCCCTGCTGTCGGGGGCCGGCACTGACTGGCGCGAGGCCGTCGTCGGCCCTGGGATTCGCCTGGGCAGCTTCATGGGTACTATCATTGACTTCTTCATCATTGCCCTGGTGCTCTTCATCATCATCCGCGCCTTTGAGCGCCTCAAACGAAAAGAAGCCGCTGCCGATCCTGAGCCCACTATCGAAGAAAAGCTCAACGACACCTTGACTCGGCTTGCCAACCATCTCGAAAGCCGCCCCGAACGGTAGAACACGGTTAGCCCTAAGGACTTCTTAGGGCAGAGGCAGTATTTAGTCGGAATCGCTATAGTAAGGGCTAACTACTCGCCTCTGCCCAGATTCCTATGGCCTCTCAACGTCAAAAGCAGCTTATCGAGTTTCTGCAAACTGAACTGGCGGTATCGTCTGAAGCGATCGCCATGGGTTTACGCAAGGCGGGGCAGGCCACAAACCTGCTGCCCATGGCTCTGTGGCAGTATGGGCTAGTCAGCACCGATCAACTCAGCCAAATCTTTGACTGGCTCGAAGAATTTGGCCCCGCGACCTGAACCCTCAGCACTCAGTCAACAATTAAAATCTGTACTCGTTTGTGCCCAACCCAGCAGGCAGATACTGTTGAACAGCGTGAAGACCGGCCTAAAATTCGTCATCGTTGAGGTTCATCGAGGCTTCATTATCGCGGCGAGATCCCAGCAAATCCAATCGATCTACCCGTACTACTGGCTTTGAGCGGGCTGCCCCGCTAGAGCGATCTTGCCAGTGGTCGAGCTTAAGGGCACCACTTATGCCAATCAAACTGCCCTTGCGCACGTAGTTAGCCGCCACCTCGGCATTTTTGCCCCATAGCTCAAGGTTGAACCAATCGGGCTTATCATCTCGGCTCGATCGCCGCCGCACCGCCAAGGTCAAGTTGCACACCACCGTGCCCGACTCAAAATATTTTACCTCTGGGTCAGTGCCCACGCGGCCCACCAGAGTTACCACATTGATTGTCATTGCTGCTTGCCCAACACTCGTCCCAGCATTGTAGGCGAAACCTCAATCATCCGTCAGGAACTCTGCGCCAACTAAACCCGTCATGGGGCAGGCTGTGCATCTTTGACATCGGTATAGTTGCCATTAGGTCTAGGGTCTACTGATTCAGACAGATTCAAATCTTCGGGGATACCCTGGGGCTTTTCCCTCTAGCGATAAATATTTCATTACTAGACGCACCGATACGAAACGTAATAGAATCCACTTCGATGTCAACGTCAGCCCCTAGGGGCATGCCTTAGCATTGGTTCACTGTCTTTTCTTGATGTAGGGGCGTTATTGCCTGTGGCTTTCTTCGACAGATTTTCTCGCGATATGGGTATTGACCTCGGTACGGCCAATACCCTGGTGTACGTCTCCGGCAAAGGGGTCGTACTGCAAGAGCCTTCCGTAGTGGCCATCGACCAGGTCGAAAAGAAACCCCTGGCAGTTGGGGAAGAAGCTAAGCGCATGCTAGGGCGAACCCCCGGCAACGTGGTGGCTTTGCGCCCCCTACGGGACGGTGTTATTGCTGACTTTGACACCGCCGAACTCATGCTTAAGCACTTCATTCGCCAAGTGCATGAAGGCCGCACCCTGGTATCGCCCCGCATCGTGATTGGGATTCCCAGCGGTGTGACCGGGGTTGAACGGCGGGCGGTGATGGATGCCGCCCAGCAGGCCGGAGCCCGCACCGTATACCTGATCGATGAGCCCGTGGCCGCAGCCATTGGCGCAGGCCTGCCCGTGGCCGAACCCACCGGCAACATGATTGTGGACATCGGCGGCGGCACCACCGAGGTGGCCGTGCTGAGCTTGCAGGGCACGGTGCTCAGCGAGTCGGTGCGCGTAGCCGGAGACGAACTCAGCGAAGCCATCTCCAGCTATATGAAAAAGGTGCACAACCTCGTCGTTGGAGAACGCACCGCCGAAGAAATCAAGATCACCATCGGCTCAGCCTACCCCAACCCCGATGACCACGAGATCGCTATGGATGTGCGCGGTCTGCACCTGCTGTCGGGCCTGCCTCGCACCGTCACGGTCAAAAGCGCTGAGATTCGCGAGAGCATGGCCGAACCGCTTTCGGTCATTGTCGAAGCGGTCAAGCGCACTCTGGAGCGTACCCCCCCTGAATTGGCTGCCGACATTATCGATCGCGGCATTATGCTGGCCGGGGGTGGGGCATTGCTCAAGGGGCTAGATACCCTGATCAGCCACGAAACCGGCATTCTGGTGCATGTGGCGGCGGATCCTCTGAGCTGTGTGGTGCTGGGCACCGGGCGAGTGTTAGAAAACTTCAGCCAAATGGGCCGAGTCTTCAGCGGGCGATCGAGCCTGTAGGGCATCCCCAGAGTCGTCATCTACCCAGAACCTATGTTTGCCCTACGCCGCTGGTGGACACGTCACGCCCTCAAAGCGGGAATGGTTACCCTGGCCATTTCCTCAGCTTGGCTTATGCGGGCCAATGAAGGTGCCGTTATCTACGAAACCTATCACTGGCTAACCCGGCCTCTTCAGCCGGGCATGAGTCGTGAGCAGCAGTTCGAAAACAGCTATATTCTTGAGCTCCAGCAGCGCATTGTAGAGCTGGAGAACCAAAATCGGTCTCTGCAAACCCTCAACGACTACGAAGCCGCTACCCTCCTAGAAGGGGTACGGGCAACGGTGATCGGACGGGGGGCCGACCACTGGTGGCAGCATATTGTTCTCAATCGGGGCAGCCGTGACGATGTGGCAACCGGGCACGTAGTCACTGGCCCTGGCGGCCTAATTGGTCGGGTAGTCGCCGTATCGCCCAGCACATCACGGGTGTTGTTGATCAGCGACCCCACTAGCCGGGTGGGGGCTAAGGTCAGCCGCAGCCGCGCCATGGGGGTGGTGCGAGGGCAGTCTAACAACCGAGTGGTGATGGAGTTTTTTGAAAAACTTCCCGATGTCAAGGCTGGGGACGTAATTGTTACCTCTTCCTACAGCCGCCTGTTTCCCCAGGACATTCCCATTGGGCGCATTGAATCGATCGATTTGACCAAGAGCCCCGCTCCGGAGGCTGTAATTCAGCTGTCGTCGCCTCTGCCTATTTTAGAATGGGCCATTATTCATCCCTTTGAACCCCAGGAAACGGTAGATTTACCTGTACTGCCGGGGGCGACACCTGAGAATGGCGTGATTCCTGGCGGCGATGGGGCTCAGCCATGACCATTGGGGTAAGAGCATCGTCACGGCCCCTGTGGCGGCAGCCCTGGATGATCAACAGCCTGGTTACCGTAGCGTCGGTGCTGGTCTGTCTGTTGCTGCTGCCCAGCCGCATACCGGGTATGGAACTGTTGGGGGTCACTCCCCACTGGCTGCTGATTTGGGTCGTGGCCTGGAGCATTAAGCGAACCCAATGGGAGGCCGCCCTGGCTGGGCTAGTCCTGGGCTTGCTGCAGGATGCCATGACGGCCCCTGACCCAACCCACACCCTTAGCCTGATTGTGGTCGGCGTGTTAACGGCACGCCTGCAGAAACAGCGCTACCTGCAAGAAGACATTGTGTCAGTGGCGCTGATTGTCTTTGCCATGGCGGTGATTGCAGAAACGGTGCTGGCGCTACAGATTAGCTTTGACCAGCTTTTGTCGGCCAATTCGCTTTACCCGCCCCTGGGCAGAATCTGGATGTATCACCAGCGGGTGGCGCTGAGTTCCGCTATTTTGAGCAGTCTTTGGGCTCCGGCGCTGTACTATCCCCTAAATCGCTGGTGGGATCGCTACCCCGCTGAGCCTTAGGGAAAACATGACAGACGAACGGGTTGGTGACACAGGCAAGACAGCCACAATTCCTGACTATCACGCCCTATTTTATTCTTCAAAATCGTCCCTGTAGCCAAGGCCACAGGGACGATTTGTATCAATACTGGATAGGCCAGACCAAGCTTACGTACCCATCCAAGTCGGTATGGGTAGACAGTCTTAAGCGCGGCCCCCTAGGGTGACTCGCTGCTGAAGTTTTTGGCAAGCCGTCCACAGGTCGGGCAGCAGGTGGGTGGGGCGAAAGCCCTGGAGGTAGCTGCTGCTGCGAATGCCGCAGGTGACAGCGACGGTGTCTAGACCTAGGGCCTGACCGGCCATGATGTCGGCTTCGGTGTCGCCCACCATCCAGCTTTGGCGGAGGTCGTAGCCCTGGCGCTGCTGGGTGGCGATCGCCGCCCGCAGCCGTTCTACCTTGTGGTTGACCTGGTTACTGTAGGCGGCGTCTACCTGGGGCATGCCGTAGAGATCGCTAACCGCCCAGCGCAGGTCATGCTGATCTAAAAATTCCATCACCTGGTCTGGAGAGCGGAGGGTGACGAGCACCACACGCACCCCGCACTGACGCAGCAGGTCGAGCGCTTGCCTAGCCTGGGGCTGCACCTGGTCGCGATCGAGCAGAGCGGCGTGGTTAACCATGCGGCTGACCTGGGCTAAGAAGGCATCTATGTTTGTTCCCTCTAACCCAGACCAATGGGCAATCTGCCGATCGGGCACTCGATTCTGCTTAAAGGTCCAAAACTGTGATTTTGACAGATAGCGAACGGTGACTGGGTTGCCCTGCATCTGCGCGTTGTCCTGAACCCATGCCAGACCCTGACGGTAGGTGGCGTAATAGCGGTCAGAGACATCGGCGATGGGGCCGTCAAAATCGCAAAAAATAGTGATCGCAGACATTACAGAAACTCCTCACCGACAAAGGCAGCCCAGGTGTATACCACCAAACGACATCATACATAAGCTTTGTCAATGGTTTCTTTACAAACCGCAAAGCTCACTCACTCTAGCAACCAAAACCCAAAATGACCACTGCCCCAGATCGGCAAACTAGTCGGCTGTTTCATGAGAAGGGTCTCATGGAACTTTCACGGGGGCTTTAAAGAGAGGCGGCATGCTGATAATAGAGATGCCAGATCAAAAGGCAAATATGGCTATAATTTGGCATTTAAGCAATTTTTTGGAACTTTAGCCGCTATTTCTTGGTCATTAAGCTTAGTTTAAGGGCTGTAACTAGCTTTAGCGCCTGAGGAGGCTGTTTTGCGCTCACCCCACCGACTTCAGAAGCCCGTGACAACCTTGGGGGCAGCGCCGCCGACTCCCGCGATTGCCTTGGGCACGGTTGCACCGAACGCAAAGCCTGCCTCAGCGCCACCGGCTCCAGCTCGGGGGCTGCGATCGCGGATCGTCCTCTACTCCCACGACACCATGGGGCTAGGCCATAAGCGCCGGAATCTGCTGATTGCCCAGGCGCTGGGCAGCGCTGGCCTGGAGGTTGATGTCTTGCTGATTAGCGGCATGGGCGACGCCAATGCCATGGCGGTGCCAGACGGCGTTGATACGCTGACTCTCCCCGCTCTATACAAAAACGCTGACGGGCAGTACGCGGCGCGGCGGCTCAACCTAGAGCTTCAGGAGATTGTGCAGCTGCGATCGCAGCTCATTCTCGCCGCCGTCAAAAACTTTCGGCCCAACGTGCTAATTGTGGACAACGTGCCCCGAGGGGCCGTGCGAGAGCTGGATGCCACGCTGGAATACCTGCGCCGCCGCTCGACCCGCTGCATCCTGGGCCTGCGGGATGTGCTCGACACCCCCGCCACCGTGCGCCGCGACTGGAAACGAGCCGAGAATGTCGCCGCCATTCGCCGCTACTACGACACCGTATGGATCTACGGCGACCCAGCCATCTATGACCCGCGCCGCGAGTACCGCTTCCCCGCCGATATTACGGAGAAGATGCGGCCCCTAGGCTACCTCGACTGCCGCGATCGGGCCAAGCACGTCGATGCTGCCGCCCGCGCCCAAATTCAGCAGCTGGGGCTGCCCAGCATGGATCAAGCCTGTCCAAAAGGCAACTGCGAGCTGGTGCTGTGCCAAGTGGGCGGTGGCCAAGATGGCGCAACCCTGGCCGAAGCCTTTGCCCAAGCTATCTTCCCGGCGAACACCACAGGCATTTTGTTAACCGGCCCTTTTATGCCCGTGGAAGCCCAGCAGCGTCTACAGGCGCTAGCGCAGGCCAACCCTCGACTGCGCCTGGTCGGCTACCTAGCGGAGCCCACCTTACTCCTAGAACGCGCCAGTCGGGTAGTGGCCATGGGCGGCTACAACACCACCTGCGAAATTTTGGCCTACCAAAAGCCAGCCCTAGTGGTGCCCCGCATTACCCCCCGCCAGGAGCAATGGATCCGAGCCGATCGCCTGTGTCGGCAGGGTTTGATTGACATGCTGCACCCCACCCAGCTCAGCCCTCAAACCCTGACCCAGTGGTTACATCAGCCAATTGCTGCCGCTACAGAGCGCCCTGCGGTCAACCTCAGCGGCCTCGACAATCTGGTAGCTGACCTGAAAAAGTTCTTAATCGCGCCTGCGCTCCCCGCCCTTCAAGCCTCGTGATTTGGCGCTTGACGTCCCCTAGCTCGCCTATCCTTACTCCTACGCCCCATGTCTCGCATTGCCTACATCGTCAAACGCTACCCGCGCTACTCGGAGACCTTTATCGTCAACGAAATCTTGGCCCACGAGGCGGCGGGGACTGAGATTCAGATCTTTGCCCTGCGGCCCCCGGCCGACACCCACTTTCAGGACAAAATTGCTCGGGTGCGGGCTCCGGTCACCTACCTGCGCAAACCGGCCCAGGGGCGCAGCAATCCATCGATTACCACCCTTACCCCAAACTCGGCTACCTATTTTTGGTCAGAGCTGAAGGAAGCGGCCCAGGTGTTCCCTGGCCTGTGGGGCAAGCTGGAGTCTGCCGCAGCCGAAGGATCCAGCGTGGTGTATCAGGCGGCGTGGCTGGCCCAGGAGATTCGCCTGCGGGATATTACCCACCTGCACGCCCACTTTGGCAGCGTCGCCACCAGCGTGGCCCGGCTGGCGGCCCACTTTGCCGAGGTGCCCTACAGTTTTACCGCCCATGCCAAGGATATTTTTCACGAGTCGGTAGATCCCGACGATCTGCGCCGCAAGCTGCGGGATGCTGCCTCAGTGGTGACGGTGAGCGATTACAACGTCGCCTACCTGCGCCAGCAATTTGGAGCCGATCCCAGCCGGGTACGACGGATCTACAACGGGATGGACCTGTCGGAATTATGCTACCAATCTCCGGCGGAGCGATCGCCCACCATTCTCTCGGTCTGCCGCCTGGTAGAAAAGAAAGGTCTGACCCACCTGATCGACGCCTGCGCCCTGCTGCGCCAGTGGGGAATTGAGTTTAGCTGCCAGATTGTAGGCACCGGGCCGCTGGAGGGAGCGCTGCGATCGCAGATTCAAGCCCTGCATCTCGATGATTGGGTGGATATTCTTGGCCCTCGCCCTCAGCAGGAAGTCTTTAAGCTCATGGAACAGGCAGCGGTATTCGCAGCTCCGTACATCATTGGAGCCGACGGTAACCGCGATGGACTACCCACGGCCTTACTAGAGGCCATGGCACTGGGCACCTCCTGCGTGGCCACCGATGTCACCGGCATTCCTGAGATTATTCGCCATGGCGACACGGGGCTACTGGTGAACCAAGGGGATTGCGAAGGTCTGGCGGCAGCGCTGCGACGACTGCTGACAGAGGCTGCCCTGCGAGACTCGGTGGCGACCAGGGCGCGATCGCTGATCGAGGCCGAGTTTGACATTGCCCGCAACGCCGCCGAGCTGCGATCGCACTTTCAGCCGACTCCTCAGTTCCAGGAGGTGTAACCCATGCGGATTGCCTATGTCTGCGCCGATCCGGGGATTCCGGTATTTGGCCACAAGGGCTGCTCCATCCATGTGCAGGAGGTGATTCGCGCCCTGGGTCGCCAGGGCGCAACGGTGGATCTGTTTGCGGTGCGAATTGGTGGCTCGCCCCCTGCTGATCTCGCCGAGGTTCCCCTGCACCAGCTGCCGCCCGTGCCCAAGGGGGAGCTGGCTGAGCGCGAACAGGCAGCGATCGCCCTCAACCCAATTCTGCGCGCCGAGCTAGAGCGCATTGGCCCCTTTGACCTGATCTATGAGCGCTATTCCCTCTGGAGCTACAGCGCCCTGGAGCTGGCCCGGGCCACCGGCACCCCCGCCCTGCTAGAGGTCAACGCACCGCTGATTGACGAACAGGCTCAGCACCGAGGGCTGGTGCGTCGAGATCTGGCGGAAGAATGTGCCCACCGCGCCTTTCACGCCGCCAGCGGGCTGATTGCTGTCTCGGCAGAAATCAAAGCCTACCTAGCGGGATGGGGTGTGGGCGATCGCGTCACCATCATCCCCAACGGAGTCAACCACCATCGCTTTACTCAAGCTCGGTTGGGGGTGCGATCGCACAGTGCGTTCACCGTCGGGTTCGTCGGTTCACTCAAGCCCTGGCACGGTCTGACTCACCTGGTCAACGCCTTTGATCGCCTGCACCAGCGGGTACCCCGAGCCCGCCTGCTGATCGTCGGCGACGGGCCGGAGCGGGCTTCCCTAGAAGCCGAGCTAGCCGAGCGGCAGCTGACCCCAGCTACCCGCCTGACCGGGGCCGTTTCCCCCGAGCAAATCCCCGCCCTGCTGGCCCAGATGGATGTGGCCGTCGCCCCCTACCCGGCCAGCACCGACTTTTATTTCTCCCCCCTCAAGGTGGTGGAATACATGGCGGCGGGGCTGCCGGTGGTGGTCAGCGACATTGGCCAGCTGCGGCACCTGGTTGTGGACAACGTTACGGGGCTGCTCCGTCCCCCTGGGGATGACGTCGCCCTGGCTCTAGCCCTAGAAGATCTGTGGAGTTCACCCAGTCGGCGGCGATCCCTGGGTCAGGCGGCGCGGCAGCACATTCTGGCTCACCACACCTGGGATGCGGTGGCTGAGAAAATTCTGGCGATCGCCCATCCCCAACCCGTAGGGTGCATAACGCTGGGGTGAGGCTAACGCCAACGCCAACGCGCAGCAATGCACCACTGATCTGCTGGCAAGCTAGACCTACCGCTGGGGCCATTTCGCTGGCCCCAGTCCCCCCTCGTCCAGGGCCGTTCCGCAGCCCTGGACCCAACGGAAAGGATTAGCCGATCATCGGTTTAAACCTCTGTCTTGCCAATGGGCTTGGAGGTGACATTCGACCCTGCGACATTGATCATCCCCTCACCCTCCACCCCTCACTCCCGCCATGGCTCGCTCTTCCTCCTTCACCCAAGCTGTTCCTGGCCTTTGGCAATTTGGCCGATACTTCTGGCCGCTGATTCGCCCCCAGTGGCCACTGCTAACGGTCTCTAGCCTGGCCCTGCTGGCCGATGTGGGGCTGCGGGTGCTCGAACCCTGGCCGATGAAGGTGATCTTTGACTACGTGCTGGTGCCTGCCCGCAGCGATGCCACAACACCTTTGGCGAGGTGGGATCCGGCTTTGCTGCTGGGATTGGCGGTGGTGGCGATCGTGGTGCTGACCGGGTTGCGTGCCTTGGCGACTTACTGGAATACAGTGAGTTTGGCGATCGCCAGCAGCCGAGTCATGGCCCAGGTACGCAACCAGCTCTACCGCCACCTCCAGCGGCTCTCCTTGGGCTACCACAGCCAGGCCCGCGGCGGCGACCTGATCGTGCGGGTCAGCGGCGACGCCAGCCGCATGCAGGAGGTGCTGATTACCGCTGCCCTGCCCCTGGTCTCGAGCCTGCTGACCCTGGTGGGCATGGTGGTGGTAATGGTGTGGCTCGATTGGCGGCTGGCGCTGCTATCGACAGTGACTTTTCCGCTGTTTTGGCTGGCGGCTACCCGGTTTAGCAAACGCATTCGCAGCGCCTCGCTCCAGCAGCGCAAACAGGAGGGGGCGGTGGCGGCCACGGCGGCGGAGTCGCTGGCGGCGATCAAGCTGGTGCAGGCGCTGTCGCTGGAGAATGCCTTTGCCGATGTCTTTGCCGAGCAAAACCAGCGCAGCCTAGACGATGTGGTTGAAACCAAGCGCCTCGCCGCCCACCTGGAGCGTACCGTCGATGTGGTGATTGCCCTGGGCACCGCCCTAGTGCTGTGGTTTGGCGCGCGGCTGGTGATTCAAGACGCCCTGTCGCCGGGGGATGTGCTGGTGTTTTTGAGCTATCTCAAGAACGCCTTTAAGCCGGTGCAGAATTTTGCCAAATATACCGGGCGACTGGCTAAGGCCGCCGCCTCGGGGGAGCGGATTTTGAACGTGATGGAGACTGAGCCAGAGGTGCGCGATCGCCTCCACGCCCGCCCCGCCCCCATCTTTGCTGGGGCCGTGCGCCTGGAAGATCTCTGGTTTGCCTACGAACCGGGCCAGCCTGTGCTGAAAGGGCTTAACCTTTCCGTTCAGCCGGGGCAGCAGGTCGCCGTCGTCGGCCCCTCCGGCAGCGGCAAGTCTACCCTGATGAGCCTACTGCTGCGCCTCTACGACCCCACCGCCGGGCGGGTGCTGATCGATGGCCACGACCTGCGCGACTACACCCTCGACAGCCTGCGTCCGCAAATCAGCGTCGTCTTGCAAGAGAGCCTGCTGTTTGCCGCCACCATTCGCGAAAACATCGCCTACGGCGTGGCAGGGGTCAGCCAGGGTGAAATCGAAACCGCCGCCCGCCTGGCCAACGCCCACGACTTTATTACCGCCCTACCCCTGGGCTACGACACCCCGGTGGGCGAGCGGGGGGCCACCCTCTCGGGCGGGCAGCGGCAGCGAGTTGCGATCGCCCGAGCCGCCCTGCGCCCTTCCCCAATTCTGATTTTGGATGAACCCACTACCGGCCTCGACAGCGCCAACGAGCAGGCTGTAGTTGCCGCCCTCAGACGACTGGCCCAGGGGCGCACTACCTTTCTGATTACCCACGATCTCTCCCTGGCCACCCAGGCCGATCAGGTGATTTATCTGGAGCAGGGACGCATGGTTGAACAGGGCAGTCATCGAGAACTCTTAGCCCAAAACGGCCCCTATGCCACCCTCTTTCGCATGCAGTCGGCCCTGCGTGATGAAACCTCTGTGGCGTTGGGGTAAAGAGGTTCTTGACCATGCTCGATGTGAAAATTCCGTTTTTAGAACAAGCCCTCGACCTGGTGCAGGCCCAGGCTCAGATCCAGACGGTCATTCCCAGCTTGACCCAAGTGACGACGGCTATCCTGGTGCGCCATAAACCAGGTCGCCGCGCCCTGGTGAAATACCACATCGAAACCACGAGTGGCCCCATCTCTCTGCTGGGCAAGATTCGCGCTAAGGGCACTGATGTCGCCAGCTACCAAGTGCAGCAAGCCCTCTGGGAAAACGGCTGGGCTGCGGACAGCGGCGACGGTATAGCCACTCCAGAACCCCTGGGGATGGTACCCGCCTGGCACATGATCCTCCAGCGCAAAGTGTCCGGCATTCCCGCCACTCAGTTGCTAGCTGCAGACGACGGCATTCCCGTGGCCCAGCGAATTGCAGCCCTGGCCCACAAACTTCACCGCACCCCCGTCCCCACCGCTAAAACCCACACCCTCGCCGACGAATTAGCCATCCTCCGCGATCGCCTGCCCCAAGTCGCCCATCAACATCCCCACTGGGCCACCCGCATTGAGGATGTTTTAGAAGCCTGCGATCGCCTCGCCACCCAATTCTTCCCTCCACCCCCTCCCACCGGCATCCACCGCGACTTCTACGCCGACCAAATCCTCATCGACGCTGGCAACCCAGGGGAAGAGCGCCTCTGGCTGGTCGATCTCGACCTCTACTGCCTGGGATCGCCAGCGGTGGATATCGGCAACTTCATCGCCCACATCACCGAGCAAAGCCTGCGAGAGCTGGGGGATGCGGCGGCATTGCGCGATCGCGAAGTTGCTCTGCAAGAAACCTACCTCAGCCAAAATTCTGCCCCTCGCTGGGGCGCAACGGCGACCACCGCCCGAGAAATCGATCTCTATACCGTGCTGACCCTGGTGCGGCACATTCACATCAGCACCCGCATTCCCAGCCGTCGCCGGTACACCGAGGCGCTGCTGAGCCTGAGCGAAACTCGCTTGGCCAAGATGCTAGACAATAGGGAGTGAGGCTCCACTTCAAGGATGCCAACCTGTTACCCCACCTTGTGAGCAGGAACCTTTGCCGCGCTGAATCCATCACCGGTAGATAGTGGCCTATTGTCCTGCAACTAAAGCCAGATTTAGCCATCTGTCGGTAAGAGGGCTGAGTTCGTCATGTTGAGCGAAAACCAAACTTGAAACCTTCCGTCTTACCGAAACATTCCCCGACGCCCCAACCCGCTGGCGGCTGGCGGCGCATGCTGGGAGAAGCGCGGACCCGCATTTTGCTTTGGTACCTGCTGCTGATGGTGATTTCGAGCGTGGCCTCGGTGCTGGCGGTACGGCAGATTTTGCTGGCGCGGGTAGAAGAGCGGGTTGAGCAGTCACTTTACCAAGAGGTCGAGGAATTTCGGCAGTTGCGCAACGGTAGAAACCCAGAAACTGGACAGCCCTTTGGCGATGACATAGAGGCAATCTTCGACGTATTTCTGTCGCGCAATGTGCCCGAAGATAATGAGTATCTGCTGGCCATTGTCGATGGCAAATTTTATAAAGCCAGTTCCCTGGCACTACCGGTGGCCCTGCGCCCCGACAGCACCCTCATGCAGCAGTGGGAATCCCTGATGATGCCAAAGCAAGACGGGGAAGCCACCTTCTCGGGCACGGTGCTCTACCTGGCCGAGCCCATTGAGGCAGCGGGGCAGGTGAGGGGCGTGTTTGTGGTCACGCACCTGGTTAGCCGCGATCGCGCCGAGGTGACCGAGTCGGTGCTGATCATTGCCCAGGTGTCGCTGGTGGTGCTGGCGATCGCCTCCGCCCTGGCCTGGTTTGCAGCGGGTAAAGTGCTGGCCCCCCTGCGGCTGCTGAGCCAAACGGCCCGCTCGATCACCGAGTCCAACCTAACCGAGCGCATTCCCCTCGACGGATCGGCGGGCGACATTGCCGAACTCACCCGCACCTTCAACGATATGCTCGATCGCATTGAGGCCACCTTCAACAGCCAGCGGCAGCTGCTCAACGATGTGGGCCACGAGCTGCGTACCCCAATCACGATCATTCGCGGCCACCTAGAGCTGATGGGCACCACCCCCCAAGAGCAGCAGGAAACCCTCGACATTGTGATTGACGAACTCGATCGCATGAGCCGCTTCATCGACGAGCTGATGCTGCTGGCCAAGGCCGAGCGTCCCGACTTTTTGTTCCCCGAACCGATTGATCTAACGGCCTTTACCGAAGAGCTGTACGCTAAAATCACTGCCCTGGGCGATCGCCGCTGGCAGCTTGAGGCCGTTGGGGATGGGCAGATCGTGGGCGATCGCCAGCGGCTCACCGAGGCAATTGTAAATCTGGCACAAAACGCCACCCAGCACACCCGCGCGGGTGACACCATTGCCCTGGGCTCCAGCCGACACCGCAACCAAGTGCGCCTCTGGGTGCGCGATACCGGCGAAGGCATCGAACTAACGGATCAAAGCCGCATTTTTCAGCGCTTTGTGCGCGGCAAGAGTCGCTACACCCGCTCCGATGGTTCTGGCCTGGGGCTGGCGATTGTGCAGGCGATCGTGCAGGCCCACGGCGGCACCATTCAGCTCGCTAGTCAGCCCGATCAGGGTGCTACCTTTACCCTGGTTTTGCCCCTCAAACCGCTGCCGGAGACCTATCTATGAGCCGCATCCTCATCGTCGAAGACGAGCCCCGCATTGTGTCCTTCTTAGAAAAAGGGCTCCAGGCCCAGGGCTTCATCACCACCCACGGAGCTGACGGCGAAACCGGGATTGCCCTGGCGCTGGATGGCGAGTTTGACCTGATGATTCTCGATTTGGGCCTGCCCGATCGCGACGGCATGACGGTGCTAGAGGCGCTGCGCGGTCAGGGTTTTGCCAAACCAATTATTTTGCTCACCGCCCGCGATGACCTCTACGACAAAGTCACTGGCCTAGAGGCCGGGGCCGACGACTATGTGACCAAACCCTTCCGCTTCGAAGAACTGCTGGCCCGCATTCGCGCCCGGCTGCGATCGGCCCAAACCGGCCCCGAACCTGCTAAAACCACTCTCTCCGTCGGCCCCGTCGTGCTCGATTTGATGACCCGTCAGGTGCAGGTAAGTGGGCAGCCCATCGAGCTATCGGCGCGAGAATTTATTCTCACCGAAACCTTTATGCGCCACGCCGGGCAGGTGCTCAGCCGCGAACAGCTGCTCGATCTGGCCTGGGGCTACGGCTACGACCCCGGCTCTAACATTGTCGATGTGTATGTGGGCTATCTGCGCAAAAAGCTGGGCAGCGGGGCGATCGAAACCGTGCGGGGTATGGGCTACCGCATGGTGCTACCCGAATCAGTCACCGTCGCGTAGGGGCACATAGGCTTTCACCAGGGTCGATCGGCAGTGTGTTCGTAGCTAAATGCGTCGCCATAGGTCTTTTGTCATTGTCTCTCAATTCTATGCTGCGATAATAGGAGCCCAGGCACGTTCTGTTGGAGGGCAAAACACCGTGACCGTTGCCGCCACTCTTATGAGTCTTGACGACTTTTTTGCCTACGACGATGGTACCGACACCCGCTACGAGCTAGAAAATGGGGAACTGATCGCCATGCCCACCGAGAGTGAGCTGAATCGTCGCATCGCCATGGCTCTGCTGGCTTACTTTTTGCAGGCGGGCTTGCTCCCTCAATATCTGACGATGAAAACTGAGGTATCGGTATTGGGATCACGGGCTACAGTGCGGCTGCCCGACCTGATGGTGCTATCAGACGAACTGGCGATCGCCTTAGAAAATGCCCCCCGCTCCACCGTCACCATCGACATGCCGCCGCCCCGGCTGGTGGTGGAGGTAGTATTGCCTGGGAAGAAAAATATTGACCGCGACTATCGCTACAAGCGATCGCAGTACGAAGCCCGTGGCATTGCCGAGTATTGGATTGTAGACCCAATTGCTCAGCGGGTAACGGTGCTAATGCTGGTAGAAGGCCTGTACGAAACAGAGACCTTTGAGGGAGCAGCGGAAATCGCCTCAACCCTATTGACCGAATTAGCCCCAGCCAAGGCGCTGACAGCAGCACAGGTGTTGAATCCTTAACCAGGCAGACCCCAGGGTTATAGCCAGGGTTTGCGGGTTAGCAGATCAGATCTGCCGCAGAACCCTGGGGTCTCTACGCTGGGGCTTCTCGCTCCAAGAGCAGCGTCACTGGGCCATCGTTGTGGATTTTGACCTGCATCATTGCGCCAAATTTGCCGGTTTCGACTCGCAATCCGCTGGTGTGGAGCAGAGACACAAAGTCGTTGTATAGCGCCTCGGCCTGGGCTGGCGGTGCCGCCCCATCAAAGGAAGGTCGCCGTCCCTTGCGGCAGTCGCCGTAGAGGGTGAACTGGCTGACCACCAAAATCTCGCCCTGAATATCTCGAACGGAGAGATCCCAGCGATGGCCCTCCTGGGCCGGTCTTTGACCATCGCTACCTAGCGACGGAAACAGCCGTAGATCGAGACACTTACGCGCCATCCAGCTCAATTCAGCGGCAGTGTCAGTCGGTGCAATGCCTACCAGCAGGGTCAGCCCCTGCCCGATTTTGCCCGCAATTTCGCCATCGACGGTGACGCTGGAGGCCATCACCCGCTGCACTACGACTCGCATTCGGCAGCCTGAGGAGCAAACTTTTGCTGCCACACGGTGCGGATGCGATCGGCGGCCTCGGCCATCTCTGCTTCACTGGGGGGCTTACCCAGGGTGCGAAACACCTGTAGCTCCAGACCCTTAAGCCCCAATTCTTCAGGGTGGTGCCCGTCGGGGTAGCGGGGTTGCAGCACAAAGTGAACGTGGTAGGGCGGCTGATCGACCCAGAGGCTGACGTAGACCCGCTCAGAGGCCATGGCTAGGGCGATCGCCTCTGACATCTGCTGCAAAAACGGCCCCATCGACGCCGACTCAGCCATCGACAGATCCCACAGGTTTTCGCGGTGGGTGCGGGTTTTGACCACCACCGACCCCAGACCGTAGGGGCCAACGCAGTGGTCAGCCATCCACCAGGGGTTCTCGGCAATGGTGCCACCGGGCACCGGCTGTGCGCCCGCCAATATCTGACAGGCAAGACAGTCGGTATGCAGTTGCGCTCCTTTGTCGGTCATAGCCTAAGCCTCCTGCGAACGGTGAACGAGGCAACGTAGAAAGCGAGTTAGGGGTTCAAAGCTTGAGTTAGCGCCTGAAACCGAATCCAGACGACCTAGACCTTGACCAGCACCTGATCGCCCTCAATCTTGGCTTCAAAGGTCTCTAGAGGATCCCGCGCCGGGCCGGAGTCAACGGTGCCGTCTGGGTTAAAGTTGCTGCCGTGGCAGGGGCAGGCAAACAGGTTTTGTTCGCCATTCCAGTCCACGGTGCAGCCCGCGTGGGTGCAGATCGCACTCACAGCGATCAGAGCATCGGGAGCGTTGGGGGCACGGATGACCACCAGGTTTTTGCCCTGCAAATTTTCATTGGCCAGGCTGCCCTGGGCATCAAGGTCAGCGACCGTGCCCAGGGGAACAAATTCACCATCGGCTCCCGCCCCGGCTTCGGAAGTGGAGTCAGACTGACAGGCGGCGATCGCCACCGGCAGCGAGGTCGCCAGCAGCCCCAGCGCCAGCAGATTGTTAAACTTTCGACGCTTCATAGGCTTTGTGTTCCTCTATTTGCCAAACCCCTGCCCCCGCTTTGGGGAAGGAATCCCCAGGCAGGCGTTGAGCTGTTCGCGCAGGGTATCGTGGTCTAGCCCCTGGCCAATCAGCACTAGCTGATTCTTGGGTTCGCCCTTCCACTGGTCATCGTCGAGCGAAAAGCGCTTGCCGCTGAGGTGAAAGATATGGCGCTTGGGGCTTTCGTCAAACCAGAGAATGCCCTTAGCCCGAAACACCGACTCGGGCAGCAGGTTGTCGAGAAAGTGCTGAAACTTGCGGATCGCAAAGGGGCGATCGCTGGCAAAGGACAGCGACGTAAACCCATCGATGGCCAAGTGGTCAGAGTGGTGATGAGCGTGATCGTGGGCATGACCGTGAGCATCGTGGTCGTGCTCACAGTGGCCATGGTCGTGGTCACAATTGGCGTGGTCGTGGGCCGCGTGGTCGTGGTGATCGTGCCCGTGATGGTCATGATCGTGCTCGGCCTCAGCGCTGTCACCACCAAAGTACTTATCTGACTCAAACAGCCCCACGCTGAGAATTAGCGGCAGAGGCACCTGCGATTTGGTGGTGCGGAGAATTCTAGCGCCCTCTTTGACATCGCGAATTTTGACCTCCAGCAGATCGAGATCGGCGTCATCGACCAGGTCGGCCTTGTTGAGTAAAATAATGTCGCCGTAGGCAATTTGGTTGTGGGCCGCCTGGCTATTGAACAGATCCAGGCTGTAGTTTTCGGCATCCACCACGGTGACGATCGAGTCGAGCCGGGTCATGTCGCGCAGCTCGGTGCCCAAAAAGGTCAGGGCAATGGGCAGGGGGTCGGCCAGCCCTGTGGTTTCCACTACTAAATAGTCAATTTTGTCCTGGCGCTCCAGCACTTTGTAAACCGCTTCCATCAGGTCGTTGTTGATGGTGCAGCAGATGCAGCCGTTGCTGAGTTCGACCATGGTGTCGTCGCTGTTTTCGGTGGCGATCAGCAGGTCGTTGTCGATGCCGATTTCGCCAAACTCATTCACCAGCACGGCGGTTTTGAGCCCCTCCTGGTTGGCCAGAATGTGGTTGAGCAGGGTGGTTTTGCCGCTGCCCAAAAAGCCGGTAATGATGGTGACGGGCAGACCGTGTTTAATGTCATCCATGGCCTGGGGCTGGATGGGAGGCGCAGCGGTAGACATGGGTGCTCTCTAAACGCAAGGACATTTTCCATACTAGCGATGAATCTGGAGTCATGGCGCTTGGGGTGGGGATTGTTTAAGTAAGGAAGTATGGCCCCGACCAATCTTTGACAATCGCGCCGCCCAAACCAGTACAATTGCATTGATTCGTTCTCGACAATGGCCCATGCTCCCCACCCCCAACGCTCTACCCCGCTGCGGCTGGGTGCATCAAACCGACCCGATTGAGATCGCCTACCACGACACCGAGTGGGGGGTGCCGCTGCACCACGACACCAAACACTTCGAGTTCATCATTCTCGATGGCTTTCAGGCCGGGCTGAGCTGGATCACCATTCTGCGCAAGCGCGAAAACTTTCGCGCCGCCTTCGACGGCTTTGATCCTGCGATCGTCGCTGGCTACGACGAAACCAAGCACCAGGAGCTGTTGCAAAACGCGGGCATTGTGCGCAACCGGCTCAAAATTGCCGCCGCCACCCTCAACGCCCAGGCGTTCCTTAAAGTGCAAGAAACCTTCGGCAGCTTCGATCGCTACATCTGGCAGTTTGTCGATGGTGAAACCGTGCAAAATGCGTGGCCTACCCTGGCCGATGCTCCCACCCGCACCGCCGCCTCCGATGCGATGAGCAAAGACCTCAAGCAGCGCGGCTTTAAGTTTGTCGGCACCACCATTTGCTACGCCTACATGCAGGCAGCAGGCATGGTCAACGACCACACCCTAGGCTGCTTCCGCCACCGAGAATTGGCCTAATGTTCCGCTTTACCCGCTGCTAATGGCTTTCTAAACTTAACGTGTGAGTGGACTGTTGGACGGCTGGCGCGACGTGAACGGGGATGAGTTCAAAGCCAAGAAATCTTGCCAGTAGCCTTGGAACAATGGGCAGGCGCATCAGTGCAGGTGGCTGAAAAGGCTGGGTCGCATCTAACCCTGGCAAAAATAGCTGTTGTTGAATGATGGATTGAAACGTTTGGATCAGCCAGGTCGGCAGGGCTCGACGACGCTGTACTTTCCGCAAATCTTGGTAGGTAACTTGCTTGGCCCTCAAAGGTTCAGTCAGGATGTTGACTGCGACGACGGCATCGGCGATCGCGTAGTTAATGCCAACCCCGCCAAAGGGAGCCATGACGTGAGCCGCGTCGCCAATCAGCAGCAGACCAGGCCGATACCAGCGTTTGAGACAGCCCGTTTCTACAGAGAGGTAGGCAACTTGAGACCAGTTCTGTAGCTGCTCAATGCGATCGCTAAACTGAGGCACTGCCTTGACAATGGATTGCCGAAAAGCCTCTAACCCCTGTCTCCGCAACGTTTGATAGGCTCCTTTGGCAATTACACAGCCCACTTGCCACTGGGTATCGCGGTTCATCAGTGCAATAAATTGACCATGCCCAACCAAAGCCGTGAGTTCGTCGGATTCGTTGGGATAGCGGGGCAATCGGAACCACAAAACGTCTAAAGGGGAGTCACTGGATTTAGGGAACGTCAACCCCGCCAGCTGTCGAACGCGAGAGTGTCGCCCATCTGCGCCAATCGTTAGCGTTGCGCGAATTTCATGCCATTCGCCCTGGCCTCGGTAGCGCACCCCTTGAATCGTTCCGGCTGATTCAACCAATTCTTGAACATTTGCACCCATGATCAGCTGAAAGTTTGGGTACTGTTTGGCCTGCTCAATAATGAATTCTAGAAAACGCACCTGGGGCATGACGGTCAGAAACGGAAAACGGGTCTTGAGATGACTGTAATCAATGAACGTAAAATCACCTTGTTCCGTATGCATGTGGGGTTGATGAGCCTGACTGTGGGGGATTTGCAGCAGTTGTTCGCTCAAACCCAGTTCTTCCATCAGTGTCAGCACCGAGGGCTGAAGCGTATCTCCCCGAAAATCGCGATCGAAGTCTCTATGTGCTTCTAGCAGTGTGACTGAGATACCTTGCCTAGCCAGCAACAATGCCAAAACGGCACCCGCAGGGCCAGCGCCTACGATGCAGCAGTCCGTGTGAAGAACGCTTGATGAGTCTGGTGTCATAGCGATTACCTTCAGAAAAGAACACGTTGATCTGCTAACACTTTACTAAACCGTTTAGTAAAGTAACTGCACGATTTAGTAAAGTGTTGTGAAGGACGCGATCGCTTAAACTCATCCCAGGCCTCTAGAAGCCAAAGCATGAGTCGAGCTGTTAACAGAGATCAGCGCCCATTTTCAGAGCAGGTGAAAGCAACCCTGAATAGCGCTATGCAGGAATTCCTCCATAGCGCCATTCAGCAGCAAGGCTCAGTTCTTCTTGGT
This sequence comes from Leptolyngbya sp. CCNP1308, assembly GCF_034932455.1. NCBI lineage: Bacteria > Bacillati > Cyanobacteriota > Cyanophyceae > Leptolyngbyales > Leptolyngbyaceae > Leptolyngbya > Leptolyngbya sp. CCNP1308. The sequence continues at coordinate 106,579 of NZ_JAYGIH010000002.1, read as the reverse complement.
GTAGCTTCAGGCTAATAGACGAGTGATCGCTGCGCTGTATTCTTGGTACGACTTGACGCCGGTTAGGGTTTCCGTCCGTTCACCGTCTTTGAAAAACATCACCGCCGGGATGCCCTTCAGCTCAAATCGCTTGGTAATCTGCCGATTGGCGTCAAAGTCGATCTTTCTCACCATGACAGAGTCGCCATAGGTCTCGGCCAGTTTATCGATCGCGGGCGTCACCTGTTTGCAAGAGCCACACCAAGACGCCATACAGTCGACCACCAGTAGTGGTTCACTGGCCAGCAGCGCATCGAGTTCAGCCTCATCGCGAATTAGTTTGGCGGCACCCGTGTCTTCTTGCCCGAGCAGGGCCAGAGCGCTGGCCACCTCCGCAAACGACAGGCTGGCATTAATGGTGGCGAGCTGCGACTGCTGCTGATAGTGCTCAAGCAGCGACTCTAACGACTGCTGAAAACTCTCCAAACGCTCTCGAATGGCTGAGATCGGAGGCTTTTCGCTGCTTTCGTTTAGGAGTCGAATGATTAAAAACTCAGGCGACGCTTTGAGGTAGGCCACTGTCGCTGGCGGTTGCCCCACTGCTGCCCACCACTCATCAAACCCCTGGGCCTGGGCCAGCGTGCGCGGGAACCCATCCAAAACCCAGCCTTTGAGCATGGTGTCAGGCTGCTCAAACCGCTTACGAATCAGCTTCATCGCCAACGCATCGGGAATCAGCTCGCCTGCATCTGCGTAGGGGCGGGCCTCAACGCCGATTGCCGTCTCGGCAGCGATCGCCCCACGCACCAGATCTCCCATAGAGACGTGGGGCACCTGCCAGCGTTCGGCTAATGCGATCGCCTGCGCCCTAACCCCCACCCCAGGAAGCCCCAAAAGGATAAATTGCTTAGGTTTCATAGAACGGCGATATCCTGCTCCCGCTGTGGGTAGGATAGCAAAGCGCTTTACCCATGCCTATGGCCTGGGCGCGATCGCGTCTGCACTGTTACAAACGCCCTCGGCAAAGCTGCCCTTGCTAAACCTGTGGCAGTTGTTATTCAGACGCTTGCCCGTCGCGGCGGCCTAGCTCGTACACACCACAGCCGATCGCCGCCAGCACCCCCAGGCTCACCGCCCAGCTGCCCCCCAGCGATAGCGTCAGACCATAATGGGCGAAACCACCCACTGCCAAAAACGGCAGAATGCTCAACAGCGATGCCGCCGGGGAGTCTGCGCCCAGCCAGCTTTCCAAAGCTGAAATTACCCGATCGGCCACAGGAGAAAAGCCCCAGTAAAGCGCGATCGCCCACAGCGCAGTGCCAGCAATGGTAGCGGTATCAAAATCAACGGGCAAAGACGACAAAGCAATCACCGAGGCGAAACCAGAGCATGAGCCGAAGGGTCAGAATCGTTCACCACGCCTAGAGCTGGTCGCGATCGGGGCGGTAGTCGGGGCGAGGTGGCTGCGGGCCGGGGTCAATGCGGTAGCGATCGTTGTACTCGCTGCGGCTCTTAGGGGGGCGACGACGGCGGACACGATCGTCCCCAGGACGAGGATTGCTGTCGTAGTAGGGCGGGCCATCGGGGCCATCGAGGGGGCGATCGCCCATGGAGCGTCCATCCGAGCGATCCATCGGCCGATCCATCGGAATATCTTCGCGGCGCATCGGGCGACCATCGCCGTAGACATCGGGGTTGTAGGGAGGGCGTCCGGTCGGTTCGCCACGCCCCTCAAGCATAGGCCGAGGGCGATTGTAGGGATCGGCGGGGCCGTAATCGCGGCGGTCTAGCTCAGCGCGCAGATTTGTGCGGTTGTCGGGAGCATAAACCGGGGGGCGACTGCCTCGGGGCGGACGGTAGCCGCCACCACCGCCAAAATCGCCGCCATCCCCTTGAAAACTGGTTCTGACCAGCGGCGTTCTAGAGTTGATATTCTGAATCATCAACGACACCAACATGCCCACCATCAGCATTTGCTGAAAGGAAGGAATGATATCCATCGTCAGGTTGCCCAGCAAAAACACCCCTGACAGCAAAAACAGAATGGCATAGACCTTGTCAGAGTCGCGCTCATAGCCGGGCTTCAGCCGGTCTAAGAAAAACAGCGCCACGCCGCAGAGAACCATAAAGATGCCCAGCAGCAGGGGGACGGGGGTACCAAAATTCACGGCAAATTCCTCTTAGGCGATCGCCTCTGCCAACCGAACACGTTAATTCTAGCCGACTTAACGAAAAAATCGGGAACGCCTAAAGGGTTCCCGACCGCAAGACTACCAGATTGTGCCCCCCGACCTAGGCCAGCGGGCACAGCCCTTTGAGACTACTGGCGCTGAATTTTGTCGCGCTGGCTAACAAACACGAGAAAAATCGTGGCGGGGACGACGATAATCACGGCACCAGCCAGCAGGCTCAGCAAGAAGTTGGCTAAAGACGATGTCATATCTTTTGATCCTGATTAACGATTGAAACCGAATTGTTACTGATCATTATTGATCATTATTGCCCAACCACGCTCGCCTCCACTAAAGCTCTGTCTAGTGCGATGCCTTTTCCAACGGCGTCAGCCACAGCCACCAGCAGGGCGCAGAGAATCAGCCGAGGAAGGCTTTAGAATGACATCTACGGCAACAGCGTATTTTGGAGAGAATCCCATGGCCGCCACACAGGTGCTGAATATAGGCGTGGGCCTGCTACTGGGCCTCATGACCCTGCTGTTTATCTTTCGCATTGTGCTCACCTGGTACCCCCAGGCCGACCTGGCTAAGCTGCCCTTTTCCCTGATCGCCTTGCCCACGGAGCCCCTGCTGGTGCCCATGCGCAAGGTAGTCCCCCCCATTGGCGGCGTCGATATTGCCCCGGTCGTTTGGGTCGGCATTGTCACCCTGCTGCGAGAAATTCTCGTTGGGCAGCAAGGTTTGTTGCGAATGCTCGGTTAGCCCGCCTCAGCTCCCCAAAAGTCACCCTACGGGTGATATCCAGCACTCTGCTCCATGGTTTAGATAGGGCATTGGGTCAGAAGTTCTCTCGTTTAGTCAGCGGTGCGTTACGGCGGGACTCAGGTTTAGCGGTTCATCGCAGAGGGTCTTGGCCCGTTTAACGCACCCTACAATTGTCCTGGTTTGGGCTACTTGATCGCCATCATTTCGGCGACAAAATTGGTGTAAACATCGCCACTGAGGAAGTTGGCGTTCTCCAGCACCTTTTGGTGGAAACCAATGGTGGTGGGCAGGCCGGTAATAGCGCACTCCCTCAGGGCGCGGCGCATGCGGCGAATGGCGGTGGGGCGGTCTGGCCCCCAGACGATCAGCTTGCCCACCAGCGAATCGTAGTAGGGCGGAATTTCGTAGTCGGTATACACGTGGGAATCCATGCGCACGCCCATGCCGCCGGGGGCCAGGTAGCCGCTGATGCGACCGGGGTTGGGGCGAAAGTTGTGGTCAGGGTCTTCGGCGTTGATGCGGCACTCGATCGCATGGCCACGAATTTGAATCTCTGACTGGGTAAAGGGCAGCTTTTCGCCCTGAGCAATGGTGAGCTGGGCGGCAATCAGGTCGATGCCGGTAATCATTTCAGTGACGGGGTGCTCGACCTGAATGCGGGTGTTCATCTCCATGAAGTAGAAGTTGCCCTGGCTGTCGACCAGAAACTCGACAGTGCCCGCCCCCACGTAGTTGATCGACTGGGCCGCCAGCACCGCCGCCGCCCCCATTTTTTCGCGCTGATCGGTGGTGAGGCGAGGGCTGGGGGCTTCTTCAAGCAGCTTTTGGTGCCGCCGCTGAATGGAGCAGTCGCGCTCGCCCAGGTGCACCACGTTGCCGTAGCTGTCGGCCAAAATCTGAAACTCGATGTGGCGGGGGCGATCGATAAACTTTTCCATGTAGACGCCGGAGTTGCCGAAGGCGGCCTGGGCCTCCCCCTGGGCCGCCATGAAGGCCTTGACCAGCTCAGACTCGCTGTTGACCAGGCGCATGCCGCGCCCGCCCCCCCCGGCGGTGGCTTTGATCATCACCGGGTAGCCGATTTCGCTGGCGGTGGCATAGGCTTCGGCTTCGTCGGTGAGCAGGCCGCCGCTGCCGGGCACCGTGGGCACCCCCACCTTTTGCATGGTGTCTTTAGCCGTCGATTTGTCGCCCATTCTGCGAATCGAGTCGGGAGAGGGGCCGACAAAGACGATTTGGTGGTCGGCGCAGATTTCGGCAAAGCGGGCGTTTTCAGCCAGAAAGCCGTAGCCGGGGTGAATGGCGCTGGCGTTGCGGGTGAGGGCGGCGGCAATGATGTTGGGAATGTTGAGGTAGCTCTTTTGGCTGGGGGCCTCACCAATGCACACCGCTTCGTCGGCTAGCTGCACGTGGAGGGCGTGGCGATCGACGGTGGAGTGAACCGCAACGGTGGCTATGCCCATTTCTTCGCAGGTACGGAGGATGCGCAGCGCAATTTCTCCCCGGTTAGCAATCAAAATCTTAGAAAAGCGCATGTACGTAGGGCAAATAGCAACAGACCATTGAAGTTTGGGGCGCAGCTCAGCTAGACAACCCCAGCCCACTGCCGCAACCGACCATCATCAGCATCATACGACGACGACGGTCGCTGATTCTATCACGGGGCTAGGGCAACAAAGATTGCTGGCGATGGGTTCTGACAAGGGGGCCATTATGGTTTACTCTTATATATCTGAGCTGGTGCTTGGGCGACAGTTTTCCCTCAGTTGCGCCCGGTTGGCACCGTTCACACACCAGCGGATGTGGTGGAATCGGTAGACACGCACGCTTGAGGGGCGTGTGGCTTACGCTGTGCGAGTTCGAGTCTCGCCATCCGCATTAAAATCCTATGGATTGATTGGGCATGCCGGGTTGTACAAATACAGCCCGGCGTTGTTATGGAAACCGATTCATTCACCGGACAGGTTGCTAAAGGCGCTGGGCCAGGGCGATCGCAACGGGGCACAGCAGCAGCGCTGGCAAAAACGAGGCCACCCGCACCTGGCCAATTTCGAGCAGGTTGAGGCCAATGCCCAAAATCATCAGCCCGCCGGTGCCGGTGATCAATAAAACTTGAGGACTTGTAGTCGGGTCAGAGAAAATGGCCCCCGACAGACTGGCCAGCAGCGACAGCGCCCCCTGTACGATCAGGACACTCAGGGCCGAAAAGCCAACGCCAATGCCGTAGGTGCCGGTCAGGGCGATCGCCGCCAGCCCGTCCATCGTAGACTTCAGGGTGAGCAGGGCATTGTCGCCCGACAGGCCGTTGTTGAGGCTGCCCACAATGGCCATCGGGCCAATGCAGAACAGCAGGCTGGCCGCCACAAACCCTTCAGTAAAACGGCCCCCGCCGCGCACCCTGGCCTTGAGCCAGTCGCCCAACACCGAGAGGCGCTTCTCGATCTGCCACCATTCACCCAGCAGCCCCCCGGCCACCATCACTAGCAGCGCCAGAATGATGCCGTCAATGGGGCCAGCGTCGATGTCCGAGAGTCCGCTGGCCATCGACACGCCAATCACCAGGGTCATCAGCCCCACCGCCTGGGTAATAATCTGCTGCATCGACTTAGGCAGACGACTGCGCAGCATGAGTCCCAACGTTGTACCCAGCAGAATGGTGGCGACGTTGATCCAGGTGCCGCTGGTTTTGGCCCATAGGCTGAGCATTGAGAGTCCTCCCGAAAAGGTTGGGCAGACGCGGAGCGATTGGGTTCCGCGTTATTCTCCAATCAGACCATTTATTGCGGGAGAGTGCCATGGTGGTGCCAGTCAGTTTGATCCGCGCCCAGTCTTACCACAGGGCCGAACTGGAGCGATCGCTCACCCAGCTCCTCGCCCCCCTGGGCGGCATGGCGGCCTTTGTGAAACGGGGCGATCGCGTGCTGCTCAAGCCCAACCTGCTGACCGGCGCTCGTCCTACGAAAGAATGCACGACCCGGCCTGAGCTGATCTACGCCGTGGCCCAGCAGGTGATGGCCGCTGGCGGCAAGCCCTTTTTGGGCGACAGCCCCGCCTTTGGCAGCGCCCGTGGGGTGGCCAAGGCCAACGGGCTGCTGCCCTTGGCCCAGGAACTCGGGTTGCCAATTGTGGAGCTGCACGGCGATCGCTACCCTACCGACAACCCTGAGTTTGACCACCTGCGCCTCTCCAAAGAGGTAATGGAGGCCGACGTGGTGATCAACCTGCCCAAGGTCAAATCCCACGTGCAGCTCACCCTTACCCTAGGGGTCAAAAATCTGTTTGGCTGCGTACCCGGCAAGATGAAAGCCTGGTGGCACATGGAGGCGGGCAAAGACGTGCAGCGCTTTGGCACCATGCTGGTGGAAACCGCCCGGCTGATCGACCCTGAGCTGACGATTGTGGATGGCATCGTCGGCCATGAGGGCAACGGCCCCAGCGGCGGGGAGCCCAGAGATTTAGGCGTGCTGGGGGCATCGGCCAATGTATTTGCCCTCGATCGCGCCATGGTCGCCGTGCTGGGGGTCGATCCACTAGCGGTACCCACGGTGGCTCAATCAATGCGGCTGGGAGTCTGCCCCAATTGGGAAGAAATGGCCTTCCCGCTGCTCACCCCCGCTGACCTAGCGGTGGCCAACTGGCAGCTGCCCGCCGAACTCATGCCCATCGACTTCGGCATGCCTCGGGTTGTCAGGTCTACCTTCAAGCACCTCTACATCCGCTTTATTAAAGAGCCGGTGACTACCTACGCCGAACGCCTTTAAAGCCTGTGCGACCGTTTCAACGGTCGCACAGTAAATGGCTGGGGTAGCTGAACGTGGCTATGAATTAAATATTCAGTGCCTCTCGTAGGGGCAAACAGCCGTTTGCCCCTAGCCAACTTCATGCCTCAATTCGTCAACACCAAATGGCTACTCAGCTGGATCAATGCGGCCCAACCGGCTAGCCCCAGTGGTCGGTTGCGACTGGCTGGCGAGAATAGTTTGCTCTAGCACCTCGGCGGCGCGGAGGTACTGGGCATCGGCGTCGGTGCCCAGGAGGGCCGGGTTGCTAAACAGCTGACGACGCTGGCTGTCGCTCAAGTCCACCTCCACATCGGGGGTAATGCCCCGGCTGCTAATGTCGGTGCCGTCGGGGGTGTAGTAATGGGCCACGGTCACGGTCAGGCCAGAGCCGTCGGTGAGGCCGTGGAGCGACTGCACCAGGGCTTTGCCGTAGGTGGTGTTGCCTACTACTGTGGCGCGATCGTTATCGCGCAGGGCTCCGGTTAAGATTTCGCTGGAGCTGGCCGAGCGGCTATCGACTAGAACCGTCAATGGCAGATCGGTCAGAGCGGTGCGGTTGGCCGAGATCGCTTCGTCGTTGCCGCCGCGATCGAGGGTGCGCACAATTTGGCCGTGCTGGAGCCACATGCGGCTGATGTCAACGCTGGCCATTAGCAGCCCGCCGGGGTTGCCGCGCAGGTCGAGCACAAAGCCTTCGACCCCAGCCTCAGTGAGACTGCGAATGGCGTTGGCCATCTGCGGGGCGGCGTTGGCGTTGAACTCAATCAGCCGAATATAGCCTATGGGGCGACCACCCACGGTTTTTTGTGAGTATTCGACGGTGGGCAAATCCATGAGAGCGCGGGTCAGAATCACCGTGCGGGGGGCACCACCGTTGCGAGAAATGGTCAGGGTTACCTGGGAGCCTTCGTTGCCCCGCAGCTGTTGCAGCACGCCCTCGGGGGTGAGCCGCTCGGTACTCTGGCCATCGACCAGCAGAATGCGATCGCCCGTCACAATCCCCGACATCTCCGCCGGGGAACCAGAGGCAACCCCTGTTACCAGCATGACTCCAGTCTGGTTATTGCGCTCCAGCTGCACCCCAATGCCCGACACCTCCCCTGAGGTTTGGTCGGTGAGGTCGGCGTATTCTGCTGGCGAGAGAAAGCGGGTGTAGGGGTCATTGAGCTGCCGCAGTGCAGACCGCAGAGCACCATAGGCCGCATCTGGGGAGGTGTATTCTCTCCCGAGCAGATCTTGGCGTAGGGCTTGCCAATCGACCTGGTTAAAGCTGTTATCGACGTACTCACGGTTGATGATTTGCCAGGCTTCGTCGATGACAACCTTGGGGCTGTCTTCAAACTCGGTCAGTGGGGTGGCCGCCAGCGCCACCTCAGTCGCTACGGTGGTCAGCGCCAGAGGTGCTAGGGCTAGAGCCGAGGAGCGCACCAAAGACAGCAGCCGGGAAAAAGGGGAAATTGACATCGTGTTAATACCAGCCTGGGCACGGGAGGAAGACGAGTCGGGGCCATACACGTCCGGCCAATCTTGAGTTTATTGTGACCGATGGTTTATCTCTTTGGCCAGATGCAGAGGCTACTTTCGGAGATTTTAGGCTTTTCTTTAGTTCGGTTGGAGAAATGGGGCCAATTTTCAAATTGGCTCCCTGGCCGCCTAAATGTAACATCGTTCCACAGGACACTTTCCCCTCGCCAGAAGTTAGGGGACAGACAGGAATCTCAGCGCAACCCTAGGCTCGGTTGGTGGCGTTGATCTCATCGAGGATGGTCTGGGCACCTTCGCCCCGCAGGTGATGGGCAAGCTGCTCACCCAGGGCTTCGGCCTCAGCCGCTGGCCCCTGCACTGCGTTTTTAATTACCCGCTGGCCGTCGAGGCTGGCCACCAGGCCGGTGAGAGTGAGGGTATCGCCTTCAAGGGCAGTGTTGACGCCGATGGGCACCTGACAGCCCCCTTCTAGCTCTCGTAAAAAGGCACGTTCGGCCAGACAGCGGGCGGTGGTAGGTGCGTGAGAGAGCACGCTCAGCAGCTGGAGAATGTCATCGTCGCCGCTGCGACACTCAATGCCCAGGGCACCCTGGCCCACGGCGTGAAGGGAGATCTCAGCAGGAAGAATTTCGTGGATGCGATCGCCCATATCCATGCGCTGTAGGCCGGCCACCGCCAGAATGATGCCGTCGTAGCCGCCCTCGTCGAGCTTGCGCAGGCGGGTGTTGAGGTTGCCGCGAATGTCTTTGAAGGTGAGGTGGGGGTAGTGGTGGCGCAGCTGAGCCAGCCGCCGCAGCGACGAGGTGCCAATCACCGCGCCCTCGGGCAGGGTAGCCAGGGTTTTATCTTTATTTTTTTCGTGCACCACTAGCGCATCGGCGGGGTCTTCGCGCTGGGTAATGCAGCCCAGCATCAGCCCTTCGGGCAGGCGGGTTGGCAGGTCTTTGAGGGAGTGCACGGCAAAGTCGCTGTCGCCCCGCAGCATGGTGTCTTCTAGCTCTTGGGTAAACAGGCCCTTGTCGCCAATTTTAGAGAGCGACACGTCCAGCACTTTATCGCCCTGGGTCTCCATAGTGACGATTTCAAAGGCCAAGTCGGGAAAGTGCCGCTGCAGCTCATCCCGCACCCAGTGGGTTTGAATCAGCGCCAGCTGGCTCTTGCGAGACACGATGCGAACAGTGCGCCGGGAAGTCGAAACAGTGGGGGATGCGGTGGATTGCATAATCTGAAACGAGGCTTGCAAAGGGTCAGTAACGGCGCTACGACAACTGCCATTCACGTCAGGACAGTCCTGGGGGTTTTAGCCTAGGCGGTTGTCGGCCAAACAGCGATCCCGATCAACAGACCGAGGAAACCTGTCTTGAGCAGGTTGAGCAGCGCTATGGGTAGGGCGGTTAAACCGCTACCGAATCTTCAGATTACAGGATGGCGGCTCTCTCTATGGTGAGCCTCCCAGAGATGTTACGGGGTTGTCACATTAGGCGGTTGGCGGCGTTTATGATAGGTGAGCAGCTTGGAAAAAACCGTTGCCCCGTCAGTTTTTTGCACCTCATCTTCTGCCGCCTGGTTTTCTGCCGACCCAGAGAAGGCTCCGTCGTTTAGCTGGCGCTTTCTCCCTGGCGATCGCCCTCACCCTCGGCGCTACCCCGCTGGCGCTGGCCCAGGCCCTGCGTCCAGAAATTCGCTTTCCCTTTCTGGCCGACCCCCTGCAAGACGACCCCCTCGATCCGCTGCTGCTGCCCAGGCCCCCAGTGCCGCGCCCCCTCAGCCCGCTGGAGCTCTATGCCCTGGAGCAAGAACTCGACCAGCTGACCCTAGAGGCCACTGCCCTTGACGAATCAGGGGAACTCGAAGCGGCCCGCCTGCTCTGGCGACGGGAGATTCGCCTGCGCCGCCTGCTGGGCATTGAGGCAGAACTGGCCGCCATTGGCCGAGTCGGGCAGGTGCTGCGCGATCGCAACGCCACCCCCGATCTCCAGCTCTACGCCCTGCGCCTCGACGAAATTCGCGCCGACCTAGCGCTGCCGAGTGATAGCGATCGCCTGGAGGGCATGGCCGCCACCTACGAGGTGCTGGGGGATGTGGATGCCGCCGCCGAAATTCGCCGCGACCTGGCCGATGCCGCCCTGGTCGATGGCAATGGTGCTGAGCACCGTCGTCAGCTCGATGCCCTGGCGACGCTGCGGGCCGACTGGTTTTATTTTCCTGAGGCGGCCCAGGTCTACGGCGAGCTGGTGGCGATGGCCCAGGCTAATGGCGATCGGGACGACGAGATTCGCTATCTGGGGCTCCAGGCCGAGAACCTGGAGCAGGCCCAGGAGTTTGCCGAGGCGATCGCCCTACAGCAGCGCCTGCTCACCCTCTACCAGAGCGACGCCAGCCTGTGGCCGCAAATTGCTCCTCTGCAGCAGCAGGTTGCCAATAACTATCTCACCCTGGGCGATCTCGATACCGCCGCCCGCCAGTATCAGGCGGCCTACACCAACGCCATTGAACAACAGCAGTTAGAGATCGCCGCGATCGCCATCGGAGATCTGGCCGAGATCTACAAAACCCTGGGCCGCTGGGCCGATGTGGGCTACCTCTACGAACAGCTATTAGTGGTAGAACGGCAGGCCCACAGCGCCTTTGGCATGATGACTGCCTACGATCAGCTTGGCCAGGTGCATGAGCAACTGGGGGCAACCCCGATGGCCCTAGCTGCCTATCGAGAAGGGCTGGTGCTGGCGCGGGTGCTGGGCACCCGCCAGGACTATTTCGAAGCTCAAATTGCGCGTCTCACTGAGGAAGCCTCCTGATGGTGATTGAATGGCTGACCTTTGCAGTGGACCCCGACCACCGTGAAACCTTTATTCGCCTCGACAACGACATCTGGACGGCAGCCCTCAGCCAGTACCCTGGCTATATCGCCAAGGAAGTGTGGATTTCGCCGGATCTGCTGGATCAAGTTGTCGTTGTCATTCGCTGGCAAACCCGCGAGCAGTGGAAAGCAATTCCCCAAGATGTTTTGGAGGCGGTGCAGCAGCAGTTTGAAGCGGCAGCCCCCTTCTCCCACCGTATGATCGACTCGCGGGAGTATCAGGTGCGGCGATATCCCAACCCAGTGGCTTCCTAAGGGTCGTCTTCCGGCTGCGCTAGCATTGAAGTAGGTATTTCCCCACAACCCATGGAACAGCCCGGCCTGGGTTCCTTTGCGACCCATGGCCAACGGCAATAGAAACAGCATCGAGGGTTGATCAACACCTAGACAGGTCTTCGTTCTTCACGCTTCGTTTTTCCGGCGCTCTATGCTCTCGTGCCCCCGCTGCCAGGCCACCATCGAATCCACCACCATTCAGTGTCCCCGCTGTCGGCTGACGCTTAAGGCCCACGGGCATCCGGGAATACCGCTGCACCGCACTGAGGGCGATGAGTCCCTATGTGCCACCTGCGTCTACGATGCTGACGATACCTGCAACTTTCCCCAGCGGCCTGACGCCAAGACCTGCACCCTCTACCGCTCCACCACTGTTGAGGAGGAGCTAACTCTGCCTCAGCCCCCGATCGGTCGGCAAATCAGCTTTTGGCTAGGCAACCATCGTGGTTGGGTAGGTCTGGTCGGGCTACTAATGCTGAGCCTGGTGCTGGTGCTGGTGCGCTAGGCCAGCTACACCGGCTCTAGGGCAAAAAAGTCGGTGTAGATGTTTGCTCCCACCTCGTTCAGCCGATTTTGCAGGTCGTCGAGAAACTCGTGCAGCCCCCGCTCGGTAATTTCTTCAATGGTGAGGTAGTCGAGCTCGGAGCGCAGGCGACCGAGGGCGCGATCGCTGCCCGTGCGCCAGGTGCCCGCTGGGGTGCCCGAAATGCAGTGGAGCGATCGCTCCGCCTCAATCAAACAAAACTGAATGGAGCGCGGAAACTCCCGGTTCAAAATCAAAAACTCCGTCACCCCCTGGGGGGTAATGCGGTACTGGCGCTTGCGGTACATTTCGTAGGCGCTGGCCGACTTCAGTAGGGCAATCCACTGCAAGTCATCTAGCGGCGAGCCCACATCGGTTACCGAGGGCAGCAAAATGTAGTACTTCACATCCAGAATGCGAGCGGTCTTGTCGGCCCGCTCTAGCAGCCGCCCCACCTGACCGAAATGCCAACCTTCGGTGTGGGCCATCGTAGCATCCATCACCCCGGCAAACAGGTGGCTGGCCATTTTCACTTCTGGAAAAAAGCGGTGCAGCTCCGATAGCAGCCCTACGTCTGCCGCCTCATTCACCATCAGGTAAAACGAGTTCACCTGCTCCCACATTTCTGACGAAATCACCTCCCGCACCGATCGCGCATTTTCCCGCGCTGACCTGAGGCAGGAAATAATTGAGTTGGGGTAGTCGCGATCGAAGGTGAGAAACTTCAGAATATTCTCCGCCGAGGCCTCTCCATAGCGAGCTTTGAACATTGCCTGGTCGCCCGTAGTTCTCACCAGCGGTTCCCACTGCTGCTCCATACCGGGGGGCGCATCCAGCAGCAGGTTAAGGTTTACATCCACAAAGCGGGCGACGTTCTCGGCCCGCTCGACGTAGCGGTTTAGCCAGTAGATCGAATCGGCGACGCGGCTGAGCATAGCGGTAAGGGGTATGGAGGATTGGGGAGATAGGAAGAGTGAGGCACCATCTCCCCCCAGGAGGACAAAGAGATAGGCCAGGTAATAGGGTGTTGCGATCGCACAGATTGCCTATTGGCTTTGTATTGGCAGCTGAGCGTTGGGGTCAATGGATTTCACCACCCAGGTGTCTTTGCTACCGCCGCCCTGGGAAGAGTTGACTACCAAGGATCCGCGCTTGAGGGCAACGCGGGTGAGGCCACCGGGGTTCACGTAAATATCCTGGCCGTAGAGGATGTAGGGCCTGAGATCGACATGGCAGCCCTCGAAGGTGTCGTCAATCAGGGTGGGCACCCGCGACAGGCAAAGGGTGGGCTGGGCAATGTAGCCTCGGGGGTTGGCGCGAATGCGATCGCTAAATTCAACCCGCTGCTCCTCGCTGGCGTGGGGGCCAACCAGCATGCCGTAGCCGCCAGAGGCATCGGTGGCCTTGACCACCAGCTGATCAAGGTTGTCGAGCACGTGGGCCTGCTGGGTCGCGTCTTCGCACAGGTAGGTGGGCACGTTGGGGATAATCTGGTCTTCGTCGAGGTAGTAGCGAATCATCTGGGGCACGTAGGCATAGACCAGCTTGTCGTCGGCTACCCCAGTTCCCAGAGCGTTGGCCAGCGCCACCCGTCCCGCCCGATACACCTCCATCAGCCCCGGCACCCCCAGCAGCGAGTCGGGTCGAAAGGCCTTGGGGTCAATAAAGTCGTCGTCAATGCGGCGATACATCACATCCACCCGTTCCAGGCCCTTGGTGGTGCGCATTTTGAGGTAGCCGTCTGACACCACCAGATCACGGCCTTCCACCAGTTCAGCCCCCATCTGCTGGGCCAAGAAGGAATGCTCGAAGTAGGCCGAGTTGTACATGCCGGGGGTGAGCACCGCCACGCGAGGATCGATTAGCGTCTCGGGCACCAAATTCAGCAGGGTTTCGAGCAGCTGGCTGGCGTAGTCATCCACCGCCGCAATATCCATCGCCGCAAACAGGTGGGGAAAGGTGTTCTTCATCACCCGCCGGTTTTCGAGCACGTAGGAGACGCCAGAGGGGCAGCGCATGTTGTCTTCGAGCACATACCACTGGCCCTCTTTGTCGCGCACCAGGTCGGTGCCGGTGATGTGGCACCAGATATTGTTGGGCGGGTTGAGCCCCATGCAGGGCTTTAGAAAGCCGGGAGCGCTCTCGACGACGTGGCGCGGCACTACGCCGTCGTTGAGAATTTTTTGCTCGTTGTAAACGTCGTGGATAAAGCAGTTGATGGCGTAGATGCGCTGCTTGAGCCCCTTTTCGATCCATTCCCACTCGTGGCCGGGCACGATGCGCGGAATCACGTCGAAGGGCAAGATGCGCTCGGTGCCCTGGTTGTCGCTGTAGACGTTGAAGGTGACCCCCAGCTTAAACAGGGCATTTTGCGCCGCCTGCTGCCGCTGCTGTAGCTCAACCAGCGACAGGGCATTCACTCGCTGCACCAGCAGATCGGCCTCGGGGCGGGGCTGACCCTGGGTTAAAAACAGCTCGTCAAAAAAGTCGCCGGGATCATAGGCGTCAAATAGCACCAGGGGTCTCCTAAAAATTCAGGGTTAGACGTTTTCTCTACAAGGTGCCCTGGGTGGTCAGTTAGCCCAGCAACAGGCCTGACGACATGCTTTTTCAGGGCGGAGAGAAGCGCGGTAGCTCTAACCAATACTGGGGTAGGGGCGCGACAAGCTGTAGCGCTCAATACCGTTTTGCGGAAACACCCTGGCAGAAACACTCGGTTCAAGCCCGGCAATGGCGAGCGAGTTCAACGCTTTGGAAAACTAATCGCCAGCCAGCCCGTACAGATAGGAGCGACTGGCGATCGCCCACCCGCTCAGAATTTCCCAGCCCTGTGACCCAGCCCAGTGCACACGAGGGAGGGATTTGTCTGCCTCGGGGTGAGTTGAGCCAGTAGAGACATCCAGATTGGGTTGGGGTTTAGATGAGCTAAGCCTCAGAACACCTAGGCCGTGGCAACCTCAAAGGCAGGTCCCAGTCCGGCAACAATTTCTGATGAGGAAAGCTTGCCGTCGTGGTCGAGGTCAAGGGCATCGAAGGCGGCGTCGGTGCCGAGCCATTCTTCCCGGGTAATAAAGCCGTCGCCGTCTAGGTCATAGGCTTTAAACAGATCAAACTGGTCATCCCGAGCCTTGGATGTCGTGCCATCGCTCTGGGTGAGTTCGGTGAGCCGGGTAGCCAGTAAGTTCTCCAGGGTTTCGAGGGCTTTGCTAAATCCTTTGATGCCTTCGTCAAGCTTTTCGGTGGCCATGCGATCGCCCTCGTGCATCGACCTAAACGTAGCTTCGTCGATGGAGAGTTTCTCAATCTCCATGGACTCGGCTTTGGCGGGGTCGAGCTTGCGGGGCAGGTCGGCCTGGGTTTCGTCGAGCTTAGCCAGCAGCTGGGGAGAAATGGTCAGCAGATCGCAGCCCGCCAGCTCAGTGATTTCGCCGATGTTGCGAAAGCTAGCCCCCATCACCTCGGTTTTGTAGCCAAACTTTTTGTAGTAGTTGTAGATCTCGGTGACCGACACCACGCCGGGGTCTTCGGGGGCGGGGTACTCTTCGCGGCCAGTATCTTTTTTGTACCAGTCGAGAATGCGGCCCACGAAGGGCGAGATTAGGGTGGCACCCGCTTCGGCACAGGCGATCGCCTGGTGAATGCCAAACAGCAGCGTCAGGTTGCAGTGAATGCCCTCTTTTTCAAGAATTTCGGCGGCCTTGATGCCCTCCCAGGTGGAGGCGATCTTGATCAGCACCCGCTCTGGAGTAATGCCCAGCTTGTCGTACTGGGCGATGATATCGCGGGCGGTAGACACCGTAGCTTCGGTGTCGTAGGAGAGGCGCGCGTCCACCTCCGTGGAAACCCGACCGGGAATGATGCCCAAAATTTTGTGACCAAAGGCCACCGCTAAGTTTTTAAAAGCTAGATTAGCTACGTCTTTATCCGACGCACTCGCCCCAGCGTCGGCCTTAGCCTTGAGTAGGGTGTCATCGACAATGGCCTGGTACTGGGGCATCTGGGCCGCCGCCGTAATCAGCGAGGGGTTGGTGGTGGCGTCGCGGGGGGTAAATTTTTCAATGGCTTGGATGTCTCCGGTGTCGGCGACAACAACGGTCATTTGCCGAAGCTGCTCTAAGAGGCTGGCCATGGTTTTCTCCTGAGGATCGAGGAAGCAAGGGGACTTCTGGTGTTGCCCACATTGTAAACAGGGGATCACAGGCGGTCATTAACCCTTAATTAAAGCTACCGGGCAGTTACAAAACATTGCGTGCCCCCTGAACAATCCCCCATTCATAACGGTTTCTTAAGGGTTCCAGGATAAAACGGCGGCGGCAGCCCTAAAGAGGCTCTGGGTCTAGCCCCCAGCGAAAGAGATATAGAGCCCATTTAAGTCGCTGGGGATGAATTCGTTTGCCGCAGATCGCTCAAAGCTTGGCATGATGGGAAGGATTTTACTGGCGATCGCCCCTTCTGCCATGCTGACTGACTTTTGGCAACAGCTCACCCTCACTGGTTTTGCCCTAGAGCAATGGCGCGACGCCAGCCTCATCCATCGGCTGCTGGCCCCGCTGCGGCGGTGGCGTCAGGGCAGCCGGCTATTGCCCTGGGGCGACTGGATTGGCCTGGCCATTGTAGTGGTGCTGTTTGCCCTGGC
Source organism: Leptolyngbya sp. CCNP1308 (assembly GCF_034932455.1). Lineage (NCBI taxonomy): Bacteria > Bacillati > Cyanobacteriota > Cyanophyceae > Leptolyngbyales > Leptolyngbyaceae > Leptolyngbya > Leptolyngbya sp. CCNP1308. The sequence goes on along the minus strand of NZ_JAYGIH010000002.1, from coordinate 90,099 downwards.
TCCCTATGTCTCGACCACGCTAATTGGGGTGCTGCTGCTGGCGGCAGCGGCCCTGTGGGCGTTGCTCACCCTCACCGATGAAGCCGGGGTGGGCCTGTCGCCCGTTCACCTCACGGTAGCGGTCTACTGGGGAGTAATGGTGCTGGCCACGGCTTTTTCGCCCGTGCGCGGGGCAGCGGTCAGCGGCCTGATCAAGCTGACGCTGAATATTTTGCTATTTTTGCTGATTGCGCGGGTGGCGCGGCGGCCCCGGGCCAGGGGCCTGCTGATTTTGGCCTATATTTTGACCACCTTGCCAGTGGCGGTGTACGGCCTGCGGCAGTATTTCTTTGGGGCGACCGCCCTGGCCACCTGGGTAGACAGCAATTCAGCGGTGGCCGACGTGACGCGAGTGTACAGCTTTTTGGGCAACCCTAACCTGCTGGCGGGCTACCTGATTCCAGGGGTGATGCTGAGCGCGGCGGCGGTGTTTGCCTGGCCCCGCTGGGTGCCGAAGGGCCTCGCCCTGCTGGCCACCCTGATTAACACTCTGTGTCTGATTTTGACCCTCAGTCGCGGCGGCTGGATTGGCTTTTTGATTGCTGGCTTTGTGCTGATGACGCTGCTGGTGCAGTACTGGAGCATTTGGTTTTCGCCCTTTTGGCAGCGCTGGGCACTGCCACTACTGCTGGGTGGAGCAGCGGCGGTAGTCATAGCGGGGGTAATCGCGGTCGATTCGCTGCGGGCGCGGGTGTTGAGTATCTTTGTGGGCCGGGCCGACAGCAGCAACAACTTTCGCATGAATGTCTGGGCCGCCGTGATCGACATGATTCGCGCCCGACCCATCCTCGGCATTGGCCCCGGCAACGACGCCTTTAACGCAGTGTATCCGCTGTTTCAGCGGCCTCGCTATACGGCTCTGAGCGCCTACTCGGTGTTTTTAGAGGTGCTGGTGGAGGGGGGCATCATTGGGCTGACGGCGTTTCTGTGGCTGCTGCTGCTGATCTTTCACCAGGGCTGGGTGCAGCTCCAGCGGCTGCGCGAAACCCAGGACCAGCAGGGCTATTGGCTGATGGGGGCGATCGCCTCGATCAGCGGCATTCTCGGCCAGGGCATTGCCGACACGGTGATGTATCGGCCCCAAATCAGTACGCTGTGGTGGATGGCGATCGCTCTAGTGGCCAGCTACTATCCGGCGCAGGGGTGGAGCGGGCGATCGTTTAAGGTGCGTCAGGAGTAGGCAGGGCGATCGATCGCCCCCATCTGGCAGGATTAGCCAGCTTTTGCCCTCACCCCAGTGATGTTTGACCAGCTAGCGGCAAAGAATCCTGTGAATTCTGATATCTACCACCAAAGATAGATTTGCAGGTCTGATCCTTGGGCTACTTTAGAAGCTGTCCTCCATATCCTCGGTACCATTCCAAGTGGGATGAGGCATAAGTTTTACCTTGCCTTTTTGGGGTAACTCTTGGCCAGTAGCCAGGGTGCCGCCGTTAAGGGCTAGGTGAGCCTTGAGGCGTTTCTTGGCCTCTGCCATAGAGCTCACCCGCAAATTGAGAATGTAGAGATAGGGAGAAGGGTTTTCGTCTAGATCGGTTGGGCTTTCCCAGATGCGTAGGCGAACGCCATCGGCATCGGGAACAATCTTGTAAAACAGCAGATGATCGACGGCTGGGGCATAGCGGCTGAAGTTAGTGGAAAGCGGAGTTTGCATGTCCCAAAGACCAAAATCAAACGACCAAAAGAACGATTAACTGGCAGCAGCACCTTCACCTTCCCTGAGAGTACCCATAGCCGGGGCCACTATCTAAGGGGTCTTTATAAAATTCTTACAATCAATCTGTAAAATTTCCGGAACAATCAGCATCCGGGTAGTCGTTACAAACTGTAAGAAAGAGGCCTGGCTTTGACTATACTGCCCTAGCGCTTTAGGTGCAAAGCGTCGGGGATCACTGCTTTAATTATCGAATAAGTTGCGATCGCTCGGCGGCTTTTTGCCCCGATCTGCGTAAAAATGCCTAAAAGTTTACGTTCCCTAAAGATTAGACGAAGCTGCTCGCCGCTCCATCTCTCCGCGCAGAGCCTTAATGGTGTCGATTAGGCCAGCCTCGAACAGGCTATAGAACATTGACTTAAAGGGGCCGACGTCGGCTTCGGCGCGTACCTGCTGTGACAGCAACCGCACCGGTTCAGTGCCGGGGGCTAGGGTAGCGGTGTCGATACGCCAGTGGCCGTACATGTATTCCAGGTTGCCTTCCAGCAGCCGAAAGCTGATCTGCTGACCGTCTAGCTCTAGGTTTTCGGTCAACACCTTCGATTCCATGGTGGAGAGCAGAATGCGGCGGCGGTCGATCTGCTCGACCACGGTGCGATCGCCATCGACCTCGACCACGCGGCTTTTCACCACCGTTGGCAAGAACCGGTAGAAATTTTTGTAGTCGGTCAGCACGTCCCAGGCCAGGGCGTGGGGTACTGAGGTGGCTGCCATAATGCCGTACTGACCCTTGCCGCCTTTCACCAACACGTCACGTTTGGCCAGGGTCGCCCAGTCAGCCGGGGTTAGTTTGCCTAGATAGGCCTCAGATGGCTGAACCTGACGGGATAAACTCGACATAGTACCTGGTGCTAAATACCTGAGAGCCAAAACTCAATTACTGTAGCGCTAAGCCGCTGCGGCGGCACAGCTCTGATCGGTTGTTCTTATAAGCTTACTGCCATTCGCCAATGCCTAGTTTTACAGCGGTTTTAGCAGCCTACCAAGACCTGCCCACCCGGGTGCACAGCCTGATGCTGAGCACCGTCAACGGCACTGGCCAGCCCCAGGCCAGCTATGCGCCCTACGTCATCGACGACGATTACCAGATCTACATCTTCACCAGCGGGCTGTCGGCCCACACGGCCAACCTGCAAACCACCGGCCTGGCCAGCATTCTGCTGATCGAAGACGAAGCGAAAGCTCCCCAGGTGTTCGCCCGTCAGCGCATTACCTTTGAGTGCCAGGCCAACCTGCTGCCCCGAGGCACCGCCGATTGGGAGGCGGTAGCCGATCGCTTTGAGCAACGCTTTGGGGAGATTATTTCTATGCTGCGATCGCTCGACGACTTTCAAATCTTTTGCCTTAGCCCCCAGACGGGGCGGTTTGTGATGGGGTTTGGGGCGGCCTACGCCGTTGACCCTGGGAATTTGAGCCAGCTGGTTGGCCCACCTCAACCTGGCCCCGATGAGGCCTCAGCTTAGGATGCTTCTGGAAAATAGTTTTCTCAGTGGCGGGCAATGCCCACCCTAACAACAGCTACAGTCGCTGGATTGAAGCTGGTATCTTCTTCCCCAGACATTTCCTGAGTTATTGTGCCTAGCCGTTCACCAAAATACCGATGCCTGCTAGGGCCACCATCGCCCCGACTACAGCTCGGAGGCTAACGCGATCGCCCAGGGCCGCTGCCAGAGGCAGCACAAACAGCGGGCTGGTGGAAGTCAGCGCCTGGGCCACCCCCGTAGCGGCGTACTTGAGGGCGATCTGCTGAAGGTAGATCGCCAGATAGGTACCCAGGCCTGCCGCTAGGGCCACACCGGCTAGTAATTTGGGCGATCGCAGCGGGCTTAGTTGCCCCGCCACCGGCCCCTGCCAGCGCAAAATTCCCACAATAATAATGAAGCCGCCCCCCAGCCGCAGCAGCGAGCTCCACATAGGATCTACCTCGGTATCGGCCAGCACCGCCCGCGACATCACCGCTCCAGTAGCCTGGCCCAGGGCCGCCAGCACCCCGTACAGCAATCCCCGGTGATCGGCCTGTCCGGGGGTTGCCCCCGGCACCCGCTCAGCGATCACCCACACTACTCCGGCTAGGGTGAGGCCTATGCCCAGCCAGGCTCCCCCGCTGAGGGTTTCCTGCAAGAACACCAGGGCCAGTAGGGCAGCCAGGGGCGGAGCCAGGGTTTCGAGCAGCAGCGCCCGCCGGGGGCCGAGGTGGTTGATGGCGGCAAAGTAGGCCGTATCACCCAAACCGATGCCAATGACGCCGCTGAGGGCCAAAATGCTCACGGCTTGGCGGTCTAGGCCCGCCGCACTCTGGCCGAGCAGCGCTAGGGTCAAAGCCAGCAGCACCAGGGCGATCGCTCCTTTAGCCAGGTTGAGTACTAGCGGTGACAGCGCCTTGCCCAGTCGCCCAAACACTACCGTAGCCACCGCCCACAAAAAGGCGGCTGTCAAGGCCGCGAGTTCACCTCCCATAGCTGCGTCAGACCTGTGCAGAACGTTTAACTTTACGTAATGCCACCATAGCGGAATGCAACAGAATCTTTACACTTCTGCCCCAGGAATGTGCTGATCGAGGGGGCGATCGCCGTAGAGAGAACCAAGACAGTCTGACCAATCCTAGGAAATTTTGCGTTATGCGTGTCTGGGCTCTAGCATCGTGCAGCGGTCTACTGGCTTTGGCGGCCTGTAGCGCCGACCAATCCAGCTCTCCTAACCCGAGCGCGGCCCCCCTCGACGGGGAAGACACCGCCGACATCCAGGCTCAGCCGGGGTTAACCGCCACCGCTTCTAGCCCGATGGCTCGCCCCGAGGTGCGTCCCCGACAGGTTATTCAGGGCGGCTATCGCCTCAGCTTATCTTCGGGGAAACCAGCCGCTACCACGGCCAGCAGCAGCAAGGCCGTACCCCAGGCCGCAGAGCTACGCCAGCGACTAGCGCGCCTGCGGAACCAGCAGGGCTCACGGCTTGCGCCATCCACTCCGGTAGTGACCGCACCCCAGCCCTCTACTCTGGCCCAGCCCAACCTCTCAGGGGCCAGCCCGGTAAAACCCACCGTTGAGCAGGAATCTCCTGCTTTTAACCCGATTCAGAGCCCCAGCTTTAGTCCCCAGGCGATCGCCGCGCTGCCAACGCCTCCTCGACCGACCCCCAGCGCGCCCCAGGCAAGCACCCCTGCCTCTGCCCCTGACCCAGGTGGGGCGGCATCGGCCAGCGTCGCCCGCAACTATCCCGTTGCGCCGTTGCGACACCAGAGCTACAGCGCCCGCTCCCAACAGCCTGCCCCGGTGCTGACCGTAGCCCGTACCCCTACTGAGTTGCCCGCCACCGCTAGGCTCCACGGCGATACCCTGACCGCCCAGCAGCCAGAATCCTTGACCCCAGGTGAGACAAGCGCCTCTCAGGTGGCCATTGTCGAGGGGAATACATCCCCTAAACCCAATAGTTCGGAGGCCAGCGCCGCGGCAACCGATGCGCCAACGCCAGCGATCGCGATCAGGTCAGAGTCATCTACAACCGATGCGCCAACGCCAGCGATCGCAATCAGGTCAGAGTCGTCTGCACCAGCACCAGGGGCCGCTGGTGGCCACCAATCCAGTGGCCCAGTGGCCTTAACGCCTGTCGTCCAACCCACCGTGGGTCTGGAGACCAATGGCGAGAGCCACCAGAGCCAAGCCGTGTCAGCCGCCGTGGCAAGTGACCCCGTTAACCAAGCGCCGGGACTGTGGGAATCGGCCCGTGCAGAGGCGGCCATTGCGCCCCCCGAGAGCCTGCCCCTCAACCCGCCATCTCCCCGCCCCAATTTCGTTCGCCCTCAGCTTACGGAATCGGCGGCTGAGACTGACGACTCCACCGCTGGAGACAATATTCCTGAGGTAAGCGCGATTCCGGAGCGGACTACTGCGCGAATCGCAGCCCCTACCCCCCAAACCACAATCCCCAACCCCGAAAGCCGCCCACCCGAAACCACCACTCTAGGGGAAACCTCGGCCGCACCAGAGTTACACCACCAGAGCCAGATCAGTCCCGCAGCGGTTCGCCTCATCCCAACAGCGAGCAATCCCTCTAAGGATCTGCCGATTGCCTACTGCCTGTTGCCCAGCGGTCAGCCAGTGCCAGCTACCCTCGAAGCTCAAGGATCGTCAGCATCGCTGCCGCAGTTTAGCCCCGCTAATCAGGCCGATCCTAGCCTTGATTTGGCCTCTACTCTAAGCAAAGAAAATCCCATTGCTCCCTGCGTGGAAACGCCCTCTTCCACCTCGGAGCTGACTACCATTCCCCTAACTCCAACCCTAGACGCTCCATCCCAGCCCTAGCCTGGGAATACCTCAACCGCGAGGGCTATCGTTGCGTATCCAGCGATCAACAGTCTGCCGATCCCAACCTTAGGTCTAGCTGGCAACAGCCGCCCAGCCAGGCTATGGTGAATCGGGTTGCGCTACACCGGGGATCGCCACACGCCATGAAACTCCACTGCACCATCCAGGGCAAGGGCTTCCCGATACTGTGCCTGCACGGGCATCCGGGGTCGGCCAAAACTATGGGGGTGTTTACAGAACGGCTGAGCGATCGCTACCAAACCCTGGCCCCCGACCTGCGGGGCTACGGGGCCAGCCAAACGCGATCGCCCTTCGACCTCGACGATAGCCTCACCGACCTGGTAGAACTGCTCGACACCCAGGGGATCGAGCGCTGCCTGGTGCTGGGCTGGTCGTTGGGCGGTATTTTGGCGATCGAACTGGCGCTACGCCACCCCCACCGCGTGGCGGGGCTGATTCTTGTCGCCACCGCCGCCCGCCCCGTGGGTGCCCATCCACCCACTACCTGGCTAGAGATGGTCAACACCGGGCTCGGGTCAATTTTGAATGTGATTGCTCCCGGCAATGGGCTGGTGCGCCACGGGCTGGGGCCGCGATCGCTCTACCGCTACCTGCTGCGGCAGCATACCCCCCACGCCTACCAGCGTTTAGCAAAGGAAGGCTTTTGGGCCTACTTGGGCACCTCACCCTTGGCCCACCGTGCCCTCAATCGCGCCCTGGCCCGCCGCTACAATCGCCTGGGCGATCTGAGGGCGATCGCTGTTCCCTGTCTGGTGCTCTGCGGCGCAGACGACTGCCACATCACCGCCCAAGCCAGCCTCGAAACCGCTGCTCACCTGCCCAGAGCAGAGAGCCACTGCTATTCCAACACCGCCCACCTGCTGCCTTGGGAAATTCCCAATCGGCTGCTAGCCGATATTGATGTCTGGCTAGAACGACACAACGCCGAGATAGCGCTGGGCAACGATGACTACAGATCAACTTAAAGATCCTGTAAGCGTTGACCTTATAGGTTGGTCAGAGCCCAAGGACAACCATCTTAGATGCTCTCTCAACCCACAAAGCGCATAATTTTTCGCTGCCCCCCCCAGGCGATCGCCCCAGTTCCCTAGGGTTGACCGCTAAAAGCCGGAGTTGAGAAGCCCCCCACGGGGGTATCCCACTCGTCGGTGATGGTGAGCTGCTCAGGGCTGCGGCACAGAGAAACCACCATTTGAATATTTTGCGCCCCTTCCTGTTCTAGGTCTTCAACGTAGCCACCCTTGGCTCCGTGGGCCTCAGACTCGCTGTCAAAGGGGCCAAAATAATAGGTGCAGGCGGGCTGACTAGTTTTAATCTCTACCCACCAGGCTTTGCTCGGCCCAAAAACGCTAGCTAAAAAGCGACCTAAAAGATTATTCATAGATCCTGCCTATCTGCCTATTTTGAAATGGTTTTCAAGGGATAGCTACGGCTCTAAACCATTCTTAGGCAGCGCCGCACCATTTTTGGTTATACTGCTTTGCTTTTGATTTTGCAAAGAGGAAATTTGTTCCTGCGCTACCCATTGATGACGATAGATCTCATAGAGCGCCATGCCTGTAGCCACCGATGCATTTAGGCTAGGAACCGTCCCCCGCAGCGGAACTGACACCAGCGTGTCGCAACTTTGCTGCACCGTCAGGCTGAGGCCGCTGCCCTCGGCCCCCACCACAATTACCGTTGGGCGATCGAAGGTGGTGCGATGCACCGGTTGGCTGGCTTCTGAAGACAAGCCATAGATCCAAAATCCCTTTTCTTTGAGGGTGTCAAGGGCGCGCTTGAGGTTGACGACCCGGGCCACTGGCAAACTTTCTAAAGCTCCGGTGGCGACTTTGGCCACAGTTGCTGTTATACCCACGGCCCGCCGCTGCGGGATCACGATTCCCTGGGCTCCTAGGGCTTCGGCGGTGCGAATAATCGCCCCCAGATTGTGGGGATCGGTAATGCTATCGGCGGCGATAATCACCGGTACTTTGGCTGCTCCCAGGGCCGTCTCGATCATCTTATCGAGGTCGTGGTAGGCGTGGGCAGCCGCCTGGGCCGCGATTCCCTGGTGGGTAGCCCCGGAGGTAATCTGGTTGAGTCGATTGGTGTCGACTTCGTCGATGACCGCGCCGTTGGCCTTTGCCTCATCGATCAGCGATAGAAATCGGGGATCGTAGCGAATGCGATCGTTGACCCAAACTCGGTTGAGAGGACGTTGGGCTTGCAGCGCCGCTTCTACAGCATGGCGACCGTAGATTAGATCGGTTTCGTCCTGCACATCGTCGCCATCCCCCGCAGCTTGACTGCTGACCCCAAACGATCGCGGTGGCGCAGAGGCAGTACGGTCGGCCCCATAGCGAGACTTACCTTCATCGTAACGAGGCTTGCCGCCCTCATAACGGGGCTTATCACCGCCATAGCGAGGTTTATCATCTTTGAACCGGGGCTTGCCGCCTTCGTAGCGGGGTTTATCATCTTTGAACTGGGGTTTGCCGCTGTCGTACCGGGGTTTGTCATCTCCATAGCGCGGCTTTTCGCCCCCCTGGCGGGGCTTCTCGCTGCCATAGCGCTGCTTGTTGTCTTTGAAACGGGACTTGTCACCCTCATAGCGGGGTTTTGCATCCCCATAGCGCGGCTTTTCGCCCCCCTGACGCGGTTTGCCGCCGTCGTAGCGTGGCTTATCATCACCATAACGGGGTTTGCCGCCGTCGTAGCGTGGCTTTTCCCCTCCCTGGCGAGGCTTCTCGTCGCCGTAGCGGGGCTTACTGCCTTCATATCGCGGTTTGCCCTCACCGTAACGAGGTTTATCGTCTTTGTAGCGGGGCTTGTCGTTGTCGTAGCGGGGCTTGCCCTCGCCACCCTGGCGGGGTTTGCCGCCCTGGTATCCTTCAGAATTGTGGCGAGGCTCCGGCCCAGAAGCACGGTTAGGATTGCGGAAAGGCTTTTGGGACGACATAGCCACACCTGATACGGGGAAAACCAAAAAATTAAGCAGAAAATCTAGGCTAGCACGGCTTACCCATACCCTATCATCCCAATTTTATAAGGCCGACTGCCCAAGCTGTGAATCTGAGCAGGGCGCGTTTAGCCAAAAACCAGCCTCAATCTATGAAAGCATGACTGCGCCGAGACTTGGTTAGCCTTCAAGGACGTGAGGCGCAGCTAGATCTTTTCGAGCTTGAGCCCCAAATGGCTCACCGAAGTGCTGGACAAAGACCTTTGAGGCAGATCTAAAAAGAAGCTTAAATTTTTGGCATATGGTGCCAAAGTAACCAACGGCCCAGGAATAATCCTTCACAATGGAAAATGACATCCCCATACCGGAGTGATGCCAATGCCTCACATATCCAACGGTACGAAGCTCGATTGTCCGGTTCATTTGGTGTTGTCATACATTGGCGGCAAGTGGGCCATTCTCATCTTGCAAGAGCTGTTTCAAGGCAGCCGTCGCACCAACGAGTTTCTGTCGGCTCTGCCCGGCATTAGCACTAAAACCCTCACTGCCCGCTTGCGGGAGCTAGAAAGCTACGGCTTAGTCAAGCGCACCGTATTTCCTGAGGTGCCACCACGGGTGGAGTATTCGCTAACCCCGAAAGGACAGGAAGTGCAGCCGATTATGGTGGCCCTCAACCAGGTGGGGGAACAGTGGCTAGTCCATAGCCCTAGCGATCCCCCTGGAAATCGCTCGGTCACTCTCTATGGTTCTAGAAACCGCTAGTCGTTGCTCCAGGTTTCGTGGGGGATCAGATCGCCAATGCGATCGCGCAGGCCGTAGTCGTTAACTTCTAGCTCAGCCTCAATATACGGCCATTCTCGGGCCGCAATGTAGCCGCACAGCGCGCAAATGGGCTGGCAGCGGTCTAGCGTGCCACACTCTACCAACTGCTTAGCTTCATCGCGAATCTCATCTAGCGTGTAGTGTCGAGCAAGGATCGGATTAGCGGTTGTCATAGTCATGGAACAGCCCTCCAAAAGTTGGATGGCAATGAGGATATGTACTTACCATCCCAACTACATAGTGCAACTCGCGTCCTGAGGATCAAAGCAGTTGATGCGTAACCTTACGTTTGTTCACATGACGCAACACTGTAGTCTGTTATACCGTTTCGAGCGCAATTCGGAGTGTTCATATTCAAATAAATACTCCGAAATTTGAGTGAAAAGCGCAAATATCCTTCTTGGCTAGCACCTAGCGCGGTCTGGCAAATACCTGCGCCCAGTAAGGGCGATTCGCCCCTGTAGCGTAGCCCACTCCCAGTTCAGTGAACGCGGGATTGAGGATATTCTGGCGGTGGCCAGGGCTGTTCATCCACGCAGTCATAACGGCAGCGGCGGTGGGCTGCCCCATGGCGACATTTTCGCCAATGGTTGACCAGTTGTATTGGGTGGCGTCAATGCGCGATCGCATCGTTGATCCGTCAGAGCCGGTGTGGCTCATGCGGCGGCTGGTAGCCATGTCTTGAGCATGGCGCTGGGCGGCGGCGGTGAGCTTGTCATTGAGCACCAGGGGCGGGGCATTGACCCGCTGGCGTTCGACGTTGACTAGGCGCAGAATCTCCTGGGCGATCGTCACATCGGCTTGGGCTGCTGTTACCGTTGGGCGCTGGGCGATCGCCGCTGGCACCACCATCCCCGGCAGTAGCCCAGCCAAGACCGCTGCCAATAGGGCCGTGCTAGCCGACCTAGAGCCTAAAACCTGTTTCCATTGGTGCATGGGTATCTCCTGAGGGTGAAACATGAACTGTGGTAGACGCCCTGCCATCCCCTTGACGGCAGCGCAGAGTTCACGGTTCCATCGTGACGATTCCACCTAAGATTCCCAGGTGAAACGTCCCAGGCCAAATTCCCTGGGTAACGATCCCCAGAAAAGCTCCCAAACCCTAGCGAGGATTCTGAGCCATCAACCGTTGCACGTCTTCAGCATGGTAAGAGCTGCGCGTGAGCGGCGACGACACGACCTGTAAAAAGCCCTTCATCTCCCCCGCTATCCGCCAGGCATCAAACTGAGCCGGAGTCACAAACTCCGCCACGGGCAGGTGCTTTGACCCCGGCGAGAGGTACTGCCCCAGGGTCAAAATGTCGCAGTCTACGCTCCGCAGGTCATCCATCACCTGCTGAATCTCAGCGTCGTTTTCGCCCAGGCCCGCCATCAGGCCCGATTTGGTGTAAACCCAGGGAGCCAGAGCTCGGGTGCGGCGTAGCAGTTCGAGCGATCGCCCATAGTCGCCCTGGGGTCGCACCCGCCGGTAGAGCCGGGGCACTGTTTCAGTATTGTGATTGAGCACGTGGGGCCGTGACGCCAAGATCGTCTCCAGCGCCTGCCAATTGCCGCACAGGTCGGGAATCAACACCTCAATTGTGGTGGCTGGGGTCGTCTGCTGAATTGCTTCAATGCAGGCCACAAACTGGCTGGCCCCGCCATCGGCCAGATCGTCGCGGTTGACCGAGGTAATCACCACGTGTTTGAGCTTCATGCGCCGCACCGACTCCGCCAGGCGCAGAGGCTCTGTAGGGTCGAGCGCCTGGGGCTTTTTCTCAAAGTCGATGTCGCAGTAGGGGCAGGCCCGAGTGCAGGCTGGCCCCATAATCAAAAACGTGGCCGTACCGGCCTTGAAGCACTCGCCAATGTTGGGGCACGAGGCCTCCTCGCAGACGGTGTTGAGGCCTAGGTCTTGCAAAATTGCCTTGACCTCGCCCACTCGCTCCCACTGGGGCGCTTTTACCCGTAGCCAATCTGGTTTTACCGCCACCGTCTCAAACCCCGACCTTGTGATTGCGCTTTCATCATATCAACCCCGACATCACTTGTCTGGACTGCGTTCTGCCACCAGGGGATGGCGGTATGCTGAAGAAGAGTACCGGGAGACTACACCGACCCGATGGATGCGCCCTCTCCCCTAAAACGCTGCCTTGTGGTGCTGTGCTACGCCGCAGCTGGCCTGCTGGCCGCTGGTGCCTGGCAAGATCAGGTCAGCTCCCGCTGGCGGCTGGAGCAACCCTTTGCCCGCACCCGCCTGGCGCGACTCTCCACCGTCATGACCCAGGCCCCAGATACCCTGATGACCGCTAATACCCGCGTGGTGATTAGCCTTAGTCGGCGGCGGCTCACCCTCTACCAAAACGACGAGGTGCGAGACGAGTTCACGGTGGCGATTGGTCAAGACGACTGGGAAACTCCGACAGGCGAATTTGCCATCCGCGACATGCGCACCGACCCGGTGTGGCAGCACCCTATCACCAAAGAAGCCGTTGGCCCCGGCCCGGGCAATCCCTTGGGCTCGCGGTGGATCGGCTTTTTGGTAGAGGGGCAGTACCACATCGGCATCCACGGCACCAACCAGGAAACCCTGATCGGCGAGGCGGTTTCCCACGGCTGCGTACGCATGCTCGAATCAGACATCCACACTCTGTACAGCCACGTTAAGGTGGGCACTCCGATTAAGGTAATGCCTTAGTTCAACAACCTAATTCTAAAGACAGAGCTTAAACCGCTACCGTCAGCTCTTTGCCCAGGGCTGTGGGGTCGAAGTGGTGCCAGGGTTTGCCGTCTAGGGCCATTTGCTCAATCAGGCTAGCTAAGCGCAGGGCTTTTAACGCCTGCTCGCCGCCGACCGAGGGTTTTTCGCCGCCGCGCACGCAGTTGACAAAGTGCTCCAGCTCGGCGTGGAGGGGCTCAATGTTGCTGGTGTAAACTTTTTCAATTAGGCCATCCTGGCGGTAGAGCACTTGGCCGTAGTCGGTGGAGCAGTCGGCAGTGGTCTGCCGGTGAATCAAAATCTCGTTGTTGAGAAAATCGGCGTCGGTGAGGGAGTTTTTGCAGTGGGCCGTAATGCTGCGAATTTTGCGGTGGGTGACCTTGCTGGAGGTCAGCGTGGCCACAATGCCATTGCTAAAGCCCAGGGTAGCGGTAACGTAGTCGAGATAGCCCGAGTTTGAGGCGCGGCTGCCGCTGGCGGTCAGGGTAGAGACCGTAGACCCCGCCAGCTCTAGCAGCAGGTCGATGTCGTGGATCATGAGATCGAGCACCACCGACACATCGTTAGCCCTCTGGGAGTAGGGGCTCATGCGGCGGGCCTCTAGGGCCAGCAGTTCTTCGGTTTTGAGGACTTTGTGGAGCTCTTGGAAGGCAGGGTTAAACCGCTCAATGTGGCCTACTTGCAAAATGCAGTTGGCTTCGGCAGCAGCATTCACCAGCGACTCGGCCTCGGCAATGCTGGCAGCGATGGGCTTTTCGATTAAGACATGCACCCCGGCCTGCAAACAGGCCATGCCCACGGTGTGGTGGAGCCGGGTGGGCACTGCTACGCACACGGCATCGACGTGCTTGAGCAACTCTTGGTAATCTTCAAAAAATCGCACTCGGTACTTGCCCGCAGTGTCGAGGCCGCGCTCTACATTGACATCAGACACGCCCACCAGTTCTACGTCTTTGAACCGGCTCAGCACGCGGGTGTGGTGCTGACCCATGTTGCCTACGCCAATAACGCCAACACGGATAGGATCGGGCAAATTTCGCGATAGGTGCATGTCTAAGGCAGATGACAACATGGGATTTTGCACGCCTGTCCTTCCTCTAGGAGACAAAGATACGCCGACAGTTGATATGTGCGAACGTCAGAGCGAGTGGAGAACTGAGACGGCCAGGTAAAATTACTCAGATACTATCACAGTGCTTCACACTGTAAAGAATAGCGACATTCTTTAACCGAGAACCACGGATTTATAGCGCGATCGCGGCCTATCAAACCATTTCTTGATTTCTTTGCTGTCCCACTTCACCATACCGAGACTGAACCGGGGCGCTCAGCGAGCTGTGGCAGTTCTTGAGCTGTCTAGGCGCGGCTAGTTTAAGGGGAAGCCATCGGAGTCGCTAGCTGCCGCTGCGGGGGCATGGCCTCCCTGCTCAGACGGCTGGGAAGGGGGTTCGAGCGATCGCACCAAGATGTCGCCAAGGCGCGGGCCATCGGTCGATAGCACAATCCATTCGCGCTCGGCAAACATCAGGCGATCGCCCGTATGGGGAATCTTTTGCATCTGATAAATCAAAAACCCGCCTAGGGTCTGGTAGTCGTCGGAGTAGGGCAGCGTGAGGTTGAGCAAGGTGTTGACTTCCTCAAGATCGGTGTGGGCTTTAATACGGTACGACTGATCCTCCAGCAGCTGCACGAGCTGCTCGGTGTCGTTGTCGGGCTCATGGATTTCGCCAATGATCTCAGTGATCAGGTCGCGCAGGGTGAGCAGGCCAGCGGTACCGCCAAATTCATCGACCACCACGACCAACTCCTGGCCAGTGCGCTGCATGGTGGCCAGCAGTTCGTGCAGCGGCGTGTACTCGGGCACAAAGCGGGCGGGCTTGACCCAGGGGCGAATGGGGGTATCCGCGTCGATCTGCTGGCGGGCCAGGGGCTGCAAAAACTGCTTTAGCTCAACCGTGCCCTGGATATCGTCGAGGGAGTCACCCATGATGGGATAGCGGGAATGCTCGGTGTCGGCCACCACCTCGATCAGCTCCCCAAAGGTGGCCGCTAGGGGAATGGCGTTGATCTGGGTGCGAGGCACCATGATCTCTCCAGCGGTAACATCGCGAAACTCAAACACGTTGTTGAGAATTTCGCGCTCTTCGGCCTCCAGGCCAGGGGTTTCGGCAGTGGTGCGAATGATCAGCTGGAGCTCTTCGGGGGTAAGGCGGCTGTAGCTCACCTGGTCGCTGTACTGAATATTGACCAGCCGCAGCAGCAGCCGGGTTGACTGGTTTAGAATCCAGATGAAGGGGTTAAACAGCCGCGCAATGGTGAGGCTGGGCGGCCCTAAAAACCGGGCCACCTGCTCGGGATAGAGCATCGCCACCGACTTGGGGCACAGCTCCCCCAGCACAATTTGCAGATAGGCCACCAGGAAAAAGGCCATTGGAACCGCTAGCGCATGGGCTAGGGCTTCGCTCTGGTAGGCATTCAAGGGGGTTTGGGTAATCCAAAAAGCCAGGGTGACGGCCATGGTGCTTTCGCCCACCCACCCCAGAGCCAGGCTCGACAGGGTAATGCCCAGCTGCGTAGTCGAAAGCAGGCGATCGAGGCTGCGCTGGAGCTGCTGCACAGTCTTAGCCTGCACGTCTCCCTGGGAAACGAGCTGGCTAATGCGCGATCGCCGCACCGACACCATAGAAAACTCAGCCGCCACAAAAAAGGCGTTGATGCCAATCAGCAGCAACACCGCTAGCAGTCGAGAGGCGATCGCCGCGGCAGGCAGCTGTTCAGGAATAACGACGGTCAATAAGTCAGGTAAAACGCCCATGTCCCAGCGCCTAAACGCTACTGGCCACCGCTAATGCGAGCCTTTACCTGCTCTAAAACCTCAGCCTCGTTGACTAAAACCACATTCCCGTGGCCCGATGCCCCCGCCTCACGGGCTACAGGGGATCCACTCGTGGGTCGAGTTTCGGGCTGGCGCACCCCGGTCAGCGCCTGCCGCCCCAGGGTAAACCCCCAGGAGGCACTCACCACCCCAGACCCAATCATCAGCGAGAGCAAAATCAATGTAAACGCTACGGCAGGGTTCATGGCAGGGGCAGGGTAAAACCTAAAAACAAAAATACTCTAACAAAGCTAGGTCTGAGCCAGGCTTAGACGTAACCCAATTATAAGGTTCGAGCCTCAAACAAAATTTAAGATCTGGTTTTGGGTTCAAGCCCTACAATGAAACATGTTTTACCACTAGGTAATCTTCAAATCCCAGGGTTGGCCGAGCGGATTAGGCAGCGAACTCATAATTCGCGTTAGGCAGGTTCAACTCCTGCACCCTGGATTGGCACTCGTTATCAAAGCACCACTCTCGGGCGATCGCGAGGTGAACCTGCCCCAGAAAACCAGATGAAGAGTTTAGAGCCCCTCGAAGATAAACTCAGAACCCACGTAGGGCGTACTGGTGCTCGGCATGGTGAGCAAAGTGGTGGTGTAGGGAGTCGCCAAATCCGGCACTCGAATGGTGGGATCCGAAGTGTTTTGCAGCAGCATAATATCTCTCACGGCCGCAGCGGTGGCATCAGCATCCCAATCGAGGGCGCGATCGGGAAAGTCAAGGCCCAGAATCCGTTTGGCCTGACGACTGAGGCTACGATTTTCAAAGTGATTGCCAGAATAGGTCGTGGTGAGGTCGTCTAGGGCCTCAGGAATGGTTTGGGGAGTCTCTTGACTCTGCCCTGCCGGAGCAGCAACGACGGCAGCAGCTAGCAGCGCCAGCGTCAGCCCAGAAATATGATTTAATTGAATGCCCATGGCCAAGCCTCCTCAACTCATTGGATTGGTGCGATTCTGGTGGTGCCCTAACCCCAAGCCTCGCACTGTCTAGAGCCCAAGGCCCTGCCGATCACGCGAAACTTAGCCGCACCGATCACCCAGTGCATGTCCTTTATAGCGCGATCGCAAAAAACTGGAGCATCTTTAAAGGAATTACCCGCCCATGGACCCACTTTTAATTGCTGCACCCTCCGCTGCCCTATTCAGCGTTAGTACAGATGAGCTGCGATCGCCCCTGCTCGATCTGTTTTGCCGGGGAGCCTACCAGGAGGGCGACTTTGTGCTGACCTCAGGGCAACGTAGCACCTACTACATCAACGGCAAGCTAGTTACCCTGCATCCCCAGGGAGCATTGATGGTGGCTCGCCTGCTGCTGGATCGCTTGCCGCCAGATACCGTAGCGGTGGCCGGGCTCACCTTAGGAGCAGATCCCCTGGTTACAGCAGTAAGTCTAGCGGGCGTCTATGACGAACGCACCCTCTTCCCACTGATCATTCGCAAAGAGGCCAAGGGCCACGGCACCCGTGCCTACATTGAGGGGCTTGAGCTACCTCCGGGCACCCCCATTACCGTGCTGGAAGATGTTGTGACCACCGGCCAATCAGCCCTTAAAGCCGTCGATCGCCTTCAGCAAGCAGGGTACCAGGTCAACCAAATTCTCGCCCTCGTCGATCGCCAGCAGGGCGGTGCCGAACTTTACCAGAGCCACGATTTACCTTTCCAGGCCCTATTCACCATCCAAGATATCCAGGCCCACTGGGCCAGCCTCCACCCCATCTAATGCCAGCCTTTCCCCGCCCCGCCATCGGCTTCATACCCACCCCCGCCGATGCCATAGCTGCCATGCTCAAGCTGGCCGAACTCAGCCCTAGAGATGTGGTCTACGATCTGGGCTGTGGCGATGGCAGGTTACTCATCCAGGCCGCCACAAATTACGACATTCGGGGGGTTGGGGTCGATGTGGATGCGGCACTGCTGCGGCAGGCTCAGGGTAAGGCTGATCAAGAGGGGGTAGGCGATCGTCTCACCTTCCAGCAAGAAAACCTGTTTGAAACCGACTTTCGCGACGCCACGGTGGTCTTCATTTATCTACTACCCCACCTCAATTTGCGCCTGCGCCCTCGGCTCCAGGCGCAGCTACAACCCGGCAGCCGCATTGTCACCCACATGTTCGACATGGGCGACTGGGCACCCGACCTCACGTTGCCATTGGAATCCTCCGAAGAAGATTCAGTGCTTTATCTATGGCGTATTGCCCATGCAAAAGCCCCCGATGAATCAGGGGCTTAAGGCACGATTGGCTTAACCAAGCTGGCGTCTAGACCATTGCAGGCTTGTGACAGATCCAATACTTGCTCATAAAGTGCACCTCGTTGCTGACCGATTCGAACCCGGCGTCGGTTAGCCGCAGGTTGAGGTCGTCGGTGGTGTAATGACGATAGTAGGGTTCGTGAAACATGGCCGGAAAGTTTTTCATGGCCGCTTCAAACTCAGGGGAGTCAAGCCGCTGAATTGAGTCGCACAGCACCACGGTGCCGCCAGGTTTAACGACGCGATACATTTCGTTGATCACATTCTGCCGAGCTACTGCCGGTAATTCGTGGAACAAGAAAACGCTCACTACGCCATCAAAATAGTTGTCCACAAACGGCAGACTTTCGCCGTTAGCCTGCACAAGCTGCGGCAATACCCCTGGCTTAGCCGACAGATCTTCATTGGCCTTGCGCAGATAGGCAGGCGACAGGTCAACTCCGTACAGCGAGGCCTTGGGCAGAGCCTCGCGAATCATGCCGAGGGTGCGTCCGGTACCGCAGGCCACATCCAAAACCTTGGCTCTAGACCCAATTTCAGCTGATGCTAGACGCTGCTTTAAGGGGGCTAAGATACGACGGCGCATGGGGTCAGCGGTGCCGTTGAAGAGAATTTCTACCTGGAGGTCGTACAAGTTAGCCGACATATCGCTCAGGTAGCCATCGGTCTGATGGTGGAAATTTTGCAGGTAATACTTGGGATACCCGGCTGTGTCAACATCGTCAGAAAAAGCGTGGTGATCGCGCTTGTTCAGTCGATCCCAGATATTGGGCAGGTCGAGGCACACCAAGGGATAAAATCGAAAGAAGTCATCCCAAGGATTATCGAACAGCAGCTCTTTGGGATAAACTCCGGTCTCTGCATCCTGCCAGTCGCGCTCTAGCAGGGCACTCATGCGCTGCTGAAGCAGTTGAAGAGATTTGAGGTCTAGGGGCGTAGTTTGAAGATTTTTGGGCGGGTTGACCGTCTGCATAACCTGGGTGCTTACGGTTTTGTGGGCCAGCCCAAAATAGCTTTTGCCCTGTTGGAAGGCTTGGTAAGCCAGTTTGGTGATGGTGTCAGGCATACGACCAGCAAATTAATTGTTGAGTAAAAAATATTTAATCGTGTAACTGATTGTAACGAAATTCTAAGGGGAATGTGGATGCTCCGATCGAGATAAATCGCCTGCTGAATGGTGCCCGCAAGCTCTATAGCGGCAGCGGACGCAGGGTGGGCAATACCCACCCTGCGTCCGCTGAGATTTAGCCATTTATCTAAGCTCGAGCGTGCTGAATCTGCTGTAAAAAGTCGTCGGTGTCGCTGAGTAGCACCGCCTGGGACAGGCTGGTTTGATCGCCGGACGACAGCCATTTAATTTGCACGGTGCCCTGGGCTGCCTCGTCGTCGCCCACAATCAGGCAAGCGGCGGCTCCGCTGCGATCGCCCCGCTTGAACTGCTTACCAAAGGCCGCACCGCTGAGGTCTAATTCCACTGCTATTCCCCGATGGCGCAGTTTTTGGGCCAGCTGAAGGGCATTGGCTTCGGCCTGCTCGCCGCGCGAGACCATGTAGATATCTGGAGCCATAGCCTTACCCTGCTCTAGGGCTTCGAGCAGCAGGGTGAGCCGCTCTAGACCAATGGCCCAGCCGACCGCTGGGGTAGCCGGGCCGCCCAGTTCTTCTACCAGGCCGTCGTAGCGACCGCCGCCGCACACCGTGGCTTGAGCCCCCAGATCGCTCGACTGAATTTCAAAGGCAGTGTGGGTGTAGTAGTCGAGCCCCCGCACCAGACGCGGGTTTAGCTCGTAGGCAATGCCCAGGGCGTTAAGCTGGGCCAGCACCTGGTCAAAGTGCCGCTTAGAGTCTGGCCCCAGGTAGTCCAAAATGCTGGGCGCTTCCTGAGTAATGGCCTGGGTTTTTTCGTCTTTGCTGTCGAGAATGCGCAGGGGATTGCGGGTGAGGCGATCGCGCGAATCCTTATCCAAATCCGCCGCGTAGGGGGTGAGATAGTTGACAAGGGCCTCACGGTAGCGGGTGCGATCGCCCCTGTCGCCCACCGAGTTCAGATAAAACGTCAGATCCTTCAGCCCCAGGGCCTGCAAGATATCTGTAGCCAGGGCAATCACCTCCACGTCGGCGCGGGGATCGGCACTGCCTAACACCTCGACTCCTACCTGGTGAAACTGGCGCTGGCGACCCTTTTGAGGGCGCTCGTAGCGATACATAGGGCCGGTGTACCAGAGCCGCTGTACACCTCCCTGGGCATAGAGGCTGTGCTGCACATAAGCCCGCACCACTCCAGCGGTACCTTCGGGACGCAGGGTACAGCCGCGATTGCCCTTGTCTGTAAAGCTGTACATCTCTTTGCCCACCACGTCGGTGGCTTCGCCAATTCCCCGTTCAAACAGCGAGGTGGCCTCAAAGGTGGGGGTGCGAATTTCACGGTAGGCGGCCCGGCCCAAAATCTCCCTGGCCGTCGCCTCTACCCGCTGCCAGGTGTGAATATCGGCGACCTTCAAGTCTTGGCCGACAAACTGCGCCTTGGGCAAAATATCTTCGGTTCCGGGCAGCGATTGAATCGACTCCATAGCGGGGCAGGCACTCTCAAGGGGCAATACAGAACACCCATCATAGCCTGAGCTGCACCGGTGGTCGGTGCCTAAGCTTCCTGACTCTCAGCCTTGACCTCGGGCAGGAGGCAGCAGTTGACTTCATCAATACAGATCTTGCCCGACTGGAGCGCCCAGCGAAACAGGGCCACCCGATTACCCGTCGCGGTCTTGGTCAAAATATTGCTGATGTGGTTATCGACGGTGCGCTTGCTGATCTCCAGTTTCTCTGAAATTTCTTGGTTGGTTAGCCCCGATGCCACTAGCTCAACGATCTGTAGTTCTCGGTCAGAGAGACTCCCTTGACCAGGCACTGGAGCCATTTCATCGCTTGCCATGGCAGTCTGTTCCCTTCGTCATTATGTATTTATGCTTAGGCTTAGTACCACTATAGGCGATCTGGTTTCGGGTAGGCTGGTGAAACGCGTTCTGAGCCTTGGGTCTATGGGTTGTAGGTCGATAGCGACTGCGGTCAAGTCAATGTATATTCGCCGCCCCAGACTCTGCCCCAGAGTCTGGGGCGATTCGCCTCTGGGAAGGCAACGCCGACGCCTGGTGCATCGGGCATTGTATTTGGGCGTGGTCGTCCTGCTGCTGCTGGGTATGTCTACCCCCGCCCTAGCCGTTTCCCCCTCGCTAACGACGGGCGAACCAGCGCCAGCGGTTTCCCCTGCCCAGCCCGACGCTAACGATATTCCCTCCGAAACGGTCAGCCGCTTTGTCAAAGCCTATATTGCTGTCGTCAAGCTGATCGAGTCGCGCGAGCTCGGTCTACAGCGGGCCGAGACCGACACCGAATCGCGCCAGATGCAGCAGGAAATTCAGGCGGCAGCCCTCGACCTGATTCAAGCCAACGGACTCACCCTCTCGGCCTACTGGGAACTGCTGGGACTGGCGAACAGCGACCCGGAATTTCGCGATCGCGTCCTCGCCCAAATCGACGAGGCCAATCTCTGACCACCGGTCAGACCAGTGCCCTGCGCTGCCGTCCCCTGCCCACTGCTTCAAAGTCAGCGATCGAGATGGCTCCGGTTCAGGACTGTTGCGTTAAGAAACCCGGATGTCGCGATCGCTGGCTGAAACGCAGTGGCACCAACCTACGAGATGTTGAAATATCTATGGCTTTAAATCTGGCCAATCCTAGGGCTGCACAAACTCCGAAGGACGCCTGAAGTTTTCCACCGGCACGTTCACCAGAGCCTGCTGCATAAAGTCTTTCCACACAGGGGCAGCATAGGTTCCCCCCGTTGCCCCAGACCGCATCGGCGCATAGTTGTCGTTACCAATCCACACGGCGGTCGACAGCTGAGGCACATAGCCCACAAACCACACGTCCCGCTGGGAGTCGGTGGTGCCGGTTTTACCCGCCGCAGGCCGGCCAATTTGAGCCCCCTTACCCGTTCCCCGAGCAATGACTCCCTGCAACACATCCGTGAGCGAAGCCGCCGCCCAGGGGTCGAGCACCAGCTGAGGCTGGGGAGTGTTGTCGAGCAGCACATTGCCGCTGCTGTCGCTCACCTGCACGATAAAGGTCGGCTCAGAGTGCCAGCCATTGCTGGCAAAGGTGGCGTAGGCCCCCGCCATTTCCATTGGGGTCAGATCTACAGCCCCTAGGGGCAGTGAGGTGACCGGCTGCATCGGGCTGTTGATGCCGAGGGTGCGGCACAGCTCAATAATTTGGTTTACCCCTACCGCCTGGCCCAGCTTCACCGCCGGCACATTGCGCGAGGTTTCCAGCGCCGTGCGAATGGGAATATTGCCCATGAAACCACCGTCGTAGTTTCTGGGGCTGTAGTAGCGGTAGCCATCGGGATAGCTAACCGGCGTATCGGCAATGCTGCTGGCTGGGGTATAACGCCCGGTAGCAAAGGCCACATAGTACACAAACGGCTTAAACGCCGACCCCGGCTGCCGGTAGGCCTGAATAGCCCGGTTGAACTGGCTGGTTTGATAGTCGACCCCGCCCACCATAGCTTTGACAAAGTGGGTACGGGGATCGATCGACACCAGTGCCATTTGGTCGGCGATATGGCGAATGCGAGCATTGTGCCTTTGCACCGTGGCCTCAGCCATTTGCTGCATGCCTAAATCTACGGTGGTCTGTACTCGCATGCCGCCCTTCAGCACGGCCTCACTGCCAAAACGCTGCTTCAGCTCCTGCACAGCTGCTTCGGTGACGTAGGGAGAAATACTGCTGCGGAACGACTTGACTTCACCAATGAGCAGCGGCGCATCGCGGGCCGCCACTTCTTCTTCGGGGGTAATCCACCCCAGCTGGCGCATGCGATTGAGCACAACGGCCTGGCGGGCCTTGGTGGCCTGGTAGTTGGAGAAGGGGCTGTAGCTTTCGGGAGCCTGAATTAGCCCGGCCATCATCGCGGCTTCGGACAGGTTGAGGTCTCTGGCCGACTTATTAAAGTAGCTCTGGGCAGCGGTTTCGACGCCGTAGTTGTTGTGGCCCCAGTAGACCTGGTTGAGGTACATCTCCAGAATTTCGTCTTTGCTGAAGATTTGCTCTAGGCGCAGGGCCAGCACGGCCTCGGCCACTTTGCGGCTAACGGCCCGCTCGGGGGTCAGAAACAGGTTTTTGACCAGCTGCATGGTGACGGTGGAGCCACCCTCTACCGTAGAGCCAGCCTCTACGTTGGCCAGTACAGCCCGGCCCACGCTGCTGGGGTTAATACCATTGTGCGAATAAAAATAGCTGTCTTCTACCGCTAACACGGCCCGCTTGAGGTGGGGTGACATCTCGTCGAGGTCGATGACTTCGCGGTTCGCTTCGTCGTGAAGGCTGTAGAGCAGGGTGCCGTTGATGTCATAGATGTAGCTGGTCTCGCTGGGCACATAGTTGCGCAGTACCCGCACATCCGGCAGGTTGCGAAAGCTGATGGCCAGCCCCACCAGCCCGCCCGCCAGCACAGAGCTGGCGATCATGGTGGTGCCGAGCAGGGCTGCCGCTGCTACCTGCCCCACGTCTTGAACGTATTTCAGCGCGTTGGGCGCTCGGCGCAGGGGCTGAGGCTGAGATCGGCTTTTGTGGCGAATGGTGTTGGTTGACACGTTGGCTCTTAAAGGCTGCTTATAAAACGACGGGGCAGGGTAGCGATGAAGCGCTGCTGGGTAGGGTGTAGATGCTCGTCGGTAGAGGACGGTTAGGCCATTATAATGACCCTCTAGATAAGTGAGCGTCAGCGGGGCTCTAAAGACCGCTTGGGGGACGATCCCAGGCAAGCCTATCCTAGCCTTGCAGATGGTTATAAGGAGAAGCTAAGGGCCACTTTTGCCACAATCTATCCCAATCTATAATGATTGGCTTTGGTGCCCTAGACCTGTTTTCTCTAACCCCTGGGCAATATCGACCCGCCGTCCCTACCCCATAAACCCAGTTTTCACCATGACCCAGGCTAACCCCAGCTCCTTCCCCCTTGAATTTGAGAGCATTTATCGGGGTATCAGCGAGGTTTTTCCCCACCAGCCTGACTCTAGCGACCCCGAGCAAAACCTGACGCAGCGGCTGCTGAAATGCGATCGCCCCCTGCGGATCAAGCTGGGCATCGACCCCACCGGGGCCGAAATTCACCTGGGTCACAGCATTCCGGTGCGCAAGCTGCGCGCTTTTCAAGATGCTGGCCACACCGCCGTGCTGATTATTGGCGACTTCACCGCCCGCATCGGCGACCCCACTGGCAAGTCGGAGGTGCGCCGCCAGCTTACAGAAGCCGATGTAAAAACCAACGCCGAGACCTACCTAGAGCAGGTGCGCCCCATTCTCGATTTTGATACCCCCGGACGGCTGGAGGTGCGCTACAACTCCGAGTGGCTGTCTTCCCTCGACCTGGGCAAAATTCTTGAGCTGCTCAGCACCATGACCGTAGGGCAGATGCTGGCCAAGGAAGGGTTCTCCGAGCGCTATGGCAAGGGCGATCCGGTATTTCTCCACGAGTTTCTTTACCCGCTGATGCAGGGCTACGACTCGGTAGCGGTGCAGTCCGATGTGGAGCTGGGCGGCACCGACCAAAAATTCAACATTGCCGTTGGTCGCGATTTGCAGCGGCACTTTGGCCTGCTGCCCCAGTTTGGTCTGCTGGTGCCGCTGCTGTTGGGCACCGACGGCAGTCAAAAAATGTCGAAATCCCTGGGCAACTATGTCGGACTCCAGGAAGATCCTCTGAGCATGTATTCCAAGCTCGAAAAGGTGCCCGATGCCCTAATTCAAGACTACTTTGAGCTGCTTACGGCCGTCCAACTCAATACCCTGCCTGAGAATCCACGCGATCGCCAAAAGCTGCTGGCCCTAGAGATCACCCGCCAGTTCCACGGCGAAGCGGCGGCTCAGCAGGCCCAGCAGGCCGCCATCAGCCTGGTTCAAGGCACTGGCGAACCGGCTGCCGGGGTGCCCGAATTTTCCCTAGCCCAAATCAATTTCCCGGCCAAGCTGTTTTATCTGGTGGGGTCTACACCACTGTGTGCCAGCAGCAGCGAGGCCCGCCGCCAAATTCAGGGGGGCGCGGTAAAGCTCGACGGCGAGAAGGTGACCGACCCCAACCAGGAGTTTGTCAGCCCCGATGACCTCATAGGTAAAGTGGTGCAGGTGGGCAAGAAAAAATTTGCCCGCCTCACGCCCTAAACAGCCCAGGACGAATCCGAACCCCAGGTTAGTTACACCCCGTAGAACTCGCTACCAGGGAAAAGTGTGCTGAACAATCCAACTGACGCAGCTACCTATCGGGCGGGCTGCATTAGCAAGTGGCGCAGCTTATCGCGTTCCGTAGCCGAGAGGGTCGCGGCGAACACTTCTAAATCCTGAGGCCCCATTGTGCTCAGTACCTGATGTAGCGCCTCTGCGCCGGATATCGCCCTTGGAGCCCCCGCCGTTGTCTGCGAAGGCTGACCCGAGTGCATTGATGCCCCAGGTAAACCACAGCTGCCGCCGTCGCAGTTGAGCTGAAGGTCGTGCCAGGTCATGGTAGGTACGATCCAGCCGCGCCGCCCGTGCAGCTCCTGGAGCAACACCTCGGTTTCCCAAAATGTTCTAGGAGATGGGTAGCTATGCCCAGACCAGGCGTGGGGCACGGTGAAGCAACCAAAGTGCTTGCTGTAATCTTCAGAGTCGAGCAGGGCAGTAATCATGACTTTAACGCCCTGACGCATCAAAATGTCGCAGTAGCGATGCATTTCTGCCTGATCGCTGGGGGCGCGGCCAATGAAGTGCTTGAAGCACAGCTCAATAAATTTTGGGTTTGAGGAATTGTAGTAAAACTCATTGAGATAGACCTCAGAATGGCCCAGCTCTCGCAAAAACCGCTTGACACCAATTTTATTTCGCAGGAACTCCGCCTCAATTTTGGCGAGCTGTTTGCGCTCAAACCCGTAGGGCTGTCGTTCGAGTACCTGAGCATAGATGCGGTGTAGGGCTGCCTGGCGCTCTTCTCCCGGAGACTGCCGACTTACCGTGATTTCTTTGATTAAAAGCTCATCTATAGATGTCATGGCAAACCTTCCTTCGAGAGAAAACTACGATTCCAGACTGTGGCCTAACTTCAGACTGCCCAAGGGCAAAATTCGGCCGATAGTCTTGATGCGTTTCTTAACGATAGGAGCTAGTTTTACTCTCTATGAATCCAGCGAAGAGGTGTCTGCGGCGATCGCGCCTCCCAGCCAAAATCTAGGAGATTGAGCCACAACAAAGCGCAATGCCTACAGTAACGCCGCCTGCTGAGCCGCCAAGAGCTGCTTAATACCCAGCTCACCCACCTCTAGAATCTGGTTCATCTGCTGACGGCTAAAGCTGCCCTCTTCGGCCGTACCCTGAACTTCAATGATGTTGAGGTCTTCGTTGAGCACTAGGTTGAAGTCTACGGCTGCCGCCACGTCTTCGTCGTACTGCAAATCGAGCAAGACCTCATCTTCGATCAGGCCCACGGAGACAGCCGCAACGCCGTGGATTAGGGGCGATCGCGCCAGCAATCCCTTCGCCACCAAGCCCTGCACCGCATCGGCCAGGGCTACATATCCCCCCGTAATTGATGCGGTGCGGGTGCCCGCATCGGCCTGGAGCACATCGGCATCTACCAGCAGCGTGCGTTCCCCCAGCAGCTCAAAGTCGAGGGTCGATCGCAGGCTGCGCCCAATCAGACGCTGAATTTCCTGGGTGCGGCCCGATAGTTTCATTAGCTCGCGGGCCTGCCGCTGGGGCGTGGCCCCTGGCAACATGCGGTACTCAGCCGTCAGCCAGCCCCGACCCGACCCCTGTAAAAACCGGGGCACCCCTTCTTCCACCGATACTGTGCAGAGCACCTGGGTATTGCCGCAGCGGGTCAGAACGGAGCCTGCTGAAAATTTCGTAAATTGACGCTCAAAACTCACTGGCCGCAGCTGGTGAGGGTCGCGACCGTCTGGACGTTGCCAAGCCATACAAGTGCCCCTAATGCCCTCCCTAGAATACAGCAGACTCCCCAAGACAGGTTGGCTTTCGATCTCCCTCAGGATCAGGTATTAGGGCATGGCCGATGAAGCCGGGCCACCAGGAGCAAGCTTCAGTACATATGCACTTGACCAATGCATATAGAGTAATTTGTCGATTCACCTAGGAGGAATCACGCTATATTTAGCCCAGCCATCCGAGCTACCCAACTCAGCAACGTAGCGCAACGCTGCTACAATCTTTGGCGTAGTCGATGGGCACCTGCCATTCTTTGCCCCCGCTGGACTAGCCCATGGTCTCTCAGATCAAACCCCTTTCCCTAGCGCCGTCTCCCACCTCGATCGTTCGCCATCCGCTCTTACAAACGGTAGAAGGCACCGTACAAGTCTTTACCGCCCTCCACCGCAACTTTTTTACCAATGTCATGGTGCAGGCTCTGCGCATCGCCGACCAGGGCAAGGCCGTGCTGATTGTGCAATTTCTCAAGGGCGGCATTCACCAGGGGCCAGATCAACCCATGCAGTTTGGCCAAAACCTAGACTGGATCCGTGCCGATATGCCACGCTGCATCCATGACTCCGATGTCAGCCCCAGCGAGCACCAGGCGATTCAAGCCCTTTGGTCTCACACCAAAGCGGTGGTAGCCCGAGGTCGCTACGGCCTGATCGTGCTCGATGAGCTTAGCCTAGCCATCAACTATGGCCTGATTCCTACCCAAGACGTTGTAGACTTTCTCAAACAGCGACCTCCCCAGGTCGATGTCATCCTCACTGGCCCCGACATGCCCGATCCGCTACTTACGGTGGCCGACCAGGTGACTGAGTTTCGCCGTAATTTTTTGCCCTAGCCACCCAGGAAGCTTTGCCATGATTAAGAACGACGCCTGGATCGACAAAATGGCTAAGGAGGGCATGATTCAGCCGTTTCAGCCCTCCCTGGTGAGGCAGTTGGAGAACGCTGACACTTCTCTAGGGCAACCGGTGATCAGCTACGGGCTGTCGTCCTATGGCTATGACATTCGGCTATCTCCTGCGGAGTTTAGAATTTTTCGCCATATTCCTGGCACGGTGGTTGACCCTAAAAATTTCAGCCCCGCCAACCTAGAACCCACGGCGCTTAAAACCGATGAGAGCGGCAGCTACTTCATTTTGCCGGCTCATTCCTACGGGTTGGGGGTAGCCCTAGAAAAAATTTCCGTCCCCAACAACATCAGCGTTATCTGTATTGGCAAATCGACCTACGCCCGCTGTGGCATTATCGCCAACCTAACCCCAGCTGAGGCAGGGTGGCGTGGTCATCTAACCCTAGAGTTTTCTAACTCCTCTAGTGCAGACTGTCGCATCTATGCAAGCGAGGGGGTGGTGCAGCTGATTTTCTTTGAGGGCGAGCCCTGCCAGGTCAGCTACGAAACCCGTCGCGGCAAATACCAAGATCAGGCAGAACAGGTAACGCTGGCCAAGGTGTAGATAGGGGTTTCACCCAACTCAAAAGCTGTTATGGACGGCATCACCTCACTTTAGCCCAACCTAATCCGGCAAGTCGCCGTCAGCCAGGCTGAGGTAGAGCAGCACAAAGCCCACGCAGCCAATAAATCGAAAGGCGGGCTGCTGCCCATTCCACTCTAACGACTGCCACATGGTGAACCACTCCCCGGCCACCACCATAAAGCCCACAAACCAAAACAGAAACGCCAGGGTGAGCCCATAGATGGCCGTAGCCTTGGCCCGATTAAAGGTGACGCGATCGCTATTCACAACGCTCAGAAGGCGCAGGGCTCCGCCTAGGCAAAGGGCGGCGATCGCCGTCTCCACCCCGATAATCGCCCCATAGGCCGCTTTCTGTAGGCCTGATGAGGACACAGCTCGCCAGGTCAACTGGCTATCTGCAAGCACAGTATCCATGCTCAGCACATGCTGAATGTACCTAAAATTGGCGTTGTAGTCGGTGAGGTTGTTGATCACAATCACCAAGGCCAGTAGCCCAATAGAGGCCACCAGTAGGGTCTTTGAAATCCGAGTTGCCATAGATCAAACTAGATAGCGCTGTTGTGGAGTACGTCCTACCTTGAAGAGCATTCTGGAATCACTGCGGGGCGGGTTAATCGTATCGTGCCAGGCCCCTGCTGACTCGCCCCTACACAATGCGGCGGCGATCGCAGCCATGGCCGAGGCCGCCCTCAACCGTGGAGCCGTCGGGGTACGCATCGATACCCCTGACCACATCCAAGCCGTGCGAGGCCGCTGCCGTCACCCCATCATCGGTCTCTGGAAGCAAGTAATGCCGCCCTCAGAGGTGTACATCACCCCTCAGTTTCATCACGCCGAAGCAGTGGCCCAGGCCGGCAGCGACATCATTGCCGTCGATGCTACTCAACGCCCTCGCCCCAGCGGTGAGACCCTAAGGCAAATCATTCAGCACATTCACCAGCGCCTCAATCGCCTCGTCATGGCCGATGTCGATACCCTCGACAACGCGCTAAAAGCGATCGATGCCGGAGCTGACTGCGTCGGCACCACGCTCTTTGGCTATACCGCAGCAACGAAGACCGAAGCTCCACCGGGGTTCGACCTGCTCCAAGCCATGGTGCAGCAATGCTCCGTGCCGATCATCTGTGAAGGCGGCATCGCCTCCCCAGAGCAAGCCCGGCAAGCCCTTGATCTGGGTGCCCACGCTGTCGTCGTGGGCACCGCCATTACTGGCATTGACAGCTTAGTGCAGCGCTACGTCAGCGCCATCGATCACCTATAGCTGACTCCCTAAACCCACTAAAAAGCTGGGGAAAAGCGGCCATAGCCCACTTTTCCCCAGCCTCTAATTTAGAATTGCCTAGAGCCGCTACATAGCAGACCCAACGCCAGCATAGGCTCCGTAGAAAAACAAACCCACTACCACCAGCACACCTGTGCCAGCGACGGTTGCCACAATCCACAACGGAATTCGTCCACTCTGAAGCATAATATTCACCTCCTACTAATCTGGTCAGAAACTCAACACAGCCTGGACACCACAACCTGCCAACCAAGGCAGCTCTGTGACCTTAGTTAAAGAAGTAGCTAGAGAACAGCAGACCCAGCACGAAGACCAGAAGCAGGCCCAGGTATAGGGACGTGCGGTTCAGCTCTACCGGTTGCTTATTCGGGTTTGGACTACGATCCATGGTTTTCTCTTATCGTTGAATAAACTGCATTGCCGCGATCGCCCCCAGGAAAAATACGCTGGGTACCCCTAGGGTGTGCACGGCCAACCAGCGCACCGTGAAGATGGGGTAGGTAATTTGCTCGTTCGGAGAATTGCTTTGCATAGGTTCAATCAAACGTTGGAATACTAAAGCGTTATCGATTTGAGAACATGTCGATCTGATCTTTCGCTTCGAAGCGATCGCTCACAATCGGCAGCTGCATTTGATTGTCGGGATAGTAGGAGTTAGGGCGCGGCGTGCCAAAGGCATCATAGGCCAAGCCCGTGCTCACGAAGAGCCAGCCCGCAATAAACAGCATAGGAATGGTAATGCTATGGATAATCCAATAGCGAACACTCGTCACAATGTCGCCGAAGGGGCGCTCACCTGTAGAACCTGCCATATCAACGTCTCCTCTCTGAACACGAAGAATCTAATCTAATCATAGAGAACCCCGGAAACCCTAACAAGCTATTTCAGCGAAGTTCTCCCAACTTTCCTCAGACAGCCTGGGGCTGATATTTCAGGATGGTGCCCTCCTGACCTAGGATAAAGCCCTTCTCTGGCCCCAAAAACTTCACTCTGTAGAAGTTAGAGGGCACATCCCCAACAGATTTATCCTTCAACCAAGTCTCGCCACCGTCAAAGCTACAGAGCAGATTTCCGCCACCGCCAGTTATCCATATCTCATTGGCGGTGCGAAAAGCCATGTCCAGCAGTCCCCAGCTCGTACCAAATTCAGGGCTGAGAGCTTCGGTAAAGTCATCTGAGGAGCGAGAGTTAGAAAACCTCACCTGGCCACCGCGGGCAATCACCCAGAGCTTGCCGTCATCGTCAAATCCCATATTCTGCAGACGCCTTGAGTTCTGGCGATTGTGGGGAATCCACTGCTCCTGGCCAGGTGCCCAAGTTGAATAAAAATTTCCTCGAGACGACACCGCTACATACCGGCCATCGTCAGAACGCACCATATTGCGCACCACCCCGACAGCACCCTGCACTAAGGCTTTCCAGGTGCGGCCTCCGTCCTCAGTGCGGTAGATCGCACCAATATCAGTAGCCATCTCTGCCGACTTATTGCCCACAGCCGTCACCAGAAAGGGGGAACCCGGCAACTCTTTGCTCAAGGGAACGCTTTCCCAGGTCTTGCCACCGTCGCTGGTGTGCAAGAGTACCGACGGTAGCCCAGCGACCCATCCCTCATTGCCTGAAAAATCAATGGAGGTAAATGTATAGGCCTGGTCTTCTAGGGCCAGCTCGCGCACTTGCCAGGTGCTGCCGCCGTCCTGGGTTTCTAGCAGGGTGTTGCGGCTACCTACGATCCATCCGTGGTCAGCATCTTGCGTAAACGCAATGTCAGATAGCGTAGACTCCACCGGCACCTGGATCACTTCCCAAGGGTGCACGTCTGCGTCCGCCAAAAAATAGCCAGAGCAGCCGGTTGTTAGAACCACCGCCACCAGTATCACCAGGCCTCGCTTTAACCAGTCAAACGCAGCGTGCATAGATAATTAAAACCTGTACTTCCTAAACAACACTTAAGCCAATTTCACCAGAGCAAGCCCTGTGCGTTGAGGCACGACTAAGCAGCGCCCCTAGCTACCTCAAGCCATAAAGGCTAATGAAAAACATGAACCCTACAGCCAAGGCACCAAAAATTAAAATATTCTTCTGACTGGGGGTCAACCGATTTACGCCCAGGCCGTAGTTCAAGTTTTCCTTAAAACCAGAGGGAGCATTAATCGGCCCAATATTGGCAAACCTCTTTTTAGGCGCGCTGCACACTGGACAGCGCCAGTTCAGGGGTAAATCTTCAAAAGCAGTACCCTGAGGCACTTTTGCTCGGCTGTCTCCCTTGACCGGCTCATAGGAGTAGCCGCAGGAACGGCACTCATAGCAATCCATCTCCTCAGGGGAGAGAACCACTACCTCAGACGGGCTGCCCTCAAAAACCTCAGCTCCCTCAGGTCCCTCAGGCGTGGTCGCTAAATCTGCAGATTCAGATGAATTAGCCGAAGGCTCAGGCTCAACACTCATAGGATCAAGGCACCTTAGTTCAGCAGGAGTTAGCTGGGGCAATCGGCAGTCCCAGATAGCCGCGAACACCTCACCAGCCTACGCAGGGTAAAAATGCTCGTTGTAAACAATTATGACACAGTTGGGGTATCCAGCTTTCGAGCGACCCCTCAGATTGGGTTTGGCGATCGCACAGCACCGCTGCCATCGCCCTTCGCTAAATCAACTCTGCCCCTGGTTTTTCAGCTAAATTGCCTTAGAATACACCTGAAGCGCATGGGCCGCTGAGCCTCCAACTGTGCTGTGTGTACTAGCCTTCTAGGGTGGTGAACCTGTGTTCGTCTTATCCGGTTACGAATATTTCCTAGTCTTCTTACTCATATCTTGCCTGGTGCCAGTAGCGGCCTTGACTGCCTCCAAGCTGCTGCGACCCATCAGCCGAGGGCCTGCCCGCAGAACCACCTACGAATCGGGCATGGAGCCCATTGGTGGCGCATGGATTCAGTTCAACATTCGTTACTATATGTTTGCGCTGGTCTTTGTCATCTTCGATGTGGAAACTGTGTTTTTGTATCCGTGGGCGGTAGCGTTCAACCAGTTGGGCCTATTAGCCTTTGTGGAAGCACTAATTTTTATCGCCATCTTAGTCATCGGTCTTGTGTACGCATGGCGCAAAGGAGCCTTGGAATGGTCATGAATCCCCCCTCAGCTGCTGATAAGCTTTCCCTGGCCCCTGGGGAAAGGCTCGCCAACCCTTCAGCACCTCCCACAATTACCCATGGGCTGTCTGAGAACGTCATTTTGACCACAGTCGACGATCTGTACAACTGGTGCCGGTTGTCCAGCCTGTTTCCCTTACTCTATGGCACGGCCTGCTGCTTCATTGAGTTTGCAGCGCTAATCGGCTCCCGTTTTGACTTCGACCGCTTTGGGTTACTGCCAAGAGCCAGTCCTCGCCAGGCCGATTTGATCATTACCGCTGGCACCGTAACCATGAAAATGGCCCCTGCTTTGGTTAGGCTCTATGAGCAAATGCCTGATCCGAAATACGTCATCGCCATGGGAGCTTGTACTATTACCGGTGGCATGTTCAGCAGCGATTCTCCTTCAGCGGTACGAGGGGTTGATAAGCTAATTCCTGTGGATGTCTACATTCCGGGTTGTCCTCCAAGGCCCGAGGCTATTATTGACGCCATTATCAAGCTTAGGAAAAAGGTAGCCACAGAGTCTATGCAGGATAGGGCATATACCCTGCAAACCCACCGTTTCTACGAACGCAGCCACCAGCTCAAATCAGTGCCCCCAATCTTGACGGGTCAGTACTTGCAAACCGGCACTCACACAGTGCCCCCCAAAGAGCTGATGGAAGCGATGGGGATGCCCATGTCTGATACCGTTGCCGAGCTTACTCCCGAGAATAAGGAGGTCTAAATATGGCTGAAGAAGACTCTCAAACGCCATCTCCGCAGCCAGCGTCTACGGGTGAAGAGCCGACCGCTTCTCTGGCAGAAGCAGGCGTTGTTTCTAGCTGGTTAACCGAAAACGGGTTTGCCCACCAGTTGGCGCCCCGCGATCACCTAGGCGTTGAGATTATCGAGGTAGAGCCACAGTTCCTGATCCCAATTTGTACAGCTCTGTATGCCTACGGCTTTAACTACCTTCAATGCCAAGGTGCATACGATGAGGGTCCGGGCAAAGATTTGGTCAGCTTTTACCACCTGGTAAAGTTAGACGATCAGGTTGACAAACTCGAAGAGGTCAGAGTCAAGGTGTCGTTGTCTCGCAGCAATCCCCGAGTCCCCTCGGTGTACTGGGTTTGGAAGGCAGCCGATTGGCAAGAGCGAGAAAGCTATGACATGTACGGCATTGTTTACGAAGGCCATCCCAATCTAAAGCGGCTACTCATGCCTGAAGACTGGGTCGGCTGGCCGCTTCGCAAAGACTATATTTCCCCTGACTTCTATGAACTTCAGGATGCTTATTGAGATCCTAAACTTAGTGATTCTGTGAAGATACAGAGTAGTGTTAGTGCTGCTCTCTAGTATTCTCTCCGCACTGTGTGAGTATATCTACTGATTCGATGCATTAGGGAGAGTAAATTGCCTGAAAAGCTTGACGAATCAGGCGGTGAAAACCTATCAAAGCGTCTGCCAATCGCAGAAAAAGGGCTGATATACTCATATATCGGCCCTTTTTTCGTCAATAAATCTTATCTATCGTCAAATTGATCCTATTTTGGGGAACTAGCGCAGGAGTCAGACAGACTATGAGTCTGAGCCGGCAATCCGAGGGAACACTATAGCGATAGTAAGTTCCCGAAGAAGCCTGAGGCATTACAGAATCGTCATCATTATTAAGACAGTGCCAGACAGCTCAACGGTCTTCCCCTCGGTCCTGCTTCCATAGGATATGCTTGCGTAAAGGGTTTAAGCATCTATTTAGATTTAGATTAGGTAGTTATACGAGTCTCAACTCACTTAATTCATACCTACCAATACTCACCGCTAGGTGAACCTAGACATTCCCGCTCAAGGGGATTAGTCGTCGGCTAAGGCTTATAGCCCGAGCAATCGAGATGTTTAGGGAGAATCGGAAAGCTAGCCTACCGCCCGTGCGTAAGTAGACAGATTGTTCTCAGGCGTATCTCATTTCTACCCGTTTATGACTAATAAGACCTACCAAGATTACGTTGAAGAAATTGACCTACAACGCTACTGGCTAGT
The DNA here is from genome assembly GCF_034932455.1 of Leptolyngbya sp. CCNP1308. Lineage (NCBI taxonomy): Bacteria > Bacillati > Cyanobacteriota > Cyanophyceae > Leptolyngbyales > Leptolyngbyaceae > Leptolyngbya > Leptolyngbya sp. CCNP1308. The sequence goes on along the minus strand of NZ_JAYGIH010000002.1, from coordinate 55,504 downwards.
GCTGAAACGGCGTTGGTTGCCAGCGACTCTTGTGCTAGGCACCTGTGTAGCAGGTTCGGCGTTCTTTGCTCTAACGCGAGATCCATCCTACAACGCGGAAGGAAGCATACTGGTGAGGCCAGACCTTACCCCTGCACTAACTGGGGTTGGCACGGACATCAGGGAACTTCCCCTTTCAGTGAACAACCTGCAAAACCAGAGTTCCGTTGTGCTGTCAACTGCGGTTATGCAGTCTGTTATTGATAACCTCGGTCTTACAGACGATGATGGTCTACCTCTCAAACCGGCAGACCTAAGCACCAGCCTCAAGGTGGAGTCTGCAGAACAGGCCGATATCCTGCAAATTGCCTACAGCTCCGACGATCCAGACGAGGCTGCCGCTATTGTCAATGCGGTCATGGACGCATACCTGGAACGGGACATCCTCAGCAATCGGTTGAAGGCAGCTACAGCTCGAGAGTTCATCGAACGACAACTGCCCATTGCCGAAGCCGATCTCGATCGGGCGGCGGCAGCACTACAGCAATTCAAAGATGCTAACGGCATTGTTGTGCTTGAAGACGAAGCTGTCGTGGCCGTTACTGCGATCGCTGAGTTAGACACCCAAATTCGCGATGTGTCTTCCACGCTAGCCAGTGCCAACACTCAGGCAAGCGAGTTACAAGAGCAGTTGGCTATTCCACTAGAACAAGCCAAACGCATCGAAACATTGAGTCAGTCTACAGCTGTTCAGCAAGCTCTAGCAGACTTGCAGCTAGCCCAAGCTGAGTTGGCCAGTCAGCGTAGTCTCTATAGAGAGACCCACCCTACAGTGATCAACCTAGAACGGCGAGTAGAATCACTACAAAGCCTCCTTAGTGAGCGAGTCGAAGACATAGTCGGAACGGCGGCTTCAGCGAGTCTTGGCAATCTCCAAATGAGCCCCCTAGACCAACAGCTCACGACAGAATTGGCTACCGCAGTCGTGAACCGTTCTAGCTTGGCTAGCCAGCTCCAAAGCCTAGTTAACTCTCGCAACCGCTATGCCGAGAGAATTCAGGCCTTTCCAGCTCTTGAGAAGCGCCAGTTAGAATTAACTCAGCGTCTTCAGTCAGCCCAGCTCAACTATGAAAACCTTTTAGCCGCTTTTCAACAAACTCAGCTAGCCGAAAACCAAACCGTCGGCAGTGCTGAGATTTTGGAAAGGGCCGAACCCGCAGAAGACGCTGGCAGTCTCCTGATCCCCGCCCTGGTATTCGGAACCTTCGTGGGTAGTTTGCTCGGCATTGCCTGCGCCTTCTTCCTAGACTTAGTCGATAAATCAGTGAAAACTGCTAAAGATGGCGAGATGCTGCTGGGCTACACCCTGCTTGGTTTAGTTCCTAAGTTTCGCACTAGACCGGAGAGTGAAGGTTCCACAGCTTACCTTGCTGGTAGACTTGATCGCTCTGCCTATATTCCAGCTCTAGATAGAGACCAACCCATGGTTTCGGCAGCGTTTCAAATGCTTCAAGCAAATCTAAAATTCACCAGTTCTGACACCCCTCACCGCATCATTGCCATTACCAGTTCAGTGGCCGAAGAAGGGAAATCTGAGGTCTCGGCCAACCTGGCGGCAACCTTGGCCCATTCAGGTAAACAGGTATTGCTCATTGATGCCGATCTCCGATCTCCATCACAGCATCATATTTGGGACGTTATCAATCGAGCCGGGCTGAGCCAGGTGCTCATCAGAGAAGAAACTCAGCAAGATGTGACTCACCAAATCTCTGAGAATCTAACTCTCATGACGGCTGGGGCTCTTCCCCCTAATCCCCTGGCTATCCTAGACTCTGAGCGGATGGCAGATCTGCTCCAGCAGATGAAACGACAGTATGACTATATTTTGATCGATACGCCGCCACTATTGGGGGCTGCCGATGCAGCGGTGCTAGGGCGTATGTCTGACGGTGTTTTGTTGGTGCTGAGACCTCGAAAAGTAGATTCTGCAAACGCACTGGCAGCGAAGTCTTTCCTAGAACGATCTCAGGCGAATGTCTTAGGTGTAGTTGCTAACGGCGTAGACATCAATAATGAGCACGGCGACTATGTCTCTCGCATTAAGGCCGGCGAGTACGGTAAGACCACTTTCTCAGAAATGCAAACAACGGTTCGTTAGAAATATTGCTTAAGGCTATGAAAATAGATAAACGTTCTATTGCGCTAATTTCGCTCTCAGCCACATTAGCCCACAACTGTCTATGGGGTATTGGCTTGGCCAATGCCCAACAATCGACAGAATTTAATGCTCCCACTATAGAGTTGCCTGCTTCACAAGCTCCTGGAAACTACATTCTAGGGGCTGGTGATCAAGTTGCGATCGAAGTCTTCGGTTATGAGGAATTTACCGGTTCCCGTGTAGTTTTGCCTGATGGCACAATGCCTTTCCCATTTCTAGGGTCTATTCAAGCAGCAGGCAAAACCGTTGACGACTTATCTCAAGAAATCACTCAGGGGCTAAATGCTTATCTAGTGAACCCAGTAGTGAATGTCAGCATGACGGCATTACGCCCAGTGGTTGTTGATGTGGCGGGTGAGGTTTACCGTCCTGGCCCCGTACAGTTGAGCAGTCTAACAACAGCAGAAACGCAGCTAGATGTAAACGCGCGAATTACAGCAGCTACGACAACACCAACCCTGTCTTCAGCCCTGGTATCTGCTGGTGGAATACGTCGCACAGCAGATATTCGGTCAGTTATTGTCCGCCGACAACTGCCAAATGGCCAGGTGCAGGATCTTTCAGTAAATCTGTGGGATGCAATCTCTAGTGGTGGTCAGGGCAATAACTTAGTACTTAGGGATGGAGATTCTATCTTTGTACCCAAAGCGCAGCCTGGTGCCGAGATTGACGCGTCCTTGATAGCAAGTTCAAGTATCGCGCCAGACAATGTTCGAGTGCGAGTTATTGGAGATGGCGTAGTTCAGCCTGGGGAAGTTCAAATTCAGCCAAATAGCTCGGTAGCTGGCGCGATCGCTGCTGCTGGTGGTCCTAATTCTGATGCAGCCCTAGGAGAAGTTCGATTAGTGCGTCTTTCAGAAACAGGGCAAGTCGAAGAACAGAGAGTAGACCTGTCCAGCCTAGTAGACAATTATCAAGTTCAAGATGGAGACGTAATTTTGGTACCCAAAAAAGGGTACTTGGTTGGTCTTGATAACATCAACCGCGCTCTGACCCCAATTTTAGCTCCTCTAGGCGGCATCTTTGGCATCCTGGATATCTTTAATCTATTTGATAACAACGATTAGATGGCAAAGTTGAGTATGTTGATTGAAGAGAGTCAGCTTTGTTTAGTTAGTCAACGTCAACTCAAGATCTAGGAATTTTATCTGGATAAATTGACATCGATCCGAACTCCTTGCTTAGCCAAGGAGTTTTCTTTTTAGAATTACCATACGCCAATACAGTATTGTAAATGTTCAGGTGGTTAGGGAGGCGCAAGAAAATAACCCATCAATTGCTATCTTTCCTATCGGTGCATTGCTTTGCGAATGCACCTACAGTGATCAATGCCTGATTGACGGACAAAAGTTCTAATGTAGGTTGGCGTTGAGCGAAGCGAAACCCAACCTACGGCAGGACAAGGGTCTCAGAAGTTTTTTCGGTCAACCAGGATCAATGCTTCTGGTACTTTATCTAGACGTACGTCCCTTATACCGATCAGCTATGAGAGTGAGCATCCCTCAAGGACTGAAAAGTTTGCAATTCAAGGGTTCCAGTTCTTCGAGTACTCAGTTTGGTATTGCTGTAGCCATCTTGGTTCAAACATTTCTCCTCCAAACGTTTGAACGTTTTCTGGATGTCTTAACCCTAAATGACTATGGCTATATTAGGGCAAAACACCTTGAGAAACTAGTTCCTGATGGCTAGCTGTTAGTAATCCCGCTGAACGTCCTCCAAAGTGGCTTGCTGCCGACAACGAAGTTAGGCTCTTCAAAACAAAGAACAGGAAAAGCTTATTAATATGGAGTACATGTTAGCTAACTAGATAGCTATGTTCCTATATCTATTCAAGCTCACACATGACAACTAATGCAAAATTTGCATCTTATGCTTACCAAAAGTTGAAGATTTCAAACTCACGCAGAAAATGATAATCTATTCTTTAGATGAAAGAACTTTTGGACTCAATGAAAAAGCTAAAGCAATAAAGAGAATCCAATACAACGTGGTGAGGCGAGCTAAATAGCTTTCGAAAGTATTGAACAAAATAAGCATCGATAGAAACAGAAGAGGCCATAGATAAGCTGCCTCTTTTCGGTCGTAGGCAAGCCTAGCGGCCCTAACGTAGGTCATAAACCACGTAACACAGAAGAATGAGAAGCCAATCAAGCCAACATCAATAATGAGATCCAAAAAACCGTTGTGCGCATGAGGTGGAATGTGATAGGCAAAAGACTCAAAGCCGGTTGTTAAACTCAACGAATCCCAAAATACGCCTCTACCATAGCCAAGATATGGACTATTCGGGATTTTATAATTGATTACTAGATGCCAAATAAGAGTTCTTGTAGACAGCGTAGGATCTCTGTCAAAGTAAGCTAAAATATCAACCCAGTTAGAAAACAAAAGATACGAAAAACTGATTGAAACTAGCACAAATAGGCTGCCTAACAAAACAGAGCGTTTACCCAGCCAAGCAAATCGACGATAAAAAATTGTCAGCATGAGCCCTATGAAAGAAAGGGTCAATGCTGTAACAGAGCTGCTAACAAGCAACGCCGCAAAACACCCTCCAAAAAGTGCTAGTGCCCAACGCTGTTTTTCCTTAGCATAGTTAGCCAGCATGAAGAGGGCGATCATCGTCATTGTTGAGTGTGCACCAAACTGATTTTTTTGAGCAAATACTCCTTTCCAGCTGCCTACAAAAGGACCATCAGTATGAAGGCCTACTCCAGGCATGGCGATCGCCAGCGCTACACTCTCGAGAAAAACTATGACTAAAACCCATAAGATAATCTTAAATTGCTGTTCTAGTGTGAACCTAGAAGCAATGTAAAGACTTAGCAAAAACATGGGAATGAATTCTTTCCAAACAGCATCTATTGTAACTGGCGGATTATAAGACCATAAAAAGGAAATGGTGACAATGGCAATTAGACCTAATGCCCATTTATTACTAAGAGCCGTTTTCAATGTCTCAACAGGCCGCAATGACAACAACATTAGAGTAGTTGCATAGGCCGCATACCGAATTAAAGTAATAATTGACTCAGGAATAACGGAAGTTTCAGAGGTGTCTGCCCTAAAGCCAAAAGCTCCAGCAAAAAATAGCAGATAGAAAATTGCGAAGGATGTCTCCGCAAAGTCAATCTGCTTGTCAGACACTACTGTGCTACCGTTGAGAGTAAGTTTTTGAGCTTGCATAGCATCCAGGATCTCAACAAAGGAATGCGGGAACAAATTTTAGTGCTTTACGTAGCCGCACAAACAAAGTACTTTCTGAAAGTCTGCTTGGATATAATTATCATTGTACTCAATATAGATGAGTACAAGCCTTTTCTTAGATTTGCCTTAAGTGATGAGGTATAAATATTTGATGAAATTTTATCGTGTTCAAAAGATCTGGCAGGCATGAACCTGTAGAACTTAGAGGGCGCGTTCTTTCTCTTTGAACACCTTTTACACCAAAATCCACTTTGTACGGGCACGAGAAGCTAGCATGAGTTTATTTTACCTTCTTAACGAAAGATTGGCGAGGGAGAAAGCTCTTGACAACGGAGCTGCAGAAATAGGAAGACCTTGTGAAGCCTCTTTAAAGTGTTTTCTATGACAGCATGGATAGTTTGCCCTGATAAATCTATTTTCATTATAATTATGGGTACTATAGTATGCGTGTAGAGCACTCAATCAGTTCTGCTTGCTAAAGTCGCAAGCCAAAGGTAGTTTCACAATAGCTTGAGCAGATCGCATGGGTATGTCAAAAAGTAGAGCATATGTTCTGCTAAACCTTTGGCTCAGAAGCTCTGTCAGGCACGATTTCTTGGCTGATTTAGCTAGATCATTTAGCAGTTTTTTGAGGGAGAAGCAGTGGGTTACTTTCAAAAATTTATTTATGTTTTTTCCGGGCATCAGAGGCAACTGATTGGGTTGGTTGGTATTTTTCTTTTGACTTCTCTTTTAGAAGCCTTTGGCATAGGATTAATTGGCCCCTTTTTGAGTTTAGCCGGAGACCCAGGCAAACTTGTCGGAGAAAGCGATGCGTTTAGCTGGGTATATAGAGTTTTTGGATTTAGCAGCCTAGGAAGGCTTGTGCTGTGGTTCGGGGTTTTTATTATTGTTATCTTCTTGTTGAAAGGAGCTATTTATTTTCTAAGCAAGCGCTATTCATACAAAGTTCTCTTCGATCAAAGAGCGGCTGTTCAAGAGCGTCTTTTTAACACCTATTTGCTTGCTCCTTATGACTTCCATTTAACTAGGAATACCGCAGATTATATCAATAAGATAACGAATGAGACACATCGCTTTTGCTTTATGGTTTCTTTGCCTATGGTAGAGTCAGTCTCTCATATTATTGTGGTTGCAACACTTTTGGTGTTGATGGCGAAGACTAATGTTTTACTCCTGGCTGTTTCTCTAGCTTCGCTGTTGCCTGCTTTCGTAGTGTTTTCATTCCTAGTGCAGCGGTTAAAGCGTTGGGGTAAATTATCGACTATTGCTCGTGAAGAGACGATTAAAGCTGTCAACCATGGACTGGGAGGCATTAAGGAGACTCGCGTCTTTGGTTCCGAGAATTATTTTCGCAAGGAACTAGAAGAGCATGTGCATGAGGAGGCACGGGTAGAAATTCTCTTTCAGAGCGCTCAGTTTGTGCCTCGGACAATGATTGAGACTCTTCTAGTAACAGCCATTGTTGGATTTGTTTGCGTCTCGCAGCTAATAGTAGGGCAAGATTTTCAGGCAGCTATTGCCAGTATGGGTGTGTTTGCCGTTGCTTCCTTGAGATTGATTCCAGCCGCCAGTAATCTAGCAGAGTGTATTGGTAAACTGCGTAATTCTTCTCACACTTTAGACATGATGTATTTGGATCTAAAGGAAATTGAGAATAACGAGCTTGTCAAGCATGATCATCCTGCTTTGCTAGGTGCTGCAAAACCTTTTGATGGTGACCAACCACTGGGTTTCTCTGAAAGCTTGGAAATTGTTGATGTCTTCTACCAGTACCCAAGTTCTCCCAATCCTTCCTTGACAGGCGTGTCGATGCAAATTAAGCGAGGAGAGTCGATTGGGCTCATAGGTCAGTCTGGGGCAGGCAAAACAACCCTCGTTGACGTCATTCTGAGTTTGCTGACTCCCCAAAACGGGGATATCTTAGTTGATGGCAGGTCAATTTACGATAACTTGCAAGGCTGGAGAAAACTAGTCGGTTATATTCCTCAGTCAATCTTTTTGACTGACGACACTGTCGAGAAAAATATTGCCTTTGGGGTATCAAAAAGTGAGATCGACCAGAGCCGGTTGTGGTACGCCATTAAAGCAGCACAGCTTGAAGAGCTAGTGCAAAATTTGCCTAATGGCATTGATACCGAAGTTGGCGAACGTGGAGTACGCCTCTCCGGTGGGCAACGTCAGCGAATCGGAATCGCCCGTGCGCTATATCACCAAAGAGAGATTTTAGTCTTAGATGAAGCAACCTCTGCTCTAGATAATGAGACTGAGCGACTGATTAGCGAGTCAATCAGATCTCTAGCTGGCTCTAAAACTTTAATTATTATTGCTCACCGGCTGTCCACAATTGAGCACTGCGATCGCGTCTATGTTCTCGACAAGGGCACAGTAGCCCGTTCGGGAACCTACGCTGATGTCGTTCTCACACCTCAGGCATAATCTCACTCAAGACCAACAATGGAACTGTGCTGCCTCTTTCCCATTGTTGGTCTTTGAACTAACCCAGCTATAGCCATGGTCAAAGCTATTAAACCGAATCAAACCATAGCGCTAGCCAAATAGGTAGACATCCCTCATGAAACGTCATTTTGGATAGCTGAAAGCATTGATATGCTGTTCTTGGGTGGGGCCGGTTAAACAAGGAAGACATACTTAGCCAAGTGCCAGGAGATTTGGCAAGGCCAACCATTGGAACGATATCTAGCCCATCAGCTTCCGGCGAGGACTGTTGTATTCGCTTGTTCTCGGCAGAGTGGCGATCGCTAATCCTACGCACACAGCAGATCAAACCGGTAAAGCTTTCTGGAGATTGTTACTCCTCCGGTACCACGTCAGACTCATCCGATTCGGCTGTGCGCGATTGCAGCAGGGCCTCACGACTGATGCAGCTTTGGCTATCGTATTCGACCTGTACGGTGACTTGATACAACGTATTAGTTTCTAACCCGCTGCCGTCTGGCTCTTGCTGCTGCTGAAGATTTTGGAGAGCCTGTTCAGCGGCTTGGTTGAGAAATGGATAACCTGTGCTTTTGAGCACTGTGGTCCACAATTTAACGCCATCGCTAGCTTCATCGGGTAGACCGACTACCCCCAGCAGCCCATCGGCGGGTTCAGGCGATAGACAGAGCCGACCGCTGTAGGGAACCGTAAGCACAATAGGCTCAGGAGCCTCGGCGACCCCATCTCCTAGTTTTTCTTGTATAGATTGAAGCCAGGCCGCCTTGGCGATTTCAACCTCACTGGCGCTGGTTTGGGCATCGCTGAACTCTACCCTGGCTAGCAGGTCACTGGCCGACTCGGCCCCTTGGTCTTCGGGTGTGGTGGCAGGGTTGGTAGGTTCTAGCGGAGTGCTGTTGCCATCAGTGCCCTGTCCATTAGTCTGGCTTGGTTCTAGGTCAGCGGCACCCGCTTCGCCAGCATTTTCTGGAGAAGTAGTGATCGGGGTCGAAGCCCCTTGGGATGTGGCATCGACCGCCGGAGGTTCAGCAGGGCGACGTGTAGCCGTGCTGCCGGGTAAAGGGGTGCGGCGGGGAGACAATGTTATAGAGGAGCGGCGGGGGGAGGTATAAGGTGAGATGCCCGAGGGGAAAGAGCTGGAGGGCAGCCTAGGAGAGGGTATCGGCAAGGATGCGCCAAAGTCTGAACCGGGTTCGAGGGGTAGGCTGTTGCCCGAGGGAGGAAATAGACTAAATAAATCGTCGTTGGTGTCCAACGAGTAGGCGGGGGCTGAGAAGTCGGGCAGGCGATTTTGCTCTTCAGGGGTGAGTTCGATCAGTGGGACTCGGCGTTCTTCTGAATCTGGGTCGCTCTCGCCCAGGGCGCTGGCATTTAGGGTGGAGAATGAGGGGCTAGCCGCAAACAGCACGACATGAAAACCCAGTGACAACAGCGCTGCTATCCACTGAGGTTGGCGGATAGTTGTGAGGATTTGGTTGAACCTGGGCGCTTTAGATACGTTCATGCCGTGCTGTGCTGTTTGCGATCGCTGTGAGTATTGACTTGACCCGTTCAATCTGGGTTCCTAGTCATCTCTAGGGTAGCGGATTTGCCCCCGACCTTATGACCATGAGCGAAAAGTAGGGCAGCTTTAAGTGGGGGTAAGGCGTTAGAGGTCGATACACTTTTTGGGTGGTCTGGGTAGCGTTGACCATGACCCAGCTATGTTCTAGCAGGTGTCGCCGGTGTAGCAGTTGCCAAATCTGGTCATACACTGACCCGACCTTGAGCAGCACCACGACATCAGCCCAGACTAAGACGGTGTCGAGGTCATCTACGGTATAAATTGCCGGCAGCACGACCAGCTTGTCTGACTGAACTGTGAGCGGTAGGCCAAGGGCACTCACGGCCGCCATCGGTGAGCAAATACCGGGAATGCGACTTATTTTTGCTGCCGGGTAGCGACGCTCTAGGCTCAAAGCCAGGTAGTTAAAGGTGCCGTAAAAGCTAAGATCCCCTTCACAGGCAAAGACCACATTTTGACCCTGGGTAAGACACTGCCAAACGCGATCGCCCGCCTGCTGCCAAGCACTGGTGAGCTGATCTGGATCGAAGATGTAGGGAAAATCTAGCGGCAGCAGCTGTTGCCGAGTTAGGTGCGGCGCAATAATCGTCTGGGCTAGGCCGGGCTGACCGTTGCGCCCTTGGGGGAAAGCAACTATGTCGGCGGATTGAAGGCACTTGAGCGCTTTGAGCGTGATTAAGTCGGGGTCGCCGGGGCCAACGCCAATGCCAGTCAAAGTTCCCAGCGTTGCAGGGTGAAGCGGATTGGAAGCCATTAGAATTGACAGAAGTGAAAACCGGAGCGCAACTGTGCCAGAAGAATTTAGCTGATCTAGCTAGCAAGGGGGCGATGGCCCTTTAGGGCCGGTCTCCGACCATCGCAACACAATCCCAATGCTCGCTAGGCCTAAGAATTAGCCGACGATGTATCCGCAGAACTATCAGCAGCAGAGTTCGAGTCCGATGGATATGAGATAGCGCCATTAGACGCAGCAGATCCATCAGGACCAGGCAGTGCTGCTACGTCGGGTTCTGCTAAAGGATCTTTTAGCGCTGGGGGTACGGCCTCGACCACGGGAACCGTTTCTAGGGTGAGCCGAGTAGGCTGAATGCCGCCCGCTAGCTGTTTGAGCAGTTTAGGTTTAGAGTCATGCCAAAGGTAGATGATGCGATCGCCGATCTCCCATCGTTCTTGCCCCAGAGCAACTCGGAGGGCATCATCGCGCTCCACCAGCAGCGGCACCATAGCACCGTTACGCACCAGCGTAGCCAGGTGCGTCTGTTGTAGCTCACTATTTTCCTCTCGCAGCCGGGTTTCTCCGAGGCGCACCTCTCCAGCGTTGAGGTAAGTATTCCACTGTTTGAGGGATAGGCGAGGGGTTTGGGCACCCTTCAGCTTTCCCTGATTGGGAAACTCGCCCAGGCTTTTATCCTGGGGTACTACCGCAACCACCCGAGCGGGCTGAAATTCCTCTAGAGCGCGCTGCGCCACTACAGCGTTGACCTCACCATTCTTCGTCATAGCGAGAAAGGTGCCTGCTTTATCTATACCCGCCCGTTCCAAGGCATCGTGATCGAGGGCGCTGCTGATCAAAAGCTCGACCCCCTCCTTTTCGGCGAACTCGCAGGCGGCTTCGTTGGTATCAATCATCACTACCGGATCGCCATACTCCTGGATTAAGCGGGCCATTAACAGGCTGAGGGGGTTGCACCCGACAATTACAGCCCCCACTGCATCGGCCTTGGTAATGCCCAGCCAGCCGGCCACAAACCGCGCTGTGAGCCCCTGAATCATCACCGTCATAATAATAGTGAGAAATACCAGTGCTTTAATGGCCTCTCCCCCGTTAATCCCCCGCTCAGTTAGCAAAATGGCAAATAGAGAAGCCACCGAGGCCGACACAATGCCGCGGGGGGCCACCCAACCCAAAAACAGCTTTTGGCGCCAGTTTAAATCGCTGGATCGGGTACAGAGCCAGATGTTCAATGGGCGCACCACTACCATCAGCACCAGCACCGTTAGCACTGCCCCTTTACCCAGGGCAAACACACTGGCAATCGACAGGTCTGCCGCCAGCAAAATAAACAGTACCGATACCGCCAGCACCGTCAGCTGCCCCTTAAACCGACGCAGCAGCCGCTCGTCGGGCACCGACAGCCAGCGCACCACCATGCCCGCTACCACAGTAGCCATCAGCCCCGCTTCGCTGCGAATACTCTGGGCCAGCCCAAAAATTCCCCATAGCCCAGCCAGCACCACCAGGTTACGCAGGTCTTCACCTAGGAAGCTGGCCTGCTTGAGCAAAAGCCCAATCAGCCCACCGCCCACCACCCCAATTAGAGTACCGATGCTCAGCCGCAAAATTAATCCGCCTACGACCGTCGTAGGGTCGGCATCGCCATTGAGAATAATATCGAGTACTACCACGGCCAGGATGGCCCCAACGGGGTCAATGAGCACTCCTTCACCCTCGAGCAGGGTTGCCACCTTGCGATCGACCTCCACCTGGCGCAACAGGGGACCAATCACAGTGGGGCCAGTGACCACTACCAGTGAGGCGTACAAAAAAGCCAGCGACCAGGGAAATTCTCCTAACCAGTGGGCCGCCATACCGCCACCAATCAGGGTGACAAAAATGCCGATGGTAACCAGGTTGCGCAGACTGTCCGACACCTGACCCAATTCACTCAACTCTAGGCTTAAGCCGCCCTCAAAGAGAATCAGCGCCACACTGAGGGCCACAATCACCTCTAGCCCAATGCCTAAGTCTTGAGGATGGAGTAACCCAATGCCGTCTGGCCCCAGGCCAATACCAAACAGCAGCAAAAAAATAATGCTGGGAACCCTGGTTATTTCCCCAATGACCTGCGCAGTGACACCAGCCAGCACCGTGAGCACAATCTGTAGGGTGAGGGCAAAGGAAGTATCCATAGGCCTATAGGGTAACACCCCTACTGGGGCAAACCAGAGGGAATATCGTGGGGCCAGTTGCGCTCTCTCAAGGGCGCAGCAGCAGGTAATATAAACGTCCTGACGTATTGATACGTCCAGCAACCTCTCCAGCGTGGCGGCCAGGCCCCACATATAAATCAACCCGTCCAGGCCCTTGGATGGCACCGCCCGTATCTTGGTCGAGGACCAGTCGGGTAGTGGGTTGGCTGACCCAGTCGCCCTGGGGCGTTTGCTGGGGTAATGTTAGCTGAATGGCTGCGATCGCCCCTGGGGGCATCAATGACTTATCGGTAGCGATCGAGTACCCAGCCGTCACCGGCACACTTAGGCTACCTGAAGGTGGCCCACCATCCCCCTCGCGGAAAAAAATAAACCGCTCATTTTGAGGTAGATAGCGATCTAGCTCTTCGGGATGGGATTCAAAATAGGCCAGCAGATTGGGCAACGAGAGGCTATCTAGGTCAATTTTGCCGTCTTCCACCAGGGCACGACCAATGCTGGTGTAGGGATATTCAGTGCGGCCCGCATAGCCCACCGACATGACTGTGCCATCGGTGAGTTGGAGCTTGGCCGAACCCTGCACCTGGACGAGAAACGCCTCTAGGCGACTGGCTAACCACACCAGTTCTAACCCGGCAAGATCACCCTGCCCACCCGCCAGTCCATCCACACCCTCCAGTTCTAGCCGAGTGGGGTGGGGCTGAGGCCAGCTCTCCAGCCCAGGGGGGCGGCGATAGAGGGGATAGCGGTACTCGGCATTGGGAACCGCGCTGGCTCGATACTGCGGCTCAAAGTAGCCGGTGTAGGCGACGGTACCCTCGCCGTCAGCGCCAACGGATTCGTACAGGACAAATTCTTGCCGTAGAGCAGCCTGAAATGCCTGATTGTTGGGGCTGGTCGCGACTAGCTGCCGCAGTCGTTGTAGGCTGCGCCACACGCGATCGCGGGTAATCCCAGGCACCAGATAATCTTGATAATCCAATTCTGCCTTGGGCGTAGCCAGGTAGGTGAGGCTGTGGTTGATGGCCTGGATTAACACCTGGCGATCGCCAGGCAGCACAAGCTCAGGCCACAGGGAGCTTTCCTCCACCGCCGCTACCGGCCTTAGGGGCAGCCCGACTGAGGGCTCTTCCCCAGCGGGAAGCTCTGAAACCAGAAAATTTTGAGGTTCAAGCCCCGCTGCCGCCAGCGCTATAGATCCGCCACTACAGGCCACTAGGGAAGCTACCGTTCCCACGGCGACCATGAGCCCTTGAATATTGGCGTTTAATCCCACCCGACCAAGCATCAATACCGCTCGACGCTAGAGCTAAATACCGGCTCAACCCGAATCGCGCTGATCCGAGACGGACGAATGACCATATATTCGCCGGGGTTGACCTTGGGCAGGGGCACCGTAATGAACTCGTCGGAGGTGGCCTTGGGCATCAGTTCGCCGCTATACCACTTTTGAAAATCTTGAATGGAAGAAAAGCGTACCTCTTCGTGGTGGCCGCCATCAAACAGCATGTGAATGACGTACTCACTGGGCGTTCTTGGCATAGGAAATTGCGATCCTTCAGTTCACCGCCCCTATTATGGGCTGTTTGGCTATAAAAACTACCATTCTCCCCTGGGGAATTTTCGTTCCGCAGTAGAGACTTGACCCCATCTGGACTAGAGCAGGGATTGGGTTTAGGGAATTGGGGTAGTTTCGAGCAGGTCAGCCACCAGTCGCTGAGACTGGTGATGCCCAGCGGGAATCAGCCGGTGGGCCATTACGTGGGGTGCCAACTGCTTAACATCGTCAGGAATGGCGTAGCTCCGTCCTTCTAAATAAGCGAGAGCCTGAACTGCCCGATGAAAAGCCACCGAGCCGCGAGGGCTGACCCCTAGAGTAATGTCGCTGTGGGTGCGGGTCGCCCGCACCAGGTCGAGGATATAGCGCTGTAGCGAGTCTTCTACAGTCACCTGGGAACATTCAGCTCGTAAGGCCATGACCTCATCCAGGGTGATACAGGGCTGAATATCGTGGGGAGATGCCCCGCCCCCTAGCCGCTGAAGCATGCTCAACTCTTCATTCTCCGTGGGGTAACCCAGGCTAAAGGAGAGGGCAAAGCGATCCATCTGGGCTTCGGGCAGGGGAAAGGTGCCCTGGTATTCCACTGGGTTTTGAGTTGCAATCACAAAAAAAGGAGCGGGCACCGGGCGCGACCGGCCGTCGAGAGTCACCTGGTGCTCTTCCATCACCTCCAGCAGCGCCGACTGGGTACGGGGAGTCGCTCGGTTAATTTCGTCGGCCAGCAGAATGTTGGCAAAGACCGGCCCCGGCATAAACTGAAACTCGCCACTGCTGGGGTTCCAGATGTTGGTGCCGGTAACATCGGTGGGTAACAGGTCGGGGGTACATTGAATGCGCTGAAAGACGCCGTCGATGCAGCGAGCTAGAGACTTAGCCAGCAGGGTCTTGCCGACCCCTGGCACATCTTCCAGCAGGGCATGCCCCCCAGAGAACAATGCCACCAGCACCAATCGAATGGAGTCTGATTTGCCAACGATGGTTTTGTCTAAGTTTTGAAGCAGCGTCTCAATCCGCTCGCGCATTCTACTGACCCCTGTTATGCCAAGTCCACGATCAAGAGCTATCGGGAGTCGCGATTGCTCCACAGCTAACTCTCCAGGTCTAGACTTGAGTTGATCTCTCTAGGTTTATGATGCCCCGATTGGCTTCAAACTGCCTACCGGTGATGGTCAATCACCCTGGGGAGGGCGATCGCGCCAGTTCTCCTAACGCTTGCCGACAGTCCCGCTGAATTTGGGCCTTGAGGTCGTCGAGGCCACCAAACTTTTGCTCAGGCCGCAAAAAACTGTGCAGGGAGACCTCCAGGGTTCTACCGTACAAATCGCCCTGCCAGTTCAGCAGGTGCACTTCGGCAGTGAGGGATATCCCCTTCACCGTCGGCCTCGTGCCCAGGTTCATCACCCCAGGCACAAGAGGGTACGGGGTCTGAGTGGCCCCATGAACCCACACGCTGTACACGCCGCTTGGGGGCAAAAACTTCTCGGGGGGTAAATGTAGGTTCGCGGTGGGGAACCCGATGGTACGCCCCAGCTGCTGCCCCTGCACCACTCGGCCTACCAGGCTGTAGGGCCGCCCCAGCAGGGCCTTGGCCGTCTCAAGATCGGTCTTTTCTAACGCCTGGCGAATGCGGGAGCTGCTGATGCGATCGGTACCTAGATCCACTAGGGGGGCAATGTGCACCTGCACCCCGTAGCGAGAGGCCAGCGCCTTCAAATCGTCTACGGTGCCCCGGCGTTGCTTGCCAAAGCAAAAGTCTTTACCCACGCTAATATGCTGCACCTGCAGATGCTTGACCAGCAGTGTCTCCACGAAGTCTTCAGGGGATAGGTTAGCCAGAGATTGATCGAAGGGCAGCAGCACCAGTTGGCCAATACCCAAGCGGCTAATTTGGGCCGCTTTCTCGGGCAGGGGCGTCAACAGCGGCCTTGCCCTACCCGAGAAGAACTCTTGGGGATGGGGAAAGAAAGTCATAACCGTGGGCATTGGGGTCACCTGCACTTCCCTTGGCTCAACCTTGGGGATGGCCGGACTGAGCTGGGCTCGCTGGCGATGGCTCAACCCCCGAAGCGGCACCCGAGCAGGCGGCATCTCGTAATTGGGCAAACTCTGCTGCTGGGCAACCAGCGGTACTACTGAGCGAATGACGGTTTGGTGACCCAAATGGACACCATCAAAATTCCCCAGGGCGATCGCCGTTGGGGTAATAGCTGTCGTAAGCGAAGACGTGATCCACACGCTTTACATTTTTACACAGACTGTTGGGCTCGACCCATCTGAGCCATAACTTCGCAGATGCAACGTTTGGGTTAGATGAAGTCTGGGCATAGTTGATATCCCTAAACCTCTAAATTCCAGTGGCTTTTGACGGTAGGGTTGCGTGGGCAGAGGCGGTTAAGTCGATCACCATACCTTCTTTAGCCACGACTGCTCCCGGAAAGACGGCCTGGGTTTGGGCCGCCACCTGATCCATAAAGTCATCGTCGTGGGCGGGGTCGTGGTGGAAAATCACTAGGGTTTTAACTCCCGCCGCCTTGGCTACCTTCACCGCCTCCTGCCAGGTGGAGTGGCCCCAGCTCACTTTGCTCGATTTGGGGTCGTTGTACTCGTCGTCGGTGTAAGTGGAGTCATAGATCATGACGTCGGCATCGCGGGCTAGCCACACTGCGTTGTCGTCTAGGCGATCGGGGTAGTGTTCGGTATCGGTAATGTAGGCGGCCACCCGATTTTGCCAGGTGATCCGATAGCCCACCGCTTCGCCAGGGTGGTTGAGCAGGGCGTTTTCAATGGTGATGTCGCCGATGTGCAGGGTTTCGCCCACTTCAATGTCGCAAAACTTGAGGTCGGCACCCATCACCTGAAGCGGTACCGGAAAGTTGGGATGCAGCATTTGGTCGTTGAGGCGCTGCTCGATGGTAGAGCCGTTGGGAGCGATCGCACCGTAGATATTGAACCGATTGCCCCGCACAAAGGCCGGCACAAAGAAAGGAAAGCCCTGAATGTGATCCCAGTGGGAATGGGTAAAAAACATATTGGCTTCTACGGGCATTTCGGCCAGCAGGGCCAGCCCCAGCTCCCGGAGGCCAGTGCCACCGTCAAAAATCAGGCGGTGCCCCCCAACTAACATCTCAACGCAGGAGGTGTTACCGCCGTAGCGCACCGTAGTCGGCCCTGGGCAAGCGATGCTCCCACGCACGCCCCAAAACCGGACTAAAAACTGCTCAGTAAGCTCAGCCATGAATCTCTCGGGGATGGGAAAGCATGGAACATCAGGCTAGGAATACGAATGTGCCTTAGGGTAGAGATCAACCTGAGATTTCTTTAATAGTAATGAACTCTGATCAAAATGATCAGGGTGGGCCAACCACCCTACCTAAAAGACCTCAGGGTGCTAATGTCAACCTTCACCTTAGTCTGCCCCGCAGCGCAGCGAGATCCCGCCGCAGGTTACATTTTTTACTTTGGCAGCAGCGGCCGCTGCCCCTGGGCCAAATCTAGCAGATCGCCCACAGCGGTAAGGTTATATTGCAGCGGTGTAACCGAAATATAGCGATCGCGAATCGCCTGCACATCGGTGGGTATCGCCGCCAAAGCCTGGGTTAGATCTAGGGGCCAGCCCTGATTAGGTAGAGGATCCTCGATGTCTTCGATCGCTTCTCCCGCTAGCCAGTAGTAGATTTTGCCTCGGGGGTCAATACGTTTTTCAAACTGGTCGAGGTAGCGGCGGATGCCCTGGCGGGTAATTTTGGCTCCCTTGATTTCCCTCGCCGCCACCGCTGGCACGTTGACGTTGAGCAGCATGGGGCTCTCTAGGGGAAACCGATCGCGATCGCCCAGCAGATCGCAAATAAAGTCGGCGGCGGGGGCAAAGCTGCCCTGGGTAAAGCTCGTCAGGCTGACGGCGATCGCGGGAATGCCTTCCATTACCCCCTCCATCGCCGCCGACACCGTACCGGAATACACCACATCGGTGCCCAGGTTGGCGCCGTGGTTGATGCCTGAGACCACCACATCTGGAGGCGTTGCCATCAGTGCCCCTAGGGCCAGCTTGACGCAGTCGGCGGGGGTGCCAGAGCAGCTCCAGGCTTCAATGTCATCCTTAAACACTGACTCGATCATCTCGGCCCGAATCGGCTTGTGCATGGTGAGCCCGTGACCCGTGGCCGACCGCTCGCGATCGGGGCACACCACAGTGACCCGGTGCCCCACTGCCGCCAGGGTATCGGCCAAGGTGCGCATGCCCAGGGCAAAAATGCCGTCGTCGTTGCTGATGAGAATATTCATGACTGTTCCCCTGCCACACTAAAATAGTCAAAGCCCAAAGCTAGCCTAGAGCGCCAAGGTATTGCCCAGGGCTGGCCGGGTTAGCCTCCCTAATATTGTTGTTGCACCATACACCCAGAATGACCGCCGCACCCACCTCGCTCGAAACCGACCTGATGGCCATGAAGGAGGCCGCTAGAGGCGCGATCGCCGCTGCCGCCACCCTAGACGAGCTAGAGCGGCTGCGCATTGGCTACCTGGGCAAAAAGGGCCAGCTCTCCAAGGTACTGGGGGGCATGGGCAGACTCTCCGCCGAAGAGCGTCCCCGCATTGGTGCGTTGGCCAACGAAGTTAAAGAACTTATTCAAACCCAGCTCGATCAGGGTAAAAGTGCCCTAGAGGCCGCCCGCATTGAGGCCCAGCTAGCCACTGAGACGCTAGATGTCACCATGCCCGGCATCTTCCAGCCCCAGGGCCGCATTCACCCCATCAACAGCATCATCGATCGCATTGTCGATATTTTTGTGGGCCTGGGCTACACCGTCGCCGATGGCCCCGAAATTGAGACCGACTACTACAACTTCGAAGCTCTCAACTTTTTGCCCGATCACCCAGCCCGCGACATGCAGGACACCCTGTACCTGCCCAACGGCCATCTGATGCGTACCCACACATCCAACACTCAGATCCGCTACATGCAGTCTAACGAGCCACCCCTGCGGGCCGTGGCCATTGGTCGCTGCTACCGCCGCGACACGGTAGATGCCACCCACGCCGCCGTGTTTCACCAGATCGAGTTCTTCGCCGTGGATACCGACATCACCTTCACCGACCTGCGCGGCACCATCAAGGTGTTTCTGGAAGCCCTCTACGGCGAGATTCCCGTGCGGTTTCGGCCCAGCTTTTTCCCGTTCACCGAGCCCTCTGCTGAGGTAGATGTAGAGTGGCAGGGCAAGTGGCTAGAGGTGCTGGGCTGCGGCATGATTGACCCCAACGTGCTGAAATCTGTGGGCTACGACCCCGAGGTTTACAGCGGTTTCGCAGCGGGGCTAGGGGTGGAGCGCCTGGCCATGGTCCAGCACCAAATCGACGACATTCGCCGACTTTATACCAGTGACCTTCGGTTTTTGCGGCAGTTCTGAATCAGCCGCTAAATTACGGCTGGATTGAGGGCAATCTAGGGGTAGCTGGGCCAAGATCTTGAATGGCTAAGTGCCCTTGAGCGAAAGGTCTGGCTGCGAGATGGCGGCTCACGCTTTCCCCGCAGGGAAGCCGCTGGGCCCTCGCCCATCGCCGCTGTTGCGGTATTACCTCATTCTAGCCATCATTTTGCAAAAAGTTCTCCCTAAACAGAACTCAGGCGAAACTCTGTATACAATGGACTGTATACAGAGACGTCACGGTTTATGATGGTCTGTAACGTTTTTTGGAGTTAGACGTTTCATCCCTTCACCAAACTCCTCCCCACTGAGTACCCATGGCTCTTCTACAAACCCTTAGCATCAACGGCAAGCGACTCAATCAAAACATTGGCGACCTAGCTCAAATCGGGCAGCTCAACAACGGCGGTATCTGTCGGTTAGCCTTTAGTCCAGAAGATTTTCAAGGACGTGAGCTAGTGCGACGGTGGATGGTAGAAGCAGGTTTGAGCACCTGTATTGACACCGCCGGCAACCTGATTGGTCGCCGGAATGGTCGCACCCATGCGCCAGCCATTGCCACTGGATCCCACATCGACACGGTGCCCTGCGGCGGTAAGTTTGACGGCAACCTTGGAGTGCTGGCAGGTATTGAAGTGGCCCGTACCCTTCAGGAAAACGACATCACCCTTGACCATCCCTTTGAGGTAATTGTCTTTGCCGACGAAGAAGACACTATGGTTGGGGGCCGCGCCATGGCCGGTACCGCCTCCCTCGACGCTGCCAACTACCACCGCAAAGATGGCCGCCCTATTGACGAGTGTGTTAATTCAGCAGGGGGTAATTGGGAGCAGCTTTCCCTGTCTAAGCGCACCCGCGACGACGTCTGCGCCTTTGTCGAACTCCACGTCGAACAGGGTGGGGTACTGGAAACTGCTCAAAAACAAATTGGCGTGGTGCAGGGCATTGTGGGCATGCAGCGTTACCAAATCCACATCACTGGGCGGCCCAACCACGCTGGCACTACCCCGATGGATCAGCGTCAGGATGCCCTGGTGGCAGCCGCTCAAGTAGTTCTGGTGGTAAACCGTTTGGGCAAGCGCCCTCCCGCCCAGCAGGTAGCCACGGTAGGTGCCCTGCAAGTGTGGCCCAACGCCGACAATATTGTGCCTGGGCAGGTGCAATGTAGCATTGACGTGCGCGACCTCAACCAGCACGTGATCAACGATCTAATCGACGATTTGAAGGAAGAACTGCGGCTGATTGCCCAGAATACCGACACCAAAATAGAGATTGTGCCTCAACTCAATGTGGCCCCTAGCCCAGCAGCCGACCATATTCAAGCGGTTATTGCTGAGGTGAGCAGCCACCTGGGCCTGAGCCACATGCCCATGCCCAGCCGCGCTGGCCACGACGCCCTCGAAATGGGACGTTTTACCGATATGGGCATGATTTTTGTGCCCAGCGAAGGCGGCTTCAGCCACTCTGAGGTGGAGTACACCACCCCTGAGGAGTGCATTAACGGGGCTAATGTTCTGCTAGAAACGGTGCTGCGGCTCGATCGCCACTATCGCTAAACCCATAGGCACTGGAGCGAAGTCGGTTCCTAAGCTGGCAATCTATTCCATCGGTAAGCATCATTAGTGCCTAGAACCACAAGGAGCTGGGCATTTTTTGGATTGGACTGCGATCGCCCATTCCCTTCGGACTCACAGGCCAGGGACACCCCCTCTCTCAGGAAACCCCAAGGTGATAACGCTATAGTTGAGTTAGTCCTTCTACACAAACTGCAATAATTCCTATGGTTTTCTTCGGTTTAGGCAAAGGCAAAAAGTCAGAAATGCCCGCTCCTAACGACGCGCTGCCGGGTCGAGCTACAGCAATGCCTGTGCCTGAAAAGCACTACGTCAACGGCAACCGCTTGGCCCCACCTTTCCCGGCTGGCATGGAGCTGGCTTTGTTTGGTATGGGCTGCTTTTGGGGAGCCGAGCGCAAGTTTTGGCAGCTAGAGGGGGTTTACTCTACATCGGTTGGCTATGCCGCTGGCTACACCCCTAACCCAACCTACCAGGAGGTATGCTCGGGTCTAACCGGCCACAACGAGGTAGTGCAGGTTGTCTTCGACCCGAAGGTAGTCAGCTATGAGCAAGTTCTGAAAACCTTTTGGGAAAATCACAATCCTACCCAGGGCATGCGCCAGGGCAACGACGTAGGCACCCAATACCGCTCAGGCATTTACGTGTACTCTGAGGCTCAACGCCAACTGGCAGAAGCCTCTAAGCAAGCCTACCAAGTTGCGCTCAATGCCGCTGGCTATGGCCCCATTACCACTGAGATTCTGGAGGCTCCAGAGTACTACTACGCTGAAGACTACCACCAGCAGTATCTAGCTAAAAATCCAGGTGGCTACTGTGGCCTGGGAGGCACTAGTGTGGCTTGCCCTGTGGGTTTAGCGGTAGAGCGCTAAACCCGTCTAAACGGCCCATTCATTAAAAAAGCCCTGATTATGTATGCCTGAGAAGTCATGATCAGGGCTTTTTAGGGCAAAATATATCCATCCTAGACTGCCGTCTTATACCAAATCCCGAAGGAATACCCCCGATTTGTAGGGGCGTAGCATGCTACGCCCCTACGGGGTTCCTGATTATAAATCGGGGTTTACTAAATTGGATTTCGTATTACTTCCAGGCTTGATAAGGTTTCAATTTGGATATAAACTCACCTAATTTCTTGAGATTTTTTAGAGGTTCTGATTTGAAAGAAACTCCCTTCAGAAACATTGACTAATTGACGATGCCAAGTCCCAACACTGCCAAAAATAGTAGTAATTTGTTTAGGCAAAGATAAACTCTTAAAAATGTCCTCGAAATTTGAGGATTTGGCACGGCTAAAAGCGGCTGCACGAAGTGCCATTAAAATCTGTTTCAGGGCATTAACCCTGTTTTCTTTCAGAGCAAACTCAAATTCTGGATCTAAAATGCACCCTTGATGAAGTCTTGGTAAATTTCTTAAAAATCTATCCTAGCTTCGTTCTGCAGGCTGTATTTTTTAGTTTGAGCTTTAGTTGTTAATCCCCGCGTTGATATGCATCAGATTGGCGTTGTGACGATTGGCCGCAATGAAGGTGAGCGCCTCGTTCGCTGCCTCAAGTCTTTGCAGAACAACGTGCCTGCGGGAAGTCCTATTGTCTATGTAGACTCGGGCTCTACCGATGGCAGTGTGGAGAAGGCTCGCGAGATGGGCATTAACGTTGTTGAGCTTGATATGTCTGTGCCGTTTACGATGGCGCGGGGGCGCAACACAGGCTTTCAGTTTTTGGTCGAGAATTTTCCCCAGCTAACCTACGTGCAGTTCATTGACGGCGATTGCGAGCTGCTGCCTACCTGGATTAACGCGGCTTTGGCAGCACTGGAAAGCAACACGGCTCTCGCCATTGTCTGTGGGCGGCGGCGAGAGCGCTTTCCTGAGGCATCTCCCTACAATCGCCTAGCGGATATGGAGTGGAACACTCCGGTGGGCGAGACCCGAGCCTGCGGCGGCGACATGCTGGCCCGTGTGGAGGCGATTAAAGCGGTGGGTGGCTACAACCCTAAAATGATTTGCGGGGAAGAGCCGGAGATGTGCATTCGTCTGCGACGGAAGGGCTGGAAAATAGAGCGCATTGACGCCGACATGACCCTGCACGATGCCGCGATGACTCGCTTTGGTCAGTGGTGGAAGCGATCGATTCGCGGGGGCTGGGCCGTGGCGGAAGGGAAAGCTATGTATGGGAAGCCCCCTGAGTCATACATGATTAAAGAAGACAAGAGTGGCTGGCTATGGGGGGCAATTGTTCCGCTTTTGGCCCTGGGTCTGGCCTGGCCTACACGCGGGCTCAGCCTCTTGCTGCTGCTAGGTTACCCAGTTTTAGGATGGAAGATTTATAAATATCGTCACAGTCAGGGCGACGAGCCTGGAAATTCTCAACTGTACGCATTTTTCTGTACTGTCTCAAAGCTTCCTCAGGTGATTGGGCAAGGCCGATACTGGCTTAACCGCTGGCGCAATCAGCCCGCTACGCTGATTGAGTATAAGCCTGTCCCGGTGACGAACCCAGAGGCTTAGAAGCTTGATTACCCTCTATTTCCCACTACTTATTTTTTATTACTAGTCATGGCGAAAAGCCCTATGCGCATTGCCTATTTTACCGGCACCTATCCGAGAGCCACAGACACGTTTATTCAGCGTGAGGTTGTAGGGCTCAGGAATCTGGGGTTAGAGGTCTTTACCTTTGCGGTACGCCGCCCCGGAGATGACGCTATTGTTGGCCCTGAACAGGCGGCGGAGCGATCGCAAACCCATTACCTCCTGCCCTTTAACCTGGGTCTGCTGATCAAAGCCCATCTGGTGTTGCTATGGGGTAATCCAGGCCGTTACTTAACCAGTATTAAGCTGGCCTGGGCCACGAGCCAGCCTGGGATAAAGGGGTTTCTCTACCAGCTGATCTATTTTCTAGAAGCAGGCATTTTAGCCGATCGCATTGCTGCTCAAAATATCACCCATCTGCACAACCACATTGCTAGCTCTAGCTGCACAGTAGCTATGCTCGCTGCCGAGCTGGGTGGGTTTACCTTTAGCTTCACGATGCATGGCCCCCACATCTTTTTTGAGCCCTACCGATGGCGGGTGGATGAAAAAATTAAGCACGCCAAATTTGTGGCCTGCATCAGTCATTTTTGCCGCAGTCAAGGGATGATTTTTTCGCGACCCGACCAGTGGAACAAATTGCAAATTGTGCACTGTGGCGTTGACCCCAGTTTGTTTGAGACGGTCACCCACAAGGGCATGGGCAAGCGTCTGCTCTACGTGGGCAGATTAGCGGCTGAAAAAGGGTTGCCGGTTCTGCTAGAAGGCCTGACAGAATTAATCCGTATCGAACCCGATATGGTTTTAACCGTCGTGGGTGATGGAGCCGATCGGGCGCTGCTGGAGCAACAGGTGAGCGACTTAGGGTTACAGAATCACGTGCGCTTTTTGGGCTACCAATCTCAGGCGGCAGTGAGAGAGCATCTTAAAAATACTGACATATTTGTGCTGCCTAGCTTTGCCGAGGGTATCCCCGTTGTGCTGATGGAAGCGATGGCGGCAGGCGTTGCGGTCGTCGCCACCCAGGTTGCCGGGGTGAGCGAGCTTGTGCATTCAGGGGTGAACGGCTACGTAGTGCCGCCGGGCGATCGCCAAGCCCTGGCAGACTGCATCAGTTTTCTGATGAAGGATGCCGACACCCGCAACCGCCTGGGCGCTGCGGCTAGAACTAAGGTCGAGGAAGAGTTTAACGCTCTGACGGAAGTTGAGAAACTCTACCAACTCTTTACTGGAGAAACCTATAGGCAGGCCGACGCGGCAGTTGAAGCTGACACCAGTGCCGTTGTCTAAGGGCTAACCTGGATTTTCTGGCTGATTCTCACTCGCTGTTAAGAGCGGGATTGCTTGCCACTTAGGGGCATCTCTGCTTTGGACGCTAACCGGCTCTAACAGCAGCCACTGGTCTTTGGTTGCGCCCCGCTGGAGATAGACATCAAACTCTCGGGTCTGGCTCCGTTGGGCGTTGGTTAGGCTTCCCCCTTTGAGGTGGTAAGTTCCGGCAACTTCTACGGTGGACTGCCCGGCAAGCTCAGTCCAGTGATGGTCGGTAATGCGAATGCGGCCCACCTGAGTTCGATCGGCGGGGGCGGCGGCAAACTGACGGTAGAGAACAGCCTGGGTTTGGGCGAGCTTTTGGGCGATCGCACCTTCAACCACTGCCCTCGGCGGCCTGGGGTTAATGAGCCCGCACCCCAGCAGCGACAGGCAAAGCATCGCGGTTAAGACCCATCGGATTGGCCGAATCGATGCCAGTGTGACCATCATGCCTCTGTTGAACCCGCTCCCTTTAGGCTACTGCCTTACGTCCCTGGAAGAAACGGGTTGAGGTCGAAAGACTACGGGTTGGGCCGTAGCGCCCAGGCCAAAAATCGCTCCGTATAGTACAGGGCAATTTGATTGCTGGGGCCGCGAAACACAGCATCAAAGGCATGTTCGGCCCAGGGGATGGCGATTAGAACCGCCAAATTCCCGCTAACTTGGAGCTGTTCGTACAGCTGCCGACCATAGCTAGGCTTGACCACATGGTCGCGCTGACCGTAGATCAGCAGCGTTGGCGGCAGCCCCGACCTGATGGAGAATATCGGTGAGGCCTGCTGATAAAGCTCGGGGAATTGCGCGGGGGAACCGCCCAAAAAGGCGTCTAATACAGCGCGAGTATCGATGGGGTCAGGCACGGGTGGGTCGTAGTAGCCTGCCGACAGGTTGACTGGACCGTAATAATTGACTACCGCCTGTACAGGAGATCCCACCGTTTGATAGGCGGACAGCATGGCGAGATGGGCTCCTGCCGACCATCCCACCAGGGCGATGCGGTTGGCATCGATGCGGTAGTCTGGGGCGCGATCGCGAACCCACCCCAGTGCTGTCTGCACATCCTCCAGCTGGGTGGGAAAGCGGTACTGGGGCGCGTGGCGATAGTCGATGGCCACGACCGTATAGCCCTGGGCCGCCATATAGGTACTAAAGCGGGCCGTTGCGGCGGGTTCACCCTGTCGCCACGCGCCTCCGTAAATAGTGACGATAGCAGGGTGTAAATCCGGCTGAGTAGAGAATTTAGGCGGCTGGTAGATGTCTAGGGCCAGAGCGGCACCGTCTGGGGTTAAGACGGTCTGATGCTGGGGCGCGATTGCAGGCTCTGGTAGCCCCCGAATCAGATCCTCTAGGGTAAAGGGGTGCGATCGCAGCAATGGTCTTACCTGGGCTGAGATTTGGCTGCTGTAGTTTGCGCCCAACCCGCTCTGCATTTGGGCCTCGGCCCGCCGCACCGTAGCTGGCAACTGCAGCAGGGGCAAGCTGCTCAGCACCAGGCCGGTAGCACTGAATCCTATGGTTAGGAACCACACAAAACTGCGCGATCGCCCTCTGTCTCGTACCTTCGCCCCTCGTAGCACCAACGCCAGCGCCAGCAGCAGTCCCTGACCCAGCAGCAAAAATGGGCTGACCTCGGGAGCCCCCACACCTAGGGGCAAGAGCAAAAAGGTTGGGGCCGGCACCACAATCCAGAGGCTGAGAAACAGAGCGATTGCGGCTAGAGCGGCGATCGCCCATTCAACGAGTTGCCAGGGCAGCACCATGCAGAGGCTAAATGTCTAAGGGGTTATCTTTTCCCCTAGATTCTAGGACGTCCCACTAGAAGCCGGTTCAGCACCGCCAGAATGAGTGTAAAAACGGTGGCCCCAATAATCGACCAAATAATCGGAAAGGACTGCCCCCCAATCTGGAGAGCAAAAAACTCCGGCAGGCCCACACTGCGGGCAATTAACACACCCAGGTACGACCCAATGAAGCCCACCACAATGGAGGTCAGACAGCCCCCGGCCGTATAGCCGGCCAGCGAT
This sequence comes from Leptolyngbya sp. CCNP1308, assembly GCF_034932455.1. Taxonomy (NCBI): domain Bacteria; kingdom Bacillati; phylum Cyanobacteriota; class Cyanophyceae; order Leptolyngbyales; family Leptolyngbyaceae; genus Leptolyngbya; species Leptolyngbya sp. CCNP1308. Next base: position 28,725 of record NZ_JAYGIH010000002.1, on the reverse strand, counting down.
TGACCGATAGCGCCACAGATAGCGGCCACAACGAGTAAAATCAGTAGCTCAATCAGTCCCACAACCCCAGCCCTCCTGACTGTGACAGTGGCAGCTTAGTCTTCAGACAGAGCAGATTTATCTAGCACGGGAGAGATTTTCAAGGGAAAAACAGCTTCAGACTGTTACCCCTTTTCCCTGGGGGTGGCTACTGCTTTAGCGTGCGTGGATCTAAGGCATCGCGGAGACCATCGCCTAGCAGGTTAAAGGCTAGAGAAGTCACGACGATCAGAATCGCTGGGGGCCAAACCAGCCAGGGCTGGAGAACGAGAATAGACGCATTCGTCGCCAGGGTAAGCATGTTGCCCCAGGAGGCATCGGGCTGTTGAATACCCAGCCCAATGAAGCTCAGCACCGCCTCGGCCAAAATGAACCCAGGAATCGCCAGGGTGGCAGCAATAATGCCGTAGGTGGCGGTTTGGGGCAAAATGTGGCGGGTAATAATGTAGAGCGATCGCCCCCCCATTACCTTGCTGGCCTGTACATATTCACGCTCTTTAAGCGACAGCACCTGACCGCGAATTACCCGCGCCAGACCCGCCCAGCCCACCAGCGAAGTAATCAGCACAATCAGCAAAAAGCGCTGAGTGCTGGAGATACCCGCAGGCAGCACCGCTGCCAGAGCCACCAGCAGATAGATGCTGGGGATGGTCATCAGCACCTCCACTAGGCGCATCAGCACGGCATCGACCGCCCCGCCAAAGTATCCGGCCATACCGCCCACCAGCATGCCCAGCGGAAAGGAAATCGCAATGCCAATCAGCCCTACGCTGAGGCTAACCCGGCTGCCGTGGATTAGCCGACTGAACTGGTCGCGGGCCTGCTCGTCGGTGCCCAGCAGGTTGATGCGGGCGGGGCCAGCGGTATCAAACAGGGTCAGCCGCCCTTCGTCGCTGCGATGAAGAATACGCAGGGCCGAGGGCTGGGTGCGATCGACAATGATTTTTCGTTCTCCGGTGTTGATGTCGACCGGCCCCTGGGTGGTGGGATAAACGTGGGGAAAAAACCGCCCGGTTTCGGCATCGCGCCAGTACACCTGGGTAGGTGGCAGCAGCGACCCATTGAGCTGAGATTCGTAGGGGCTATAGGGGGCAAAAAAGTCGGCCCCCAAGGCCACAGCGTATAGAGCAATCAGCAAGATCGCCCCAAGCTGAGCTAAACGATTCGTTCTAAGCTTGCGCCACCAGGTCATAGACGGTATTAGGTGTGGATTACGGTTTGCTCGTTCTCCACCATAAACACATTTGAATAGAGGTTAGCAATTATTTGCTTACCTTCTTGGGTGAGCGACAGATATCGCAGACCGTCTTGAATATAGGGGTGAACCACATTCCAGTAAAACTTGGGGTAGTTGGCCCGCAGGTCGCCGGGGTGCTCGTACTTGAGGTATCTGTTTTGGCCGGTCTCTTCAAACTCGTAGTACAGCGCCCCAATTTTCTTGAGGTAGCGGGGGTCGCTGAGCTGACCGATCAAGTCGGCGGCCCGCACTAGGCCAGGGAAGTGCTGGGTATCTTGGTGGTCTTCTTCTTTGGGCACCGGGAAGCGGGTCAGCTCAATGTTGCGCTTAATGATTTTGGAGTCGATTACCGGGTTGCCGCCAAAACGTTCTTCGATAAAGCGCTTGCCCCGATCTACGTGGTAGGGCGTCAGGGCGGCGTCTGAAGCACCGGGCTTTAGCGGCACCATATCATCGCCCTGGCCGGTGGAGTAGAGGTGGTTGCGGTCTTGGTCGCTGCGGCACACCCCTTTGACGTAGCCAATGTCGTGGCAGACCAGGGAAATAATAAAGTGCATCCAGTCTTTGCAGGTGACGCCGCCTTCGCGGATGTGCTTGCCCCGCAGAATCTCTTGACCGACGAGGGCAACTAAAACCGTGTGCTCGACGTTGTGGTAAAGTGCATCGCTGTTGGCGATGTTTTCTAGCGCCATACTGCCCGCCCAGGCAATGATGTCTTCGTAGTCGGGGTTTTGGCCGCCGTAGGTGCGGTGGTAGCCCACCCGCAGCTTGTCGACAAAGTCACTGATCAAAATTTCGGTGGCGTTAAACATTCCCAAGACCTGCCTTTTTAGAGTCGAGCCGTTGGCGTGAGAGAGCAGTGACGACTGGGTGAAGCTCACGCAATAGATATCTTGCTATTAGACCAAACCTTCCCCGTTTGGGTGTGTGATTCGAGTCAGTAAAAACGATTAGTTTAGTTGCCAAAGGCTGAGTCAAGCGGCAATTTCCTTGATAAAACAAGCGATCCCAAGGATGCCGGGCTTTAAGCCATAATGAGAAAATAAACATTTCGTAATCTATCGAGCCGTTGATCCCTGAGGGTTTGTCTGTGCCAGATCTCCATTCCTCCGATCCTCAGTCGGCGGCGGCTGTTTCACCGGCTGAAAAGGATATGACCCACTATAGTGAGGCCAGCGCTGGCCGTGAGCCCCGCCGTCGCTGGTCGGGGGTGCTACTGGGCATGGGGGCTGGGGTGCTGCTTACCCTGGTGGGTACCCAGCTTTTGGGCGGGCGAGAGAATACCCCGTCTGATCAGACAGAAGCGCCCCCCGCAGTGGCGACCCAGACCGTGACGGTGGCCGTTGTTACCCCAGACACAGTGGCCGACACCCTGGCTATCAACGGCAGCGTGCAAGCAACCGATCTGTTGACGATCGCCCCCCAGGCCAGCGGTCTACAGATTCGCCAGATCTTAGTGCGCGAGGGCGATGCGGTCAGTGCCGGGCAGGCGATCGCCACCCTAGACGACGCCACCCTGCAAGCCGATCTGCGCCAGGCCCAGGCCCAGCTGTCGGTCTCCCAGGCCCAGGTGACCCAGCGGCAGGCGGCCTTAGCCCAAGCCCAGGCCACCTTGGCGGAGGCCCAGCAAAATCTAGCCCGTTTGCAATCTCTAGCCGATCAGGGGGCCATTAGCCAGCAGGAACTAGCCCGCCAGCGCACCCAAACCGTTACCGCCCAAGAGGCGATCAGCCTGTCGCGGGCCGAGGTGGAAAGTGCGGAGGCGGGGGTGCGATCGCAGCAGGCTGCCATCGACCGGCTGCAAACCCAGCTCAGCCAAACCACCGTGCGCGCGCCTCTCGCCGGAGTAGTGGCTGAACGCCAGGCCACCGTGGGCGATGTGTCGGCCCCCGGCACCCCGATCGTGACGCTGATTCAAAATAACCAGCTGGAGCTGGCCGCCGAGGTGCCTCAGACCCAGCTCGACCAGGTGGCGATCGGTGCCCCGGTCACGGTCACCTCCAATGCCGACAGCCGTATCCAGCTCCGGGGTACGGTGCAGTCCATTGACCCGGTGGTGGATGCGGCGACTCGGGTGGCGACGGTAAATGTGTCTCTGCCCGCCAGCGACCTGCTGCGGCCCGGCATTTTTCTGCGCGGTGAGGTCACCACCAGCTCGCGCCAGGGGCTGACGATTCCGGCTGTGGCGCTACAGCCCCAGCCCGATAGCACTACCCAAGTGTTTGTGCTGAGCGAAGGCAATGTGGTCGAGGCCCGCGAGGTGGAGCTGGGCAACCGCATTGCCGCCAGCGGCGACGAGGCCGCCCAGGTCGAAATTCTTCAGGGGCTGGCATCGGGGGAACAGGTGGTCACCTCTGGCGTCGGGTTCTTGCAGGACGGCGATGTGGTGACGGTTGTCCCCCAGGATTCATAAAGCCTTGGCTCGGCTTCGCCTACGCACCAACAATGCCCCAATCCCGTAGGGCACTCATCATTTAGAAAATCCATCTTTCAGATGATTAGGGCAGACACCTAGGTCTGCCCCTACGTCACCCATCCACCCATCCACCCGCCCACCCAACTACCCCTCCTCTCCATGAACCTCTCCGGCTGGTCTATCCGTCGCCCGATCCCTGTCATCGTGTTTTTCTTGGTGCTCACCCTGGGGGGGCTGGTTTCCTTTGGGCAGCTGGGCATTGACGAGAACCCCAATATCGAGTTTCCGGCGATTACCGTCACCGTGACCCAGACCGGGGCGGGGCCAGAGGAGCTAGAAAACCAGGTGACCAAGCCGGTGGAGGATGCCGTCGCCGGGCTGGGCGACATCGACAGCATCAACTCCACCGTGCGGGATGGCTCCTCGACGACGGTGATTTCGTTTATCCTCGGTACCGATGTGGATCGGGCCACCAACGACGTGCGCGACGCGGTGACGCGGATTCGCCAGGATCTGCCGGGCAGCATTCAGGAGCCGGTGATTCGGCGGCTGGAGTTTGGCGGCGGGGTGGTGATGACCTACGCGGTAAATTCTCACCAGCGCTCGGTGGAAGAACTCAGCGACCTGGTCGATCGCACCATCAGCCAGGAGGTTCTCACCGTAGAAGGGGTGGCGCGGGTAGATCGCGTCGGCGGTGTTGACCCCGAAATTCGCGTTGACCTCGACCCAGAGCAGCTCGACGCCCTGGGCATCACCGCTACCCAGGTCAACGACCAAATTCGCGCCCTAAACATTAACCTGCCCAGCGGGCGGGCGACTCTGGGGGGCCAAGAGCAGAGCTTTCGCACCCTGGGCAGCGCCCCCACCGTCGAGGCGTTTCAGGCGGCTCGCATTGTGCTGCCCAACGGTACCACGGTGCCTCTGACCAGTCTGGGCACGGTCGAAAGCGGCTTTAGGGAAGCGCGGCAGTCGGCCCAGCTGGGCAACCAGCCGGTGGTGGCGTTTTCGGTTTATCGCAGCACGGGCAGCGTGTTGGTGTCAGTGGAAGACGGGGTGCAAGCCGTGGTGGCGCAGCTGAATGAAACCCTGCCCGAGGACGTGAATATTGAGCTGATCTTTACCCGCGCTACCGAGATTCGCGATTCGTACCAGGCGTCGATTGACGCGCTGATTTTGGGCTGCCTGCTGGCGGTGGTGGTGGTCGGTGTGTTCTTGCGCGACTGGCGGGCGACGCTGGTGACGGCGACGGCGCTACCGCTGTCGATTATCCCCACATTCTTAGTGCTGGGCTGGTTTGACTATACCCTCAACAGCATGACCCTGCTGGCCCTGACTCTGGCGGTGGGCAACCTGGTCGACGATGCGATCGTTGAAATTGAGAACGTGGAGCGCCACATTGACATGGGCAAGCGCCCGTTTCAGGCGGCGCTCGATTCCACCGCTGAGGTGGGGCTGGCGGTGGTGACGACTACCGCAACCATTGTGGCGGTGTTTTTGCCGGTGGCGTTTATGGGGGGCATTCCGGGGCAGTTTTTTCAGCCCTTTGGGGTGACGGTGGTGACGGCGACGGTGTTTTCGACCATTGTGGCCCGGCTGGTGACGCCGATGATGGCGGCCTATCTGCTCAAGGGTAAGCCCCATGCCATGGTGGCCGGGAAGTCGCTTGAAACCTTTGACGGTCATGGCGAGTTTCCTAACGGCAATGGCAACGGCAGGGCACCGCGCCGTGGCCCCTACCGCAGTCTGCTGGGCTGGGCGCTGCGGCACCGGGGAGTGACGGTGGCCCTGGCGCTGGTGTTTTTTGTCGGCAGCCTGGGATTAGTGCCCTACATTCCCACCAACCTGTTTGACAGCAGCGACTCGGGCCTGTCTACAATTTCGGTCGAGCTGCCGCCAGGTGCCACCCTGGCCGATACCCAGCGGGTAACGACTCAGCTGAGCGAAGCGCTGCTGGACGATCCGGCGGTGTCCACTGTTCTGGCCACCGAGGGCGGTGACGACGGCGTTAACCAGGCCACGCTCTACGCTCGGCTGCTGCCCGAGGGCGATCGCACGGTATCCCAAGCTCAGTTTGAGCAGCAGGCCCGCGATATTTTTCAGCAGGTGCCCGGTGCCCGCATCACCTTTCAGAGCAGCGGAGCCTCGGGGGAGGGCAAAGACCTCAGCGTGGTGCTAAAGAGTGACGACCCCCTGGCCCTACGGGAGGCCTCAGATGCGCTCACCCGCGAAATGCGCGGCGTGCCGGGGCTAGTGGATGTTAGCTCTAGCGCCAGCCTGGTGCGGCCCGAGGTGCAGATTATCCCCGATATGGCGCGCGCCGCTGACCTGGGGGTGACGGTGCAGGCGATCGCCGCCACCGCATCTTTGGCCACCCTGGGCGACACCGACGCCAACCTGGCCGACTTTAACCTGGGCGATCGCCAGATTCCCATTCGCGTGCAGATCGATCCGGTCTTTCGCGACGACCCAGAGCTGCTGCAAACCCTGCGGGTGCCCAGCCAGAGCGGCGATCTAGTGCCCCTCGCTGCGGTAGCCGACGTGCGCTTTGGCAGCGGCCCGGCCCAGATCAACCGCTTCGATCGATCGCGCCAGGTCACCATCGGCGGCAATCTCCAGGGCATTACCCTCGGTCAGGGGCTAGCCCTGGTAGACGCGCTGCCCACCATGCAAAACCTGCCCGCCAGCGTCACCCAGGAGCCCGCCGGGGATGCCGAAATCATGGAGGATATTTTTAGCCGCTTTATTTTGGCCCTGGGAACAGCGGTGCTGATGATTTTTGCGGTGCTGGTGTTGCTCTACAACAGCTTTATTTACCCGATGGCGATTATGGCGGCGCTGCCCCTGTCGGTGGGCGGCGCGCTGCTGGCCCTGCTGATTGCCCAAAAGCCCCTGGGTCTGTTTGCCCTGATCGGCATTGTGCTGCTGATGGGCCTGGTAACCAAAAACGCCATTTTGCTGGTGGACTATGCCCTGATGGCGCTGAAGCAGGGCAAGACCCGTAAAATGGCGGTGATGGAAGCCGGGGTGACTCGTCTGCGCCCAATCTTAATGACCTCGATCTCCACGATGGCGGGGATGGTGCCGATCGCCCTAGAAATCGGGGCGGGGGGCGAGACGAGAAGCCCAATGGCGATCGCGGTGATCGGCGGTTTTACCACCTCCACGCTGCTGACGCTGGTGGTGGTGCCGGTGTTGTTTACCTACATTGAGCAGGTGAATGGTGCGATCGCCAAGCTGTTTGCCCGCTTTAGAGGCAATGACGGCGGCCCCACCCCGCCCTCTGCCCCAGAAACTTCGTCGAAGGAATATACGTTGAGCAAATAGCCGTATAATGGGAACCCGTTGGCAACGCGCTTGCCCAGCGGCACCTCTGCGGGTGTAGTTCAGTGGTAGAACGTCAGCTTCCCAAGCTGAATGTCGTGAGTTCGAGTCTCATCACCCGCTTTCAAGTGTTTCAGCCCCAAACGCTCTCCCAGAATAGGGATTCAGCCATCAAGGTGTTGATTGCTTTTTGGCAAAGTGGCCGTGACGTTGGGTCACTTTGGGGCAGTTTGGGGGTAAAAACTGGTACGAAATTGGTATAAACCTCCGGGCACGAAAAGCGGATTGATGGGGTCTGGAATAACCGTAGATAACGGCAAGGGTGCAGGCGATGTACTTTACCCCCACTCCGAACTATGGCTAAAGGACAAGTTAAAGTCGAAGTTTACTCCGAGCGCTTGCGGTTGCGGTGGAGCTACCGGAGCCAGCGCTACTGCCTGTCGGTTGGCTTACCAGATAGCATCATCAACCGCAGGGTCGCCACGCAAAAGGCCCAGCAGATCGAGTTAGACATGCTGAGCGGCAATTTTGACCCCACGTTGCAAAAATACAAGCCTGAGGATCCACTGCCAATGGTTGCAGCTGGGTCTGAGACGTCTCAGAGCTATACCCATGTCTTTAAGCAGCACTGGGATGAGTTTGTTGACGATAAGGGGCAGCGGCTAGAGAGCCCTTTTACCATCGTGAGCATGTACAACCCGATTCCCAAAAAGGTGCGCAATTTCGGGCGCAAGATCCTTGGCCGCCGGGAGGCCCAAGAGTTCGTCACGTTTATGCTGCAAAGTGCTTCTGCTGCCACCATTAAGAAACAGGTGATCATCCTGAATGACTTTGGCAACTGGGTACAGCAGAACAAACTGGTGGACGCAGGTTGGGAGAACCCCTTTACTGGGCTGACGGAGATGTGCCACCCTGTGCCACCGCTCAAAGTTCCCCCCTTTAGCGAGGCGGAAATTAAGCAAATTATCGGTACCTTTCGCGACGACCGCTACTACGCTCACTACACCGACTATGTGCGGTTCTTGTTTATGACGGGCTGTAGAACCAGTGAGGCCATCGGCCTCCAGTGGAAGCATATTCGTCGCGACTGTACCGGGATTACGTTTAACGAAACCCTGGTGCGTAAGGGCACTGGCACGGCTCGCCTGCGAAAAGCCACCAAAACGAATCGGGCTCGGTTCTTCCCGTGCAATGGTGACCTACAGAACCTGTTGTTAGCCATTCGCCCTGAAGACTACAAGCCCGATATGCTGGTCTTTCCCAGCCCCAAGGGCAAACCGATTGATGCGACCAACTTCCTAAATCGGGCTTGGCAGAGCATTTTGAAGAAGTGCGGCATGACTCAAGAAAACGGGCTGTACCGCACCCAGTACAACACCCGGCACACGTTCATTAGCCACATGCTGGCGAAGGGGATGTCAGTGATTGAGGTGGCCAAGCTGACTGGACATGATCCTAAAGTTCTGTTGGAGCACTATGCTGGCCTCATTAGTCAGATCGAGGTGCCCACGTTCTTCTAGGGGTTGGTAGTTGTCTAGGAGCGCTATCCGTCATGACCTGGAACACCAATTTTGGCAAGCGCGTGCTAGAGGGGTCAGAGGCTAAGTTTTACCTGCACATTCTCCAGGCGGCGGTTGAGTTCAGCCAGGAAGCGGTTGAATTCGACGATGTAGAGGTTATCACTGGAGACCGCATCTTCGACAGCGCTAGCTTTGAGCAACGGGTGGTGTTGTGGCATCGGTGCCTGGAGGCGTTACTCAAGCCCGAGGTGCCGGTGCCACCCCTCACCAATGTGCTAGAAGCAGCTGCCTATTTCCCTTTTGCCTGGTTGACCCAACGGGTGGAGGATGAAATCGCCTTCGCTGACTGTATTAAGCAGGATGGCGATCCGTTTTACTGGCGAAGACTGATTTGGGAAACTCTGAACGCCCTGGGAATGCTCAAGGTTTTAGAAGCTGAGTTTGAGGAGGAGGAGGACATTCTGCCCATTGAGGTGGATTGTGAGGACTCGCTGGAATGGGAGAACTGCATTGATGAGCTGGCCGACCGCATCTTTTGGGATCGTGACTGGCAGGTCACCTACAACCATCCTGAGTTGCTAGATGGCATTGAGGAAGAGTTTGCGAACCAAACGGGAATTTCTGAGGACTATGTTCAGAATCGTCTGCCTAAGGTGACACAATCAGAAGCTGATGCAGCGCTGCAGAAAATTTTAGATTGGCAATAATGTCTGTATGACAACACAGCTTTCGACGGCAGAACTCCAAGCCACCCAAACCCTGTTGCAAGGCTATGCTCCCGCCCAACCGGCTCTGGCCACCCTACACCAGCACCAGGGCGATCTGGAAAGCAGTTTGGATGATCTTGTCTCGGCGGCAGCGGGGGCAACTGTTTATGGGGAGGATCGCAAGACCCTGCGCCAGGTGTTGCTGGCCAACCTGCGGCGAGAACTGTGCGGTGACGATAGCTTTCGCGAACGGGTAGAGGAGTACAACAAAAACCCTGCCCAGGCGGCACTGCTGACGGGGCTGATTGTCTATGTGGTGGAATTGGTGGCGCTGCCCTGGATGAGCCCGGCGATCGCCACGGTAGCGGTGCTATGGGTGCTGAAGATTGGCCTGCGCACCTTCTGCGACTACACCGAACCCAGGGAATCTCGCTGAACAGGCTGTGGCATTGAAGGGGTATGGCAAAGTGCGAACTAAGGGCAAAGATTTTAGAAATTTTCTCTCAGAAGGGGTGATGGTGCGGAGGCGCTAGGGGTTGGCGGCTGCGAAGAGTTGTTGCACCTCGGCGGGAGTGGTGTTGAGGCACTGGGCCACAACGGTCAAAAAGGCTTCGTCTGGGAACTCACCATAGAAGCGAGCGAGATTTCTTAAAGAAATGCCTAAACCGTGCTCATTACTGAACTCCGCCATAATTTGTAAATCTTGTAAATAAGCAGTTCTTGCTGCTTTGATGTTGCCCATCGCTTCAGCAACCTTACCGAGCTGAAAGTAAGTGCCCGCTTGCTCGTAGCGGTCGTCGAACTCGATGTAGATGTCGAGAGCCTGCTGATAGCAATGTCGTGCCCGTTCATACTCCCGCTGTGCTTCCGCCACCATGCCCAACTGGTGGTAGGTGCTGGCTTGGCTATAGCGGTCGCCGAACTCGATAAAGATATTGAGGGCCTGCTGATAGTGCTGTCGCGCCTGCTCATACTCCCCCTGTGCTTCCGCCACTATGCCCAACTGGTGGTAAGCGAAATTCTGATTGTAACGGTCGCCATATTCAATCCAAATGTTCAGCGCCTGATGGTAGTGCTGTCTAGCTTGCTTGTGTTCTCCTAACTCCAATGCAGCAGTACCTAAGGCACAGAGCGTGCTAGCTTGGCGGTGACGATCACCAAACTCGATGTCAATATCGAGTGCCTGCTGATAGTATTTGCGCGCCTGCTCATACTTCCGCTGTGCTTCCGCTACCATGCCCAACTGGTGGTAGGTGCTGGCTTGGCCATAGCGGTCGCCGAACTCAATGTCAATATCGAGAGCCTGCTGAAAGTGTTGGCGTGCCTGCTCGTACTCCCGCAGTTCCTGCGCCACGATACCCAAGTGGTGGTAGGTGCTCGCTTGCTCGTGGCGATCACCGAACTCGGCTTTGATATTGAGGGATTGTTGATAGTGCTGTCGTGCCTGCTCATACTCCCTCATCTCTTCCGCCACCATACCCAACTGGTGATTTAATAAACCCAACACATACCCCCGCCTAGTCTCGTTGAGATCTTTTAGTACTTCATAGGTCGCTAGCGACTTTTGATAGTAAGTTCTCGCCTGAGGATAGGCTTGCATTTCTTGATGTCTCCGCCCTAGTCGCTGATAAACCACTCCTAACTCATCGCCAATTTTTCCGTGGTTGATTAAAGCGCTTGGATATTGCTCAAGAGCCTTACAGGTGGAATCAGCAACTTTTAGACCGAGCGTAAAGTTCTGGGTTAGCTCCAAATAGTCCTGGATACAGGAAAAAAGTGGCTCTATGTTTTGTGTCTTGTCTAAGCAAATCTTCAAAACAGCATACAAATTCTCATATTCCAACTGACAGAACAGCAACCCCAGTTGTCGCTGGTGAGGGTCTTTGGATTGCGTCAACTGCTGGTAGCTGCCTGCCAAGACCTGGTAGTGGGCTCTAAAACCGTCGTAGAGGGCATCACGGGTAGCGGCATCTAGGGTGTTGAGCTTGGTGCGGAGAAAGTACGGGAAGATAGGCTGAATGGTCAGCAGTCGAGGATTGTTGGCATCCATCGGAGACAGCAACCCCCACTGGATTGCCTCCTGTATGGCGGCATCGAACTGACTGGTGTCGTAGTCTCGAAACGGCTCTCGTTGGCTGAGATGTTTGCCGTAGTTTTCCAGATTAGCCCGGTCGATGAAGCCATTAAACGGGGCCAAACACACCAGCAGCTTTTGCGCCTGAGACGACAGGTTGCTGTGGGAATATTCCACACATTTGAGAATGTTGTTGGTTTTATCGTCACCGCCCACGTTCAAGTTCACATCGGCGGCATTCAGCGCCGCTAAAATCTCAGCGGGGCTTTGCCGTGCCAGATTGGTCAGCACTACTTCCATCGCCATGGGGTAGCCCGCCAGCAGCGCCATCAACCGTTTAAAGTCCGCATTCACCCGCAGGGCAGCAATGCGTTGGGGGTCGCGCACCTGGGCGGCGAGGATTTTTTCCGCCAGTTCGGTGCGGGCTTCTGGGTCTAGGCCACTGAGGGCATAGATATGGGCTTGGCCCGCGTGGGTATAGATTTCGGCCAGCCAAGCTTCGTTGCTGCGGGAACCCATGATCACCTTGGTTTTGCCATTCACCAGCTTTAGCAAAAACTGCCGCAGCCGCTGCTGTTCTTCGGCGGGCAGCGTGTTAGGAATCGCCAACGCCTGCCCCGTCACCGACTCCAGATTGTCCAAAATCAGCAGGTAGGGGGTCTCGCGCAGGGTTTGGGCCAGTTTGGCTTCCTGGACCGTGGGCGACAGGGCCAAAAATCGGGCGTAGGTGACCGATTGCTCTGGGCCATAGAGGCGCTTGCCCACTTTGTGGCAGATTTGCGCTAGGGTGTGGGCCTTTTCGTCGTAGCCAAAGTAAAAGGCATCTTCCACAAAGTGGGTGGTCAGCCACCAGCGCCACAGGTAGCGCAGCAGCGTGGTTTTGCCGGTGCCGCCCATGCCTTGCAGCAGCAGCAGATTGTGCCGCAACAGCGACTTTTCAATTTTGAGAATCTCCAAATCCCGCCCTACAAAGCCATAGGTCGGCATGGGGAAACGGTAGCGATCATCCAGATCAGCCTGGGCAACGAAGTAGGCCTCTTCCTCGGCAGCGGTGAACTCCCGCAGATTCAGATCCACCGGGCGGTTGGCATAGACCACCGGCAGCAGCCAGTCTTCCAGGGGCACTCGTTGGTTAAAGTAGACCTTGCGCTCTTTACGGTTGTACAGTTCCTTGCGGCTCAGCCGAATCGCTTCAGGAATGCCCTGCTGGGCGAACAGCTCCGCATAGAGCTTTTCCATCATCACCTGGGCGGCGGTGACTGTGACGGAATAGCCCATCGCCACCACCATCTGCACCCCCGCCGCCATCAACCGACTGCCCAGGCTGGTCTCTGTATTTTGGATTGGAGATTGGGGATTTTGGATCGCCTCCGTCCCCTCCTCGGAGGGGTAGGGGTGGGTCTGCTCGGCTTCCCCCCTAACCTGCTTCGCCGATTGACAGGCATTCAAAATACAGATCGGGATGCCCTTAGCCGTCAGCAGCGCCGCTAGTTCCTCCGCTTCCACCGGATCGGCTTGGCCTTTGCTGTTGCCCTCAAAAAACAGAAACGCCCTCTGCCCCGTGTAGCGCTCCATATCTGGACGACCATAACGGGCTTTGTAGAGGTAGCGATCCTGCGTTACCCCGCCCTCGAACTGGTCGTAGGTCATCAGCCCGCCGTGGGCATCGAAGTGGACGATGTGATAATGCCCCACTTTGCCCTCCAGGTGTTCGGCCAGGGCCTGGAACGTGCCGGGACGCAAGATCTCCACCTTTACCCGCAACTGAGCCCGGTGGATGGCCTCAATCAGCGGACGGGAAATGGTGCGATAGCCCACATCGGATTCTTCATCCGGGCGGGCGGTGACTACCAGCAGGTTAATCACCGGGCTGGGGACTCGGTTAATGTCGGGGGTGCCCCCGGCGCGGAACCGCTTGCGGGTAAAGATCGCCTCTATGGACAGGGGGGTAGGATGGTCGGGGTCTTTCAGCGCCTCCCAGTGCAGTGCTTGGAAGTCGGGGGAATCGCCTTCAATCTCAATCTGGAGCTGGCTTAGCCCACCGCTACAGGCCTGGCTGTAGTCGGCATAGGCCCGGCGACCGCCAAAGATTTGCTCAAACAGGCTCTCGCCGTAGGTCTGCACACTGGCCGCCGCTCGCTGGGCGATCACCTGGTTATCAAAGGGAAAGCGAATCCACTGCTCGAAGTAAAACTCTAGCTCCTGCTCCTGCCGCTCGGTGAAGGGGTCGCCGATGGTGACGGAGTACTGGGTCTGCCCGTCAATGCTGACGGTGGTGACAAAGCCGGACTCGGAGGCTTGCTGGTAGCGGAGGGCGATGGTGGGCACGGCGATGGGCCAGCAGGGCTAAATTTCCTCCATCTTGGCTTAAAAATCCTAAAAGTTGTACTGAGCCTGGTTTAGTCATTAACTTGTCTGCTCGGCCCAGGCCATAGAATTCGCAGATAGATTAAGTTGGCCCATGGCACCTTACAAATGGCGTCCAACCCATACAACTCTGCCCATAAGATTTAACCCACTGGGTTTGCTCGACAAAGTGATGGAGAAAGCATCATACGCTGCACTATCACTGAGCACTCGAATCGTCTTGTCAGCGATGTACTGTAGGCGTTTAACCAAAACTCGGTCATCCAGCTTGAGCAGATAAATGCCATGGGTCACCACCTCCAGATCTCGGTCTGTAGTATCTACAAGCACCAGCGCTCCTACCGGCAGGGTGGGCTCCATACTGTCATCAACTACCTGGGTCAGCATCAGGTGCTCAAACGAATCAGGGAACTCCGTCCGTAGCCAATCCGTCTCAAAGGCCAGCGGATCCTTTTGAATGTACTTCTCAGCTAACGCTTGAGGCGAGTCGTGAGGAGCCGTCCCAGTCTGACCAGTTGCCAGCCACTCGACGCTGATATTAGCCGTGCGGGCTATAGCGAGTAATGCCGGGCGGGTAGGCTCGCTCTGACCATTCAGATATTGGCGGAGCACGGTGTCAGAAAAGCCGCAGTCTCTGGCAAAGCCTCGAATGCTCTTGTCGCCGACCGCTTGCTTCAGGCGGACTGGAAACTGATCAACTGCCGTGGCATCCGCCTGCGCCTCATCAGGTAATGGATTAGTCATAGGGTTACATTAATTGCAGATGCGAATTATAACACTTGACATGCAAGTTATTTATTGCTAACTTCATCGATATATTGATGGAGCTAAGACAATTCTATGCATGTAGAAGACATTAAAGCGGCTCTACGCAAGCAGGGCTGGACTCTGACCAGCATCGCGAAAGAACTGAATATTGGCACCTCGGCAGTCTCTCATGCCTTGACTCGACAGCGATCGCGCCGCATCGAGCAGGTGGTGGCGAGCAAACTTGGCCTGCCTCCCCATGAGATTTGGCCTCAACGGTATAAGCGAGGAAGAGTAAACCATGGCCCAATTCATCAGCAAGCAGGAGGCTACCCAATACCTCAAGCTCAGCGATACGACTCTGAAGCGTTATCGGTTGCAGGGGGTGCTGATCGAGGGCATCCATTGGGTTCGCATTAACAGCCGCTGCATTCGCTACAACCTAGAGCTGATGCAAGACTGGCTACACAATCGTCATGACCCGATTGCTCACCAGCGGGCCATCAGAATTTACCAGGCCAGCTTGTTGAGCAATCGTAAAAAACCATCTCAGTCCAACACTCGAAATGACTCACCCAAGCTGAAAAACAGCAAATAGAGCTTTCAGAGTTTAGTCAAATTGTTGATAGCTTTCTAGCCTCATTCTTTAAGTTCAAGATTGATTGAAAAAACACCCCAACTACTTGCTAGCCAGGGTGCCGAGTTCTTTTTTTATTTTCCACAGCCGGGTTAATCAACGTCTTGAAGCGGTTTGTCAGAACCACTTCGCTCATTAACCTGCTACTGAAACATGTGCTTTCAAATATAGCAAAGTCATGGGCAATGTCCAAGACTACGAGGCTGATTGGGCAATCTACTGAGCCCAGTAGCAGGTTAATTGTGGTGGCCCGGCTCCTAACCTCAGGAGCTAACCATGGCACAGTACATTTACTCGGGGCGATCGCACCCCTGTCCGATTTGTGGACGCACTAAAGACCAAGACTGCCGATGGAATGAGGAGGTGGTGTTCTGCCACACCCATGTAGACCAGGATAGGGCGGTAGACGGCTACGTTTACCGGGGCGCGACAGCCGATAGCATGTGGGGGCAATACTTTGCAGCCACTGCCCCACCAGAGAAGCCCGTTCGACCCCAGCAGCGGCAGGACTATTTCTATCCCAGCCGAACCGGCCAGCCGCTGGTGAAGGTGACTCGGGTAGATCGGGGCAACGGTGCGAAGTTTTTCGTGCAATACCACTGGAACGGGCAGCAGTGGGTCAAGGGTCTGACCCCTGAGATTAGAGCCCAGGTGCCAATTTACCGCTACCGCGATGTCCAGAATTCCATATCCATCGGTCAACCTATCTGGATGGTGGAGGGAGAAGGCTGCGCGGATGCCCTATGGGGAATTGGCATTCCCGCGACCACTACCCTGGGGGGCTCGAAGAAGTACCGCAGCTATGGCAATTACGCTGAGGATTTGCAGACGGCCCAGCTGGTGCTGTGTCCAGATCGCGACCAGGTCGGCATTACCCATATGGGAGAAGTCGCCCAGGACTTCCCCTCAGCCCTGTGGTGCTACCCCTACCCTGACAGCCTACGCTGGCAGAACCTGCCCAAGCATGGCGGGCTAGATGTGGTGGATTGGATTCACGATGGGGCCACAGCGGAGCAGATCAGAGCAGCGGTGCAAGACCGACGGCATCTGGAAGTCAGCTCTACTCAAGGTCCCGAGCGGATGTCGGTGCAGGCCTTGCAAGACCAGATTCGCACCTACCTGGGCACGAGCCCCACCGAACTGGCCCTGGCGGCGCAGGTGGTTCAGTGGCACCAGGAAACGGGGCTATCAGCCAGGGATATCAGCAACCTGGTCACCTTGGTGCAGGCGGAGCTGGAGCAAACCGAGGAACGGGACGATCGCCGGGCCGAGATTCACCAGCTGCTCAAAATTGGCGACTACCAGCTGTGCCTGGGGGAGTATCTCCATGCTGAGCTGGCGGAACCCTTAGAGCAGATTGCTGACTGGATTGGGGCCACCCCAGCGGCGATGCTGGTGACGCTGCTGCCGGTAGCGGCGTCTCTACTGCGGGTGGGTACGGAGCTGGAAATTGATGCTGGGATGGGGTTCTCGGTGCCGCCAATTGTGTTCACGGGGCTGGTGGCTCCCTCGGGCAGCAAGAAAAGTCCGATTCAGCGGCAGATTTTGGGGCCGCTCTCGCTGCTCCAGGCGGAGGCGGATCAGGAGTATGAGTATGCCGCTTCGGAGTATGAGGTTGACCTGCGGGATTGGGAGCAGACTCGGGCTGAGGAGAGGGGTATTCGCCCCAGGAAGCCGATGCCACGGGAGTATCACACTTCGGATGCGACACGAGAGGCGATCGCCCGCATCCAGGCCCAACAACCAGAGCGGGGCATTTTGGTGACGCCGGATGAGTTGGCAGGATTGTTCAAGGGGCAGAACCAGTACCGCAATGGGCGAGGGAACGACAAGGAGTCACTGCTGACCGCCTTTGATGGCTCAGGGCTGAAGGTAGATCGAGCTAGTGGCCTGCGCATTAGCCTGCCGCGCACCAGTCTGAGCCTAACGGGGACGATTCAGCCCGATATTCTGCGGGAGATGATGGGGGATTGCTCGGATGCCAGTGGCCAGTGGGCCAGGTTTTTGTGGTGTTTGCTGCCGCTGAAGCTTGCACCATTCCCTCGACGGACGGTGCGCCATGATGTATCGGAGCGGCTCTATGGGCTTTACCAGCAGTTGGAGGGATTGACGGCCCAATGCTACCAGCTCAGCCCTGAGGCCAAAGCCTTATTTGCGGATTGGTATGACCAGTTGGATCAGCTGCGGGTGACGGAGACGCACCCAGGCTTGCAGGCGGTCTATTCCAAGATGCAGGGCTACACGGGGCGGCTGGCGCTGATTCTTCACTGCCTGAATGCAGCGGTGGAGGGGCATTTGCCGCCCCATGCAGTGGAAGCGAGCCAGATGCAGGCGGCAATAAAGCTGGGGCGTTGGTTCATTGGTCAGGTGAAGCTGCTCTATGCGGACGGGAATACGGTGGATGGGGCGCTGGAGCCGGTCTATACAAAACTGATACAGCTATCGCGGGTGCGGGGCTGGCTGCGAGCGAAGGATGTGCGGAATTATGAGCGCAGTTTACGGAAGGCGGGGGTGGAGGTGATCCGCGCTCATTTTTTGGAGCTGGAGGCGATGGGGTATGGGGAAACCCAGGGCGTGGGGAATCGGCTGCGGTGGCGGGCAACGGTAGACACGGTAGACAGATTTGAGGGAACGGTAGACGGGGTGTCTACCGCTGAAAGCATTGATGGGTAAGGGTTATAGCGAAACGGTAGACAAGTAGACAGGGTTTGCCAATGAGGAATTGCTAGGAAAGTGTCTACCGTCTACCGAAATGGCTGAAGAGCTTGTGGATAAAGGCTTTTGCCCGGTAGACACCCTGTCTACCGGGCGTCTACCGTGTCTACCGAAAGTCGATTACTCCTCGTCGTTGTCTGTGAACAAACTCGTTAGGTCGCGGTAGCCACTGACGACTCGCAAGATATCCACTCTAGATTCGGTTGCGGTATAGAGAATGAGGCGTTTCTGATTCAGGGTATGAAGCGACGGCTCAAATCTTTGAAAACTCCTTCCGGATTTCGCAAATTCATACTGCCATTCAGCAACGCCGCCTAAGCTACAAGCACGTAGGCCAACACGGCGCGTGCAGCCTTAAAGCAATCTTCTTGATGACCACCGAGCGCACAGAGCCTGAGTTCACTAATCTCAAAGAAGAATTAGAAGAGTTAGGTTATAGGCTGAACGTAGTAGACGGCTGCACAAAAGAGCATCAGGATGCGAGACAACGCGCTCTCAATGATGCAATGACCACTGCTTAAGTAGGAGAGATCACATGCAGATCGAATTTCCCGACCATTTAGTGCCCACCGTAGATAAGTCAGTGAAGGCTTTAAGTGACCAAGCCTTTTTATCAAGTGAGGACCGAACAGTACTTGTCCTGCTTCGAGAACTGCAGCAAGCCATTAGTGTTAGCAAGAGCAAAGAGGAGTAATGGCTAAAATTATGACCCGCTGGGAGACTTTCTCATACGATGTCTTGGGCAACAAGCACGATGGGTACGAGGTCAACAACACCTACAGAGGTGAAGAAGTTGACCTAGCCCTTGAGTTAAAAGGCTACAACCAGGGCACCCCGCATGGCCCCCTAAAACCCCCAATTCTGGGGGGCAAATCATACTTGCGTTAAGCAACGCCGAGAATGAGGTAGTTCTCCATTGAGAGGCTGCGTAGCTCTAGGAGGATTTTGTCGCGTGGCCGCCCTAGATTGGGGAATTGGGTGATTCTGGCGAATTTGGCATCGAGCTTTGAGAGGAAGCGCTCGGCCTGCTGGAGCCCAGTCTGACCGGCAATGTAGTCTGCAATGGCCTCGATGTCTTGAATGGCAGGCTGAGTAAGGTAAAACTGAGCAGGCATTATTCGGCAGAGGCGTGGCGAGACCGCAGGTTTTCTCGAATTTGGGCCATGGCGGTGGGGCCTTCAACGAGTTCGCCGCGTTGGGCTGCTTCCCAGCCGACCTGAGCATCTTGCTGGAGTTCGGGGAGTCGCCCTTGATAAATGTCGTCTTGCTGGTCGAGCAGGTGTATGCCCGCTGTGATGACCTCTAGGGCAGATTGGTATTTGCCTGCGGCGAGCTGGCGTTGGATGAGTTGTTCTAGTTCAGGGGGAAGGACAACTTGCATGGAAGATGAAGGGAAGCAACTGCTTTTGACCTCAATCTTAACGCTAGGAAATGATTACGTTGAAATCTCCCGCGAGTCAAACAACCTGTTCGAGCTGCCGGACTTGCATCACCTGCGGGTGACGAGCGCAAAGAACACCTCGACGACTTTCAGTCGTTTTTGGAATCGGCCCTGCTGACCATGATTATGGGCTCGGGTGCTAATAGCTCGGTGATGACCCAGACCATCCATTCGATTCTGGCGCTGGCTCTCAATGCCTTCTTTGGCTATGTTCTTATTCAGCACCGTCACTATACATGACCTTGTAAACACAAAATTTATCTTTATATTTACTCCAGTTTCCCAAAATATCGTTAAAAAGGAGCAGGGCTACACGTAACTTAGGAGACGCTCATATGTCCATGCTCATCGACCAAGTTTTCAAGAGCGATCCTCTAGTAAAGCTTGCTCAGAAAGAAAACTTTGTGGGCTGGGTATATGGTATTGACTATGAACAAGCTCTTGTAATGACCAATGATCTTTGGAAAGCTAAGGTTAATGGTATACCCCATAACTGCTTCTTAGTAGCCACCACTTTTGATCCAGAACGCTACAGTGAAACTCAAGAAATTGACCGCGAAGTAATTCTTTTTAGAGTCATTGGCGCATCTAGACTTCCTCAAGACGATGATATTGTTCGTACGAAAATTGATCATTTTCAAGATCAGGAAGGCGCATTTGAAGACGGGACAGGCTTTGATGATATTACCCTTAACCAAATCCAATTTGGCGGCCTTAAATGCAGAATCCTAGGAACATTTTACACCTTTGAAAATAAACTTTGGCTGGGTAGTGATCTTGAGTCTTTCTCTTTAGCTTCTCGCCTGCGTGTCTATCGACCTAATGATGATGCTCTAGAACTCATTATCAACCATGTAGATCCAATCCGTAATAAAACTATGCAGAAAGATGCTCAAGAATTAGGGCTAACTAAACCTATTGAGCGCATCCGTATAGGAACTATTCGTTATACTTCCACTGATCGCCTTCACCGGAAGAATGCTCCTAGTAAGGTTCCAGTTTATCTCCAACCGTCTGATTTTCTTGCACGACGCACCGCTGTACTAGGGATGACGCGAACCGGAAAATCAAACATGCTCAAGAAGATGGTCTCCATGGTAAAACGTGTTGCTGATGAGGCAAACATGCCGATTGGGCAAATAATTTTCGACCTGAATGGAGAGTATGCTAATGCAAACAAGCAGGATCAGGGAGCTATATCTGAGGTATATCCTAATGCCACCGTGCGGTATAGGGGATTTGATACCGAAGGCTTTCAAGATCTGCGGCATAATTTCTATATCAACACCAGCGAAGGCTTATATCTTCTTCAATCACTCTTGCAGAAAGATGCTTTCAAGCAGGCTGATCTTGAGACTTTTAAGAGTATGTCGCTTGAAGAACCTGAACGGGAAGCACGGAGCGAGCACTATCGCTGGCAAGTGAGAAAAGCTGCTTACCAATGCCTTCTCCGCCGTGCGAAATATACCCCCCCTCTTGGAGAAGGCGTGAAGTTTCCCGCAGGTCAAGGTGTTAGACAGCAGATTCAACAACAAACAGACGTTTCTCTCCCTGATCCTTCCGGAGGCATGAGTTTCGATGATGGTATTGAATGGTTTATGACAGCTCGCCGAGCAGATCGGCAATTACGAAGTAGTAATAGCTTTCTCAAAAGCAGTTCAGGTAATGAATGGTTTGATCAAGAGACCAGAGCTATACTCAATCTAATGGCAGAGAGAAATGATCGCGATACAACTATTCGTGGTTACAAAGCATTAGGCCCTTATCGGAATTATCACTCACCACGCCGTTCTTCTGAATTAGTAGGGGAAGTATACAAGCATCTTGAAGATGGGAGAATAGTGATTCTCGACTTATCTGTAGGTCCAGCAACAATCAGGAAGGAAATGAGTATTCGGATAGCCGAAGGTATCTTTCACCGCTCCATGGAAACCTTTGTGTCTGGGGAATTTCCGCCACATATTGTGACCTATATTGAAGAAGCTCATAACCTGATTGGCAAGAAACATGAGTTAACAGACACATGGCCAAGAATTGCTAAAGAGGGCGCAAAATACCGCATGGCGCTTGTGTATGCTACCCAAGAACCATCTTCAGTTCATCCTAATATTTTGGCCAATACAGAAAATTGGTTTGTAACCCATCTCAACAATGAAGGGGAACTCAAGGAGATTTCAAAGTTCTACGACTTCTCTGATTTTGGGAAATCACTTATTCGCGCCCAAGACGTAGGTTTTGCCAGAGTAAAAACACTCTCCGGACCGTTTGTAGTGCCAGTGCAAATTGACCTATTCGATCCCAAATCTGAATCTGATCGCTAAGATTCTAAGCTGACTGCCAATCTTGCAAAGTTCTGATATCTGATTACTTTGAGAGTTACTCTATGCCATATGAGAATGAGTATGCAAACAAGTCATCACATAGCGATATTGTTGAGAATCCTGATGTACTCGCCTTCTTACAAGAATGTGAATATTTAAGAGAACCAAGTCCTGAGGAAATTGATCGCTTTTCGCAGCGGTTTCAGCCTTTGCCAGATCTGAACTTGGTCGATTTGCCAAACCATATTTTCGCTATTGATGGCAGTCCCTACGAGGCGCTAATTGATGATCGAATGCCCAGTACAAAAGTTGGGTATGTCAAAGTGAGTACAATTCATATTTTGATGGAAGAGTTCGGAGCATTACGAGTTGATGACGGGCGCTTTGTTGATCCTTTTAGGGTGGCCAAGCTCAGAAAAAATAAAGACTCACTTCTCTTTGTACTTCCTGGAACGAATATGAGATGGCAAGGTCTCACTTCGGTTCGAGATAGTTTTCGGGCCAGAGTAGATAAAGTTTTACTTCAGAAGGAAACACGGTTCAATAAAGAGGACTATAGAAGCAGTCTACGATCAACACTTTTTCGTCTTGCTTCTTTACGACCTGATAAAATGGGCACTCGAAGTGATGAGTTCCTAAAGCTGCATCAATGCCCTTCATGCGGATATAAGGGAGAGGAAGATTTAGGCATAGAGCTTATAGACATTGAAGAGCAGCAGTATTGTTCCGCTTGCAATAAAGAAATTTACCCTTCAGATGCTTTACGACTGTGGGAAGAGGTAAACGATTATCAGTCCAACATCTCAGCAATGACACGCTTCATGCTAGCAGTTGAGCACATGCTTCCGGCTCATTACATAAATTATCTTTTGACTGCTAATTTTCCTCTTGATCAACTTGCATCAATTTCTTTTTTTGTGGACGGGCCATTAGCAATATTTGGCACGTGTGCTTGGCTTAGTCGCCCCTTAATGAAGTACTACCATCAGATAAACGAAAAACTTCGCAAAGAAGGACTGCCAAATATCACAATTTTGGGACTTCAGAAAACCGGGCAGCTTGCGGACTACTTCAGCCTGGTGAGTAAATACATCCCAGAGAACACTGTCTATCCTGTAGATGACGAATATCGTTATCAATATATAATTGCAAGTCGCGACCCATCAAAAGTTGGATTTGGAGATGAGACATATTATGGGCAAGATTTTCTTTTTAAGACTGCTTCAGACCGTCGTTTCGTAGTCAGTATTCCATACCCTTTTTCTGGGAAAGGACAACGTGAAGAGGGAAGATTTCATAAGCTCAAGACAGAAATAGCGCGCTACCCAAATCTTCATAGAACTCTTGCGCTTATTAAGCGTTTTGAGACTGATCTCTATACAAATGCTGTCATCCCCATAGCGCTTGCACATCGCTATACTGCTATAAGCGCAAGCCCAGGCGGCAAGGTTCTAGATATTTTATCAAGGAATTCATTCCCTAAAAGCAATAGATATTGAAAGATTCCTCCCTATATAAGCTCTAGTTGAAATGCTGATGTTTTCAATGTGGTTGGCTCTGTAACAGTAGGAACTAGCAACTTTTTGCTAAAAAACATTACTTCTGAACCTTTATATCGGTTTCGCGCAGAGTAATGAATATCATAAGTAAGTGATTGAAACTCTTTGTATAGCTTACATATTTCTGGAACGTTATCATAAGATACCATCCAGTTATATTTAAGCTTTCTCACTCTTTTTGATACATTTTCATGATCTTCCTTTTTGTAAAAACGCGTATAGAGATCTTCTGTGCCTTTTACAAAGTATGGAGGATCTAAATAAATAAGACTTTGTGGAGCTATCTTGCCTGAGAGAGTGTCGAGAAGCTCTAAAGCATCAAAGTTTGAAAGGCGAATACGATTTCTAAATCTTGCAATTTTGCGTATTCTACTTACCAAGTTTTCTTTATTGTAGCGAGCATCAATCTTCCATTTCCCGGCTTGATCTTTTCCACCAATAACACCGCCGCTAATAATACCTGAACGGTTTGTTCTATTGAGGAAAAAGGTTGAGAACCCAAGTTCCAAAAGTGACACGTCAGAGTTATCTTGACGGCCTCTTTGCTGGACATCACGTTGGTTTTCCCATTCTTTAATAGTAACTGGCGTTTCTAAAATTAGATTACAGAGATCTTCTGTCTCATATAATACAGAGTGCCAGAAGGAAAATACTGAAACATCGATATCGTTTATATGTACATATCGAACGTATTCATCATAGAGAAGCTGTAAGGCGATGCTTGCCCCACCTGCATAAGGCTCGATATACTCTGAGTCCAATAAGTTATTGGCCCGATAAATGAGCTTTACGAAGTTTGCTAGTTTTCGCTTCCCTCCTGGGTAACGTAGGGGAGAGACATATAGCATAGACAGATTTGTATAAGGCCCAATCATTCTACTACTTTCCAGATATTCTGGATAAAGACTTGGAAGTTATCCCATGTTACTACTAACTCAGATGCTATAGGTGAGTAGTAGCGATTATGCACATACTGATTCATAGATTTTACAGAGGCTGCCAGCATTCCGTCTCCAGTTGCAGCTTTGCGTATGGGTGCAAGTTCATTTCGTGTCATGATTTCATTTTCTTCCATAAATTGCGCTACTTTGTTAAGCTTGTCTTTGAGCTTTGAGTTACCGGTTTGTTGTTCGTCCCATCCAATCTTCTCCTCAACGAAATGATCCAAACTCAGTTCAATGAAGACGCGCAACATCACAGCACCCGAATTTGGAAAGTTTGTCAAATCCATCCTCTTTAGCTCTTTAAAGAGATCATTGACTCGTCTTTGAGTTATCGTTATTTTACAGCTCTTAGGTATGAGCGTACTCCTGTTTGGAAAAGGCGTCGATTGATAACCCTGTCGTCCCAAAAGGGGCTTGCTGGAGCTTTCAGGCTCTACAGTCTCTGAAACATTACCTTTTTGTTCACCAGTTCCAGTTTGATCTTTTGCAGGATCATTAGTGCTTTGAGCATCAGGTTGCTGGTTAAACTGTTCTAAAGAGGTTGGCTGTGCAAGTGCTAAACCTTCTTGAGGTAAGTCATCAGAGTCAAAAGTGTTAATGTAATCAATTCTATCTTTTTGTTTTTTAAGGTCGCTGACTGTTTTTTCTCCACTAGCTAGATCCTCAATGACTCGACTTAAGCCCTTTGTGATTTCATCTTTCGGAAACAAAAAGACAACGTCTTCTTTCTGTTTTTCTATTCCAATTTTGTTTCTGACATAACGAGTGCTTAGAAGCCGATTAAATGTAGTGATTGGAAATTTACCGTCTTCAATCTTCTTCTGAGTATTTTCCGAAAGAATATCTTGGTCTTTTATGAAGTCAAGAAGCTGTAGACCTATATCCTTATGGCCACGTTTTCGTTCATCATAACG
Source organism: Leptolyngbya sp. CCNP1308 (assembly GCF_034932455.1). Lineage (NCBI taxonomy): Bacteria > Bacillati > Cyanobacteriota > Cyanophyceae > Leptolyngbyales > Leptolyngbyaceae > Leptolyngbya > Leptolyngbya sp. CCNP1308. The sequence continues at coordinate 3,766 of NZ_JAYGIH010000002.1, read as the reverse complement.
GGCTCCCACTTGACCATCCCAAGCTAGCATGCCTGCGCCTCGGTTTAGCCCTCGGTGAATAAGTTCGATCCATGGATCAGCTTCATTACGACTTTCAAATACAACACAAGCCACTCTTGTTATTGGCGTTTTTTCAAATCTATCAGAAAGTTTTTTTAGGATCTGTAAGCCCTTTTTGTTTAGGATGCCCTCTGCTAATAGAGGAGATTCTAAAAGCTTCAAAGCTGTAAGTCGTCTATTGCCATCAAGAACATAGAAAAGATTGCCATCAACTTCGGACGGCATAACCATCATGAGGCTTGCAGGATTAGTCCCATTCTCTAAAAGATGCTCTGCCAAGGCAATAACTCGCTCTCCCTGAAGCTCTGTCATTGCACGTATTGCATCATGACTATTGGCTTGAACCGATGTTAATCGTGGATTTTCTGGATCAAGAAGTAGCTGTGAAACTTCGATAAGCGCTGTTTGATGGCTATTCTGCATAAGCTTGAAAGGTAAATGGCTCAGTGCTCTTTCACATTATTAGTTTAACCTGCAAAAATTCAAAGCCTGCTTATAGAGACCCGAACTATGTTTGGATGTAGTTCGGGTCTCTAGGAATTTAATCTATCTGCCGATCGCGCCTCAGCAGACTAAATACCTTCCCCTGCTCTGGGGTAATCAAAATCTCGAACTCTAAAATCATCATGCTTGGTTGACCCCAATTCGTTCGCTTAGCAAGCTCCGACGTAATCGTCTAACCCCTCAATCGCTTCTGCATCGTCTCCAGCTTCCTCAAATCCGCCGCCCGCTTCCGGCGCTGGTAGCGCTCCTTCGCCACCCCATTCACCACCTGCATTGCCTTGGGGTGCTCCGCCAGGTAAAGGTACGCCGCCTCAAACCACACCTCCTTGGTGATCTTCTCATCCATACAGAGGTGGCGCAGGGCCTTATCAATCTCTTCCTCTAACCGCGTCGTCGTCCGCACTAGCTGCGGTAACTCCGCCTCATCATCTTGGCTAACAGACATACTGACGTCAACACTCGTAGACTTGCTAGAGTCACTATATCCCGACCTATTGTCCCCAACCGCCGCCTGTTGAAGAGACTTCACAGGTAACTCGGCCCCCAGCCCATCGGCTCGGGGCGGCACACTCGGGCGCTGCCGCTGCATCAACCGTTCCAGCGCATCCTCAGCCATTTTCTCTCCCCTGCTCTAACGCCTCCATCACCCTATGCAGCGGAAATTCCAGCTCTCCATAGCCAATCTCTGACAGCCGCCGCCCCTGCCGAATCGCCTGCTTGTAGCGCTCACTCTCCACAATTGACGGCAGCACCGGGATTGAGCCTGCCACCTGCTGCATAGCCGCTATGGCCTCTCGGCTATCGGTTGCCTGCGACCGGCCAAACCACTTATCTCGAAACGGCAGCACCCCCAGCACCTGGCCCTTAAACGCCCGTATGCGTCCCAATTCCTCCAGCAGTTCCAGACTGCACAGCAGCGAATTTACCCCCTTGGTCGAGGCCTCCGCTGGAATCAGTACCCAGTCCGAGGCCCCCACTACCGATAAGCAAATCTGGGTACGCTGGGGCGGTGAGTCGATGATGCAAACGTCAAACAGTTCCCCCACGGCCTCCAGGCTGTGGCGCAAAGCTAGGGCTCCCATCCCGATGGTGGCCAAGTATTCCTGGGCCTTGTGCAGCCCCTCATCCGCTGGGATCAGAAACAGATTCGCCGTCGCCAGCGGATAGATCCCATCGGCTGTTTCCACCTGCCGCTTTAGCAACTCCAACAGGGTGGGCTCATTTGCCTGAACGTCATGGCCTAGATAAAAGGTGAGATTCGCCTGCGGATCGGCATCCACCATCAACACCTTCTGTCCCCGGTGCGCCAGGAGCCGCCCCAGCAGCAGCGAGACCGACGTTTTCCCTTGCCCCCCAGAGAGCGACAAACAACTTACCGTCTTCATAGCTGTGTTTCACTCCTCGTATAACGCCCAGATCCTGATCACCTCTACAAGGCTCGCCTCACCCAAGCCCCTGCCGCCTTTAAGATTGTGAATTTAAAGACATCAAGACGTATTGACGTCAATACATTTACTTTTGTGTCTGTAAATCAGTTGTCATGCCATTTTGTCAGTTAAACCTTAACTATTGAGTTGAAAATATCTGCGGCAAAAGGGAACCGAATAACATGCCGTTGCGTCGCTTTTGAAAACTTTTTATAGATTAATTTCGACTGCAACTATAGAGTTCTTGCGCGCTGTCAATTGCGTTAATAACTGACGGCAGAAATTCCGGTAAATGGGAATCATGCATGACCTAAGTATAAAAAATATCTCCTTGCTTAAGTATCCGTAGAGATTGCTCAATAGCTTGATTAACATGATGCAAGATTACAGAAGCAGCCCCGATATCTACCATCTTGTATAGGCTTTAGACGTGACTATGGGCTATCTGAGTCTGAGTCCACAATTTAGATTGACATTTCCCCACCGCCAGAAAATATTGCTATATTGATCGAAAAATTACGCAATTCGAGTGACTTAGGTCACTCATTGGTGAGCACGCGAGTCATGTAATCTGAACTGATTTCAGGAGACTGCAATAATCAGTCAGACTCAATTTATTTGAGCCATGAAAACTCTCTACGTTTTTCCGTTGATGGAACGAATGGTAGGTCGGATGAATCCTCTTCCAGACCTGCCGCTACTCGTCGTAGCGCTCCTGTGCCTCGGTCTAGATGTCCTCATCCACGGCCCCGCCTTACTCATGGTGCTGGCCGTCGCAGGGTTGACAGGTCTTGCCTGGAGGCAGGACATAATACCCTCCCGTTCCCTATCCAGACGGGCATCTAAGGCCCAGGGCTTTAGGCGAAAGGCTTGGCGACTCCTAGGTCTAGGGCTGCTCTGGCTAATCACCCTGCTGGCCTATCCCGCCCAGGCCCAGTTCTTCGGCGATGCTGAAACCTGGATGACCACCAACTTTGGCACCGCTGCTGGCGACGCCATTCCCCTGGTCTTCAACGTACTGCGGGGCCTGTTTTTGCTCTACGTCGGCATCTCGCTGGTGCGGGTGATCAACAGCGCCCGCAACGACGAGGATTGGGTGCGAGCCGTTGCCTAGAAACTGGAACTCACCTGAGTTTCAGGGGATTAGGCGCAAGGTCTTTGGACCTTGACAACTGAATGGCCATGTAGGTGCAAGTCCTACCCCGTGAGTGCAACGGTGACAGCACTTCCCCCACTCGTGCGACTGGCTCTCAATCGGGTGAAGCGGGGATGAACGGCAGCCCTTCCGAGAACCGTACTCGGCAATCTGTCTAGCAAGAATCTATGGGTAGCGAAAGCGAAGATGCGTCAGAACCATCGTTACGTCAAGTGGGCTACGACGGTTAGCAGCCCAGGCCAAAACGGCAAGGCAAACGGGAACTGGCGATTCCAGTCTCGACCAGTCTGCACTTCCCATCAACCCGGTGGAGAGCATCGCCCTAAAGATTCAAACAATGGTCATTCGGAACGGAATAACCTGCTGAGGCGCTCTCTGGCTAACGTCAGAGTCGGCTGCCACGCTACAAGCCCTCAGCGGGCGGGATTGTATCAAAAGCAAACGCCTGGGGTAATGCCCAGGATAGGCCTACAGATACACGATGAACTGATAGTAATGAATCAAGTCACAGTCCAAACGTCTAAGACTGGGGCCAACGCGCCCACAGTGGAATGGAAGACCCTCCCCTGGCGACAGCTAGAGGCGAAGGTGTTCAAGCTGCAAACGAGGATTTACCGAG